>NZ_JASGEL010000106.1:0-28996 GCF_047606385.1 Microbacterium sp.
GGCGTCCAGCAGCGCCGCGCCGAACCGCGCGCGGGCGCGACGCAGCCGGCGGGCGCCCTCGAGGCCGCCGGTGGCGACCGACACCTGGAACAGGATCTCGTTCACGAGCGGTCCGAGGAGCCGTTCGGGCGTGATCGTCAGCTTCTGTCGCACCGCGATGACCAGGCGGGCCGCATCGGGCTCGAGCAGCGCGGCGTGCTCGTCGAGCGTGCGGATGCCGCCGGCGAGGGTCGAGCGCGACGGCGTGCGCACCGCCGCGATGCCGACGATCGCACGCCTCTGGGCCGCTTCGGCGTGCGGGTCGACGAGCACCACGCCGTCGCGGCGCGCGGCGGCGGTGAGCGCGGCCACCACGTCGTCGGCGTTGCCGGCGATCAGCACGGCGCCATCGATCGCGGCGGGGATCCGGCGCGGGCTCATCGGCCGGCCTCCCCACCGGGTGCGCCCGGCCCGGTGAGCACGCGCCATAGCCAGTCCGCCGCCACGTCCACCGGCGGCAGCGGCTCGAGCGCCAGCCAAGCCGTGATGACGCCGATCGCCGTGCCGGCCAGGCCCGCGGCGACGACGTCGAGCGGGATGCCGTCGAAGGCGGGGGCGTCGGTCGCGCCGACCGCATCGGAGACGATCCGTTCCACCCTCCGGCGCAGCCGTGCGGTCACGACGGCGGAGCCGTGCTCGCCCAGCACGCGCCGGTACAGCGAGGCGTTGGCGGCGAGATGCTGCAGGTACGACTGCAGCTCGTGCGGCATCCCCTCGGGCGTGAGCGCACCGCGCGCGAAGAGCTGCTCCGAGACCTCGTCGAGCGCCTGCTCGAGCGCATCGGCGAGCAGCGTCTCCTTCTCCGAGTAGTGCTGATAGAAGCTCGACCGGTTCACGCCCGCGTGCTCCGCGAGGTCGCCCACCGTGATCTCGTCCAACGGGCGCTCCCGCGCGAGCGCCAGCAGTGCGTCCTGCAGGCTCTGGCGCGTGCGCGCGGCTCGAGGATCCATACCGCGATTCTGGCAGCCCGCGGGGCGTGCCCGACCGTTTGCTGTGAATCACGCGCTCCGCCGGTTTCACCGACATCTGTCGGATAAATTTGAGCAGGCCCGCCGATGTGCCCCACATCCATCTCTCCGCGAAGGGTTCGCCGTGGCCAACCTCCTCTACCGTCTCGGTCGTCTCGCCGCCCGCCGCGCCTGGATCGTGCTCGTCGGCTGGATCGTCGTGCTGGGCCTGGCCGGCGGCGCGTATGCGGCGTTCGGCGGCACGCTGGCGTCCAGCTTCTCGATCCCCGGCACGGAGACCGAGCGGGTCAGCGACGAGCTCGCCGCGGCCATGCCGGACCTCGCCGGCGCGACCGCGACCGTCGTGTTCACGACCGACGGCGACGCCTTCACCGAGGCGCAGGAGTCCGCGATCGCGGATCTGCTCGACGAGGTCGACGCCGTCGACGGCGTGGCGGCCACCTCGAACCCGTTCGACACGGACGCCGAGCGTGACGAGCAGGCGCAGCAGCTCGCAGACGCGCAGGCGCAGATCGATGCGGCACAGGCGCAGATCGACGCGGGTCAGCAGCAGCTGGATGCCGCGATCGCGCAGGCGCAGGCCGCCGGCGCCTACGATGCGGCCAAGGCGCAGTTCGACGCGCAGCAGGCGACGATCGACGAAGGCCAGGCCGCGCTGGACGCACAGGCGCAGCAGGTCGCGGACGGTCAGACGCTGCTGGACGCGGCGAGCGAGATCCAGACCGTCTCCGACGACGGCACGGCCGCGGTCGGCACGATCGCGTTCACCGAGGACCAGTACAGCCTTTCCAGCGACCTGAAGACGCAGATCGCCGCGATGCTCGACGACGCCGGCATCGACGGCGTCCAGGTCACCTACTCGGCCACCATCGCCGAGTCGATCGACGGTCTGATCGGGGTCGGCGAGATCGTCGGCGTGATCATCGCCGCACTCGTGCTGGTCGTCATGCTGCGCGCCTTCCTTCCCGCCGTCACGCCGTTGATCACCTCGCTCATCGGCGTGGGCGTGGGCGTCGCCGGCGCCATGGCGTTCTCGGGCGTCGTCGACATGGCCTCGGTCACGCCCGTGCTCGGGCTCATGCTGGGTCTGGCCGTGGGGATCGACTACGCCCTGTTCATCCTGAACCGGCACCGGAGACAGCTGCTGGCGGGGATGGCCGTGCCCGAGTCCATCGGACTGGCCAACGGCACCTCCGGCAACGCCGTGGTCTTCGCCGGCACCACGGTGATCGTGGCGCTGCTGGCCCTCAACGTCACCGGCATCCCGTTCCTGGGCGTCATGGGCACCGTCGGGGCGATCTGCGTCGCGATCGCGGTGCTCGTGGCCATCACCCTGACCCCGGCGCTGCTGGGCATCATGAAGCTGCGCGTGCTCGGCCGTCGCGCCCGCACCCGCATCGGTCACCCCGACCACGCGCCGTACACGCCGAAGCCCATGCGCACCGGCCGTGCCATGCTGCAGGCGGGGATCGCCGTCGTGGCCCTGCTGGTGATCGCGATCCCCGCGCTGTCGATGCGCCTGGGGCTGCCGGACGGCTCGTCGGCGTCCACCGACTCGACGCAGTACAAGGCGTACACGACCGTCGCCGAGAAGTTCGGCGCGGGAATGAACGGCACCCTGCTCGTGGTCGCGACCTTCCCCGAGGCGGTGGCGGACGACGACCAGACCTCGACCGAGGCCGACATCGTCACGACGCTGATGGCGCAGGACGGCGTCGTCGCGGCGGCACCTGTCGCCGTCTCGGACGACGGCACGATCTTCGCCTTCCAGGTCGTGCCCGCCGAGGGTCCGTCGAGCGAGTCGACCGAGCAGCTCGTCTACGACCTGCGCGGGCTGTCCCCGCTCGACGGGGACGTGCAGCTCGGCGTCGCGGGCACGACGACGGCGAACATCGACGTCTCCGCGAAGATCGCGGACGCCCTGCCGGTCTACCTGGTCGTCGTCATCGGCCTGTCGCTGCTGATCATGATCCTGGTGTTCCGGTCGATCCTGGTGCCGGTGATCGCGACCGCAGGATACGTGCTCTCGCTGTTCGCGGCGCTCGGCTCGGTCACCGCGATCTATCAGTGGGGGTGGCTGTCGGCGATCTTCGGCGTCCACGACCCGGGGCCGGTGCTGAGCTTCGCGCCGATCATCATCATGGGCGTGCTGTTCGGCCTGGCCATGGACTATCAGCTCTTCCTCGTCTCCGGCATGCGCGAGGCCTACGCGCACGGGATGAAGGCGCGGTCGGCGGTGGTCGCGGGCCTGCGCAACGGCCGGGCCGTCGTCACGGCCGCCGCCATCATCATGGTGTCGGTGTTCGGCGGCTTCGTGTTCTCGGAGATGTCGATGATCCGCCCGCTCGGCTTCGGCATGGCGATCGGCGTGCTCTTCGACGCCTTCGTGGTGAGGATGGTGCTCACCCCGGCGCTGCTGCACCTGTTCGGGAACGCTGCGTGGTGGCTGCCGAGATGGCTCGACCGGATCCTGCCCGACGTGGACGTCGAGGGCGCGGCGCTCGAGCGCACCCACCCGTTGCACGTGGGGTGAGCGCCCGGCTGAGCCACACGTCTTGCCGGGCGGCGACCACGCTGCTTCGATGGGCGCATGGACACCGTGACATCCGCGGACGGCACGCGCATCGCCGTCCACGAGGACGGTGACGGCCGCCCGGTCGTCATCGTCAACGGCGCGTTCTCGACCGCCCAGGACGCGGCGCCCCTCGCGGAGCAGCTCGCCGCCGCCGGGATGCGCGCGATCACCTATGACCGCCGCGCCCGGGGTGGCAGCGGACACACCCCGCCCGTCGACCCGCACCGTGAGGTGGAGGACCTGGCCGCCGTGTCCGCCGCGGCCGGCCCCGGCGTCGTCGTCATCGGTCACTCGTCCGGCGCCGTGCTGGCGCTGCTGGCTGCGGCCGAGGGCGTGCCGATGGCGCACCTGTTCCTCTCCGAGCCGCCGTTCCGCTTCGGTGAGGACGAACCGGATCCCGCGCTTCCCGAGCGGCTGCAGCGGCTCGTGGACGACGGTCGCGAGGCGGATGCCGTGCTGCTGTTCCAGCGGGAGGCCATCGGGCTGCCGGACGAGGTCGTCGAGCAGATCCGCGGGAGCGACCTGTTCGCGGCACTGGTGCCGCTCGCGCAGTCGACCGTCTACGACGCGACGCTCACCCGCGACGTCTCGACCCCCACCGCGGACATGCTCTCGGTCGCGATGCCGGTCACCGTCCTGTGCGGGGTGCAGACCTTCCCGTTCCTGCGGGCTGCGGCCGAGCGACTGGCGAGCGAGATCCCGCATGCGGAGTTCGTCTCCATGCCCGAGTCGGTCGGGCACCGGCTGGACGCCGCCGCCACCGCCCGGCTCCTGCGCGACGTGACACGGGCCGATGCTCCCGACCCCGGCGATCACGGCGGCTCGTGAGAACCGTCGAGAACGCGCGATGGACGATGGAGTTCGATCGCGGCGGCGGCGTCTACGAGTCGGTGCGCCTGGACGGGTGCGAGTTCGACAACTGCGGCCTGTCGCTGGTCAAGAGCCCGGAGCGGATGAGCCTGGTGCGCGACGTCGTCCTCTCCGGCTGCCGGGTGACCGACTCCGAGATCGGCCCATGCCTGTTCCAGGACGTCGTGGTCGACGGGTTGACGACGAACCCCACCCTCTCGATCTGGTCGGCTTTCTTCCGACGCGTCACACTCGTCGGGAAGGTGGGGAAGATCAACATCAACACCGCGCCGTCGGCGTTCTTCAAGGACGCCGACGTGCTGGACGCGTTCGCCGAGGCCCGGCGGGACTTCTACGAGCACACGGACTGGGCGCTCGACATCTCCGAGGCGAGATTCGTGGATCTCTCGTGCAGCGGGGTGCCGCTGGACAAGATCCGGCGGGATCCGGAATCCCAGTTCATCCTCGAAAGGGCCGCCTTCGACGATTTCGCCCTGGTCGCCGAAGATTTCAAGGAGCGGTTCCGCGAGCTGCACTACAGCATCGTCTCCTTCCTGGAGTCCGACCGTGAGCAGGAACTGCTCGTCGTCCCGCTCGCGGCGCCCAGAGCGCGACGAGCGGCATGGTCGGACGGTCTGGAGGAGCTCCGTCTTCGAGGCTTCGTCGAGGGAGCCGAACGCGCCGCGTCCCCGAGCTAGCCGGGCAGCCGGACCGGTCGCACCAGCACGCGACGGCGATCCCGCACCCAGCGGACTCCGTCGGCGCGGTGCTGCGCCCGTGTCGCGAAGCGGTACCGGTACGTCACCACGCGCACCCATCGCGGGCGCTCACCCCCGAACGGGTCGGTGCGCAGCAGTCGCAGCGTCGGCGGGTCGGCCTCCAGCAGCCGGAGCAGGAACGTCGTGAACCACTCGTCCAGAGGCGCCCCGAGCGGCAGGAACCACATCAGCCAGTCCAGCCGCAGGTGGTACGGCGCGATCTGCGGCGGGAGGCGGCGGGGCTCGCCCGGCTTCCCCTTGAAGCCGTACTCGTGCCACTCGGCGGCATCCGGGTCCTCGTCGATCGTCCCCTCCACGATGTATTCGATGCGCTCTTTCGTGACGGTCCCGAAGGCGCCGTAGGCGTTGCCGATCTGCCAGCGGTTGAAGCTCGCGTTCATGAGCTGTCGCCGGGCGAAGAGGTTGCGCAGCGCGGGCCAGCTGAGCACCGCGAACCCGGCCCCCGCAGCGCAGGTCACGACGAGCCACGGCAGGGTCAGCCCGTCGATGGTCCAGGGCGGGGCGGATGCTGCGCCCGTGGCGCCCGGAATCCCCACCGCAGCGAAGGCGAGCACGATCGTCGCCCAGTTCAGCCACGCGAAGTTGCCCGTCGCCACCAGCCACAGCTGCGTCACGATCACGATCGCCGCTGCGACATCGCCCACGATCACCGGCGCCGATCCGGGCACCCAGAGCGAGAGGATCGGCGCGAACAGGAAGAACGGCACCACGAGCTGCGCGAAGTGGTTTCCGACCACCTCGACGCGGTGGAACCAGCGAGGCAGGAGGTGCGCCCGCCGGCTGAACGGTCCCGGCATGGGCTGGGTCTCGTGGTGGTAGGTCAGCGCGGTCAGATCGCGCCACTCCCGGCCGCCGCGGATCTTGATCATCCCGGCGCCGAACTCCAGCCGGAACAGGAGCCACCAGAACAGGACGATCACGACCGCAGGCGGCGGCTGGTCGCCCGACCCGAGGAACGCGGCCAGCAGCCCGGCCTCCACGAGCAGCATCTCCCAGCCGAAGCCGTAGAACGTCTGCCCGATGCTCGTGATCGACAGATAGCCGAACCACAGCGCGAGGAAGCACCCCATCGGCGCCCACGGGACGGTCAGCTGCGGCAGACCCAGCACGAGGGCCGCGGCGATCACGATGCCGGCCACGCACAGCGCCACCAGGCGCCGATCGGTGTAGCGGATGCGACGGAACAGGGTGGGGCGCAGCATCCGCGCCCGTGCCGCAGACCCCGCCGCCCACGCCAGCAGATCGGGCGCGGGAAGGAGCCCGCGCTCGCCGGTCAGCGGGCGGAACTGGTTCAGCGTCGAGACGAACGCGATCAGGTACAGCGCCGCGATGCCGCGTTGCAGCACCTGCCGCGCGAGCTCGAAGTCGACCGCCGCGAACCCTTGCATGCGGCCCACCGTACGCGTCCCGTCCTCACGGGCAAGAGGGGTGCCGCTAGCGGGAGGCGCATCACCCGGCAAGGCCCGTGCGCGCCGGCGCGCGGGCATCTAGCGTGGATGCACGCGAGGAGAGGAACCCGATCATGGCGCGGAACGCCCGGCGGATGACGTGTACTCCGGATGACGTCTTCCGGGTAATCGCGAACGGGTGGCTGTATCCGGCATGGGTGGTCGGGGCGTCGCGGATGCGGGACGTCGCCGACGACTGGCCTCGGCCGGGTTCACGGCTGCATCACTCGTTCGGCGTCTGGCCGCTCCTCATCGACGATGCGACGACCGTGCGGGAGTACGACCCGCCGCGTCGGGTCGTACTCCGTGCGAAGGGCCGGCCGCTGGGCGAGGCGCAGGTCACCATCGACGTCAGACCCCGCGGCGAGGGATGCGTGGTGCGCCTGCAGGAGCACGCCGTCGCCGGACCCGGCGCGCTCATCCCCGCAGCGCTGCTCGATCTTCCGCTGCATCGGCGCAACGCGGAGACGCTGCGCCGGCTCGCCTACCTCGCCGAGGGCGGAGCGCCGTGACCGGAGATCTCGACGCGGTCGTCGTCGGCGCCGGTCCCAACGGGCTGGCAGCGGCTGTGACGCTCGCCCGCGCCGGTCTGTCGGTGCGCGTGTACGAGCGCGCGTCGCAGCCGGGCGGAGGAGCAGCCACGACCGAGCTGACGCTGCCGGGCTACCGGCACGACGTGTGCTCGGCGGTGCATCCGATGGCGTTCGAGTCCCGCTTCTTCCGCGAGTTCGGTCTCGCGCAGCGGGTCGAGTTCGCGGTGCCGGAGGCGTCCTTCGCGCATCCGCTCGACGGTGTCCGCGCCGCCGTCGCCTATCGCGATCTGGAGCGCACCCGCGTGGGCCTCGGCCGTGACGGTGACGCCTATGCGCGGCTCATGCGACCGCTCGCCGCGCATGCCGCCGCGGTCGCCGAGTTCACCGGCGGATCCCTCCTGCGTGTGCCGCCGGACCCGCTCGTCGCCGCGGTGTTCGGGCTGCGGGCACTCGAGCAGGGGTCGCCGCTGTGGAACCTGCGCTTCCGGGAACAGGCTGCGCCCGCCCTGCTGACCGGCGTCGCCGCGCACACCATCACCGCCCTGCCCAGCCTCGGCGCCGCCGGCGCGGGGCTCGCGCTCGCCGCCTACGGACACGCCCGCGGCTGGCCGATCCCGCGCGGCGGCAGCCAGGCGATCACGGATGCGATGGTCGTCGACCTGCGCGCCCACGGGGGCGAGGTCGTCACCGACGCGGAGGTGACCTCGCTGCGTGACCTGCCATCCGCGCGGGTGCGGCTGCTCGACACGACCCCCGCGGCGCTGCTGCGGCTGGCCGGCGACGAGCTGCCGCCGGCGTATCGGTCGGCCCTCGCCCGGTTCCGCTACGGCAACGGGGTGGCCAAGGTCGACTTCGCGCTGTCGGCGCCGGTGCCGTGGCAGGATCCCGAGGTGGCGGCGGCCGGCACCGTCCACGTCGGCGGCACCCGCGCCGAGGTCGCCGCGGCCGAGAACGCCGTCGCGCGGGGGCGGCATCCCGATCGCCCCTACGTGCTGGCGTCGCAGCCCTCCGCCTTCGACGACACCCGCGCGCCGGCGGGAGGGCATGTGCTCTGGGCGTATACGCACGTGCCCGCCGGCAGCGACGTGGATCGGCAGGAGGCGGTGATCCGGCAGATCGAGCGGTTCGCTCCCGGCTTCCGCGACACCATCGTCGCGATCCACTCCCGCACCGCCATCGACGTCGCCCGGCACAATCCGAACTACCCGGGCGGCGACATCTCCGCCGGGATGCCGACGATGTGGCAGATGCTGCGGCGTCCGGTGCTGCGCCCCGACCCGTGGCGCACGCCCGCACCGGGGCTGTACCTGTGCTCGGCCTCGTCCGCTCCCGGCCCCGGGGTGCACGGGCTCTGCGGGTGGTGGGCGGCACGCAGTGCGCTGCGCCATGACTTCGGCATCCCCGCGCTGCCCGACCTCTCCCCCCGAGCCGTGTGAGCCGGAAGTTCAATGCCGGAAAAGGACACACGGAGAGCGACCCGGAACGGCGGAATGTAGGCTCGTCAGGCCCCCTCCTCCCGAATCGAAGGCACCCCCTCCATGGCTGACCGTGAATACGGCTTCCGCACGCGCGCGATCCACGCCGGCAACATCCCGGATGCGGTCAGCGGCGCCCGCGCGCTCCCGATCTACCAGTCCGCATCGTTCGTGTTCGATGACACCGACGACGCCGCCGCGCGCTTCGCGCTGCAGAAGTACGGCAACATCTACAGCCGGCTGGCGAACCCCACCACCGCGTCGTTCGAGGAGCGCATCGCCTCGCTCGAGCAGGGACTGGGCGCGGTGGCGACCTCGAGCGGCCTGTCGGCGCAGTTCATCACCTTCGCCTCGCTGGCGGGGGCGGGCGACCACATCGTCGCCAGCGCCAACCTCTACGGCGGCTCGATCACCCAGCTCGACGTGACGCTGCGCCGCTTCGGCGTGGCGACGACGTTCGTGGCCTCCGCCGACCCGGCCGACTACGCGGCCGCCGTGACCGGGCAGACCAAGGCGATCTTCGCCGAGACGATCGCGAACCCGTCCGGCGAGATCGCCGACATCGAGGGTCTCGCCGACGTCGCCCGCGCCGCCGGGGTGCCGCTGATCATCGACTCGACCGTCGCGACCCCGTACCTGTGCCGCCCGATCGAATGGGGCGCCGACATCGTCGTGCACTCGGCGACGAAGTTCCTCGGCGGCCACGGGACGACCCTGGGCGGCGTCGTCGTCGAGTCGGGACGCTTCGACTGGCATTCCGAGCGGTTCCCGCTGTTCACCGGCCCGGTGCCGAGCTACGGCGGCCTCGAGTGGTCGGGGAACTTCGGCGAATACGCCTTCCTCACCCGGCTGCGGGCCGAGCAGCTGCGTGACATCGGGCCGTCGCTGGCTCCGCACTCCGCGTTCCTGCTCGCGCTCGGCGTCGAGACGCTGCCCTACCGCATGAAGGCCCACGTGGAGAACACCCGCGCCGTCGCCGAATGGCTGGACGCCGACCCCCGAGTCGAGTTCGTCAACTGGGCGGGCCTGTCGCAGCATCCGCACCACGACCGGGCGGCCAAGTACCTGCCGGAGGGCCCGGGCGCCGTCTTCAGCTTCGGGGTGAAGGGCGGCCGCGCCGCCGGCCGCACCTTCATCGAGTCGGTCGACCTCGCCAGCCACCTCGCGAACATCGGCGACGCGAAGACCCTCGTCATCCACCCGGCATCCACCACCCACGCGCAGCTGCGCGAGCAGCAGCTGATCGACGGCGGCGTGCTCCCCGGCCTGGTGCGCATCAGCGTGGGCCTCGAGGACGTCGACGACATCCTCTACGACCTCGACCAGGCGCTCGAGCGCGCCCAGGAGGCATAGGAGCATAGGAGCATGATGAGCGACGTGAGCGACGTGAGCGACGTGGGCGACGTGATGACCGACACGACCATCGAAGAGACCGTATCGACGCGACTGGCGAACGGGCTGACCTGCGCGCTGCCGGCATCCTCGCCGCTGGCGAAGCTGCTGCGCTCGCAGCGGACGTGGGAGGGGCCGAGCGCCAAGGAGCGCCTGAGGATCCTGCGCGGGGCGAAGAGCGTCGCCATCGTCGGAGCCTCGCCCAACCCGGCGCGTTCCAGCTACTTCGTCGGCACCTACCTGCAGCAGTCCAGCGACTTCCGGGTGTACTTCGTGAACCCGAACGCGACCGAGATCCTGGGGCAGAAGGCATATCCGGACCTTGCCTCCCTGCCCGAGGTCCCCGACATCGTCGACGTGTTCCGCAAGCCCGGCGACATCCCCGCGGTCATCGACGAGGTGGTCGCCGTCGGCGCGCCGACCATCTGGGTGCAGCTCGGCATCTGGAACGAGGACGCCGCCCGCTACGGCGAGGAGAAGGGGCTGACGGTGGTCATGGACCGCTGCATCAAGATCGAGCACGCCCGGTTCCACGGCGGACTCCACCTGCTCGGCTTCGACACCGGGCAGATCAGCTCCCGCCGCACCCTGCGCTGACCGCGATCCCGGCGAGGAACACCTCGACGTCGAAGACGAACTGCTCGTCGCTGAACGCCTCGAACCCGTTCGCGTCGAGCCGGCGCAGCACATCGAGCCCGGCAGGATGCTGCGCGGCCATGAGCTCGCGGAACTCCGCGACCTGCGGATGGCCGCCGCTGCCGGCGCTCATGATCTCGTCCCGGGCGAAGCCGCCCGCGATCGTGGTCAGCATGAGCAGCGCGCGCCCGGCGGAGACCTCGTCGAAGCCGGCGGCGACCATCCGCTCGATCACGGCCTCGGCGGGACGGATGGCCGCCACGGCGACGTCGGATGCCGTGTGGAACTGCAGCGCGAGCGAGCCCGAGGCCACGAGCGCCCGCCGCGTCCCCGCGGCATAGGTGCGACAGGCGTCCTGCCAGTCGGCGTCCGGGGCGATGCGGATGCGGGCGAACTCGCGCGCGAAGGCGTCGGTGGCCAGCAGCTCCATCAGACCGTCGCGGCCCGGCACGTGGTGGTGCAGTGCCTTGCGGTCCACGCCGAGGGCGTCGGCGAGCGACTGCATCGTCAGCGTCGCCGGATCCATCTCGCGCGCCACGGCGACGATCGCGGTGCGGTCCAGGCCGGCCCGTTCGCCGCGCCCGCGACGGCGGGCGGCGGGGCTGTCTGCCGCTGCGGTCATGTCGGCATCCGTCCTCTCCGTGGTCGCCCCGATCCATTGCCCGCCGGACCGAACCGGAATAGAATTTCCCGGACGGGAATAAGCTACTCCCGCATGGCGACGACGACAAGGAGCGACGATGTCGGAGAACAAGGTCCTCACCGCGAGCAGCTCGATCGGTGACTGGCTCGAGCACCCGGTGGGCGGCGAGCTCGTGCGGGGCCTGCTGGCGCAGTCCGGTGCGAGCGAAGAGACGCTGGCACCCATCAAGGGACTGCCGCTGCAGCAGCTGGTGGCGCTGAGCCAGGGTCAGCTGCCGCAGTCGGTGATCGACGACCTGGTGCGCAGCGCCAACGGCGGGGTGATCCCCGACGAGGCCGAGTCCGGTGCCTGGGCCGAGAAGGTCACGCCGGGCCGCTTCGCGGGGAAGACCGTGATCGTCACCGGCGCGGCGTCCGGCATCGGACGCGCGACGGCCTCGCGCATCGCCCGCGAAGGCGGGAGGGTGGTCGCGACCGACGTGTCGGCGGCGAGGCTCGAGGAGTTCACGGCCTCGCTGCCGGATGCCGACGTGGTCGCCGTGACCGGCGACATCACGGCACAGGAGGTCGTCGACGCGATCGTGGCGGCCGCGGGGGAGCGGATCGACGGGCTGGCCAACGTGGCCGGCATCAACGACGACTTCTCCCCGCTGGCCGAGACCAGCGACGCGATGTGGGACAAGGTCCTCGCCGTCAACCTCACGGGCCCGTTCAAGCTCACTCGCGCGGTGCTGCCGGCGATGGTCGCCGCTGGACGCGGCGCCGTCGTGAACGTCGCGAGCGAGGCGGGGCTGCGCGGCAACGCATCCGGCAACGCGTACACGACCTCCAAGCATGCCGTGGTCGGCATGACCAAGAGCGCGGCGTTCATGTACGGACCGGCGGGGATCCGTGTCAACGCGGTCGCACCCGGCGGGGTCGCCACCGGCATCCCCTTCCCCCCGCACGTCTCCGAGGCGGGGCAGGCGCGGCTGCAGCCGTTCCAGGCGCAGATCCCGACCGTCGCGACCGCCGAGCAGCTGGCCGCCTCCATCACGTTCCTGCTGTCCGACGACGGCGTGAACATCAACGGGGCGATCCTGGCGTCCGACGGGGGCTGGTCGGCCCAGTAACGTGGGAGCGTGACGACCGGCCGCACCGCCCTCTCCGGTGGTCGTGCCGCATTCGGCCACCTGCTGCGGATCGGCATCGCGACCCTCGTCGTCGGCCTCGCGACGGGCCTGGCGGTCCTGCTGCTGGTGTGGATCGTGCACTCCGTCGAGCACCTGGTCTGGGGCGAGGGGGAGGGCGACTTCCTCGACGGCCTCGCCGCGCCCGCGCAGATGTGGCTGCCGGTGGTGTCGGTCACCGCGGCGGGCGTGATCGCCGCGGTCGGCTGGTACCTCGTCCGGCGGTTCGGGCGGCCGATCGCCAGCGTCGAGCAGGGCGTCGACGGTCGCCGGATGCCGGCGCTGGAGACCCTGGTCGACACCGTGCTGCAGGTCGTCTCGGTCGGGCTCGGCGCGTCGATCGGCAAGGAGGTCGCCCCGCGCGAGCTGTCGGCGATGGCCTCGTCGAGGGTCGTCACGTGGTTCCGGCTCACGCCGCGCTGGCGCCGCATCCTCATCGCCTCCGCCGCGGGGTCGGGCCTCGCGGCCGTCTACAACGTGCCGCTGGCCGGTGCGCTGTTCGCGGTCGAGATCCTGCTCGGCGAGTTCTCCATCGGTGCGGCGGTCACCGCCCTCGCCGTCAGCGCGATCGCGACCCTCGTCGCGCGCCCGCTCGTGGGCGACCACTCGCTCTACGAGGTGACGCTCGGCAGCGGCGGCGTCAACGCCTCGCTGCTGGTGGCTGCCCTCCTCATCGGCCCGCTGATGGGCCTGGGCGCCACGAGCTTCCTGACCGTCACGAAACGGCTGGCGCCGCGGCGGCCGACCGGCTGGAAGCTGCTGATCGTGCTTCCGGCCGTCTTCGCCGCGGTGGGCCTGGCGGGAGTGTTCTTCCCGCTCATCCTGGGCAACGGCCGAGCGCTGGCGACCGCCGGGTTCGACCTGACCGAGCCCGTCGGGATGCTGCTCCTGCTCGCCGTGCTGAAGTACCTCGCCACCGCCGCGTCCCTCGGGGCGGGCGCGATCGGCGGCACGCTGCAGCCCTCCGTCGCGATCGGCGCCGCACTGGGGGCGGCGGCCGCAGGGCTCTGGGCGCTCGTCTGGCCCGGCGCCGACGGGACGAGCCTGGCCATCGTCGCCGCCGCGGCGTTCCTCGCCGCGAACATGCGGGCGCCGTTCACCGCGATCGCGCTCGTGGTCGAGTTCACCGGCACCGGCTTCACCCTGCTGGTGCCGATCTTCGTCGCGGTCGCGGGGTCGCTTGCGGCATCCGCCCTGCTCAAGCGCGGGACGCTGGCCTCGTTCACACCGGTGGATCCGGCCCGCGAGTAGGCTCGGGACAGTGAGTGCCTCGACCGTCGCGCGCGTGACGCGCAGCCCCCGATTCCTGTTCGCCTGCGCCGGGATCGGCCTGCTCGCCGGCCTCCTCTCCGGTCTGTTCGGGGTCGGCGGGGGCACCGTGATCGTGCCGATGCTGGTGCTGCTGCTCGGATTCGACCAGCGCCTCGCCGCGGGCACGTCGCTCGCCGCGATCGTCCCCACCGCCGCCGTGGGGGTCGTCTCCTATGCGGTGCATGACAGCGTCGCGTGGATCCCCGCGCTGATCCTCGCCGCCGGCGCCGTCGTCGGCGCGCAGATCGGCACCTGGCTGCTGCCGCGCGTGTCGCAGAACGCCCTCCGCTGGGGCTTCGTCGTCTTCCTGGCCGTCGTCATCGTCATGCTGTTCGTCGTGATCCCCTCGCGGGGCGAGGCGTTCACGGTCACCTGGCTCAACGGCGGCCTTCTCGCGGTCACCGGCGTGATCACGGGCGTCGTCTCCGGCCTCATCGGCGTCGGCGGCGGAATCGTCGTGGTGCCCGTGCTGATGCTGCTGTTCGGCATGAGCGATCTGCTCGCCAAGGGCACGTCGCTGCTGATGATGATCCCGACCGCGATCTCGGGCACCGCCGGCAACCTGAAGCGCCGCAACGTCGACCTCGTCGCGGCGATCGTCGTCGGCGTCGCCGCGTGCTGCACGACCGCCCTCGGTGCCTGGCTCGCCACCCTCGTCGATCCGCTGGCGGGCAACATCCTGTTCGCCGCCTACCTCGTGTTCATCGGCGTCCAGATGGCGCGGAAGGCCCTCGGAGCCCGGAGGATCGCGAGAGCCGCTCGATAGGATGGCCCGGTGCCTGTGAACCCCGAGCTGGTCGGCCGCGACTTCCCGCCGACGCCCCCGTACCTCGTCGGCCGCGAGAAGGTGCGCGAGTTCGCGCGTGCCGTGTTCGCGACCGACCCGCAGCACTCCGACCCGGCCGTCGCCGGCTCGCTCGGCTATGCCGACGTCGTGGCGCCGCCCACCTTCGCGATGGTCATCCAGGACCGGGCGCTGCAGCAGCTGCTCGCCGAGCCCGACTCCGGCATCGCGCTGGAGCGCACGATCCACGCCGAGCAGCGCTTCCGCTACAGCCGCCCGATCGTCGCCGGTGACGAGCTGACCGGCCGCATCGCCGTGACCGCGGTACGCGCGGTCGGCAAGGGCGCGATGGTCACCAGCGACACCGAGATCACGGATGCCGGAGGCGCGCACGTCGTCACGGCCACCTCTGTGCTGCTGATCGGGGGCGACGAATGACCATGTCCCACTTCGGCGCGGTGAATGTCCCATTTCGGCGCGGTATAGACCCCGCAGACCACGCCGAAATGGGACATGGTCGCGAGGGGAGCGACCGATGAGCGCCACGGATGCCGTCGGCATCGAGGTCGGGCAGGTCATCGCCGAGCGCGAGGTGCACCTGACGCGCGAGTCGCTCGTCCGCTACGCCGGCGCGTCGGGAGACTTCAACCCGATCCACTATCGCGACGACGTCGCCGCTCGCGTGGGGCTTCCCGGCGTGCTGGCGCACGGGATGCTGACGATGGGCCTCGCCGTCGAGACGATCGTGCCGTGGCTCGGCGACGCCGGCCGCATCCTCGAGTACGGCGTCCGTTTCACGCGCCCGGTCGTCGTCGACCCGGAGGCCGGCGCCGACGTCACGGTGGTCGCGAAGATCGGCGCGGTGGACGACGAGAGCGTGCGCATCGACCTGACGGTGTCCGCCGCCGGCGCCACCGTGCTCGGCAAGGCACAGGTGCGCGCCAGGCTCTGACATGCCCGAGATCGAACCCATCCCGCTGGCGGAGCTCACGACGCTGCGCACCGGCGCCGCGCCCGAGCACATGATCGACGCCGCCACCCGCGACGAGCTGCTCGCCGCGCTCGCGGGCGTCTGGGCGACCGGCGAGTCCTGGTTCGTCCTGGGCGGCGGCTCGAATCTGTTCGTCGGCGACGAGCCGTTCGAGGGGACAGTGATCCGCGTGCTCACCCGCGGGATCGAACGGCTTCCCGGCTCGCGTCCGGGCACGGCGAGGCTGCGGGTCGAAGCCGGCCACGGCTGGGACGACCTCGTCGAGTACGCGGTCACCGGAGGACTGGCCGGGATCGAGGCGATGAGCGGCATCCCGGGCACCGTCGGGGCCGCTCCCGTGCAGAACGTCGGCGCGTACGGGCAGGAGATCGCCCAGACGCTCGTCGAGGTGGAGCTCGTCGACGAGCACGACGACGAGGTCGTGACCGTTCCGGCGGCCGAGCTGGGCCTCGGATTCCGCACCTCCGTCCTCAAGCATCATCACGGCTCCGTCCCGGCGCGTCGCGCCGTCATCCTCTCGGTGACTCTCGAGCTGACCGAGGCGGGGGATGCCGTCGCCCCCGTCGGCGGCGAGCAGCTGCGCGCCGCCCTGGGCCTGGAGCCCGGCGCCGCGGTGACTCTCGCCTGGATCCGCGACCACGTGCTCGCGACGCGTCGCACCAAGGGGATGCTGGTCGACTCCGCGGACCCGGACACCTGGTCCGCGGGCTCCTTCTTCCAGAACCCGATCGTCTCCGGGCAGTTCGCCCGGACGCTGCCGGACGACTGCCCTCGCTGGCCGATGGAGCCCGAGATCGACCCGGTGCTCGTGATCCCGCTGGACAGGTTCGACGGCTACGTCCCGCCGCCGGTGGCACGCGTCGCCGACGTCAAGCTCAGTGCGGCGTGGCTCATCGAGCACGCCGGCGTGCGCAAGGGCTTCTCGCTGCCCCGCTCACGCGCCGCGGTCTCGCGCAAGCACGCCCTGGCGCTGACCAACCGGGGCCGGGGGACGGCGGCCGAGCTCGCCGAGCTCGCACGGTTCATCCAGCAGCGGGTGCAGCAGGAGTCCGGCGTGCTGCTGCAGCCGGAGCCGGTTCTCGTCGATGTGGATCTATGACGGCGTCCCCTTGCAATGCAGGTAAGGCTAACCTAATGTCTTATCCATGGATGTGGCGGGAGACTCCTTCATCGAGCCCGACTGGGACACGCTGACCGGTGCGGTGCTGCTCGCCGGCGACGCGAACGATGTGCCGGCGATGGTGGCGATCGCCGAGCGGGTGCCGGAGGGCACGCACGTGACGATGCTGATCGAGTCGTTCGCGACGATCCAGCGTCACCGGGTGCGGGTGCCCGAGCACGTGGCGGTGACCTGGCTCATCCGTGACCGTCAGCCCTGCGACCCGTCGCCCTGCGCCATCCGCGGCCGGGGCGAGCGACTCGCCGTCGGCGTCTACGCATGGTGCGCCGAGTGGGCGTGCGATGCGGCCGTGCACTGCACGGTGTGGCTGGGCCCGCGCACGTCGCCGCACATCGTGCGGATGGCGCAGGCACAGCTGCGCCCGGCCTGAGACCCACGCTGCGCTGCGCGCGAGGCCACCATGGGTGGGTACGGCCTCGCGCGCGGCGCAGCGTGTCTGTCCCGGCCTCAGGTGAACAGGCGCTGCAGGCGCCGCACGCCCTCGAGCAGCGCCTCGTCGCCGAGCGCGTACGACATGCGGAGATAGCCGCTGGGACCGAAGGCCTCGCCGGGAACGACGGCGACCTCGGCCTTCTCGAGGATGAGGTCGGCCAGCTCGAGCGTGGTCGTCGGGGTGACGCCGTCCCACTCGCGGCCGAGCAGGCCGCGGACGTCCGGGTAGGCGTAGAAGGCGCCGAGGGGGTTCGGCACCGTGACGCCGGGGATCTTCGCGAGCTCGGCGACGATGAGCCGGCGGCGGCGGTCGAAGGCCTGCCGCATCCGCTCGGCCTCGTCCTGCGGGCCCGACAGCGCCGCGAGCGCGGCCCGCTGGGCGATGTTGTTCACGTTGCTGGTCAGATGCGACTGCAGGTTGGCGGCGAGCCTGATGGCGTCCGCGGGGCCGACCATCCACCCCACCCGCCAGCCCGTCATCGCATAGGTCTTCGCCACACCGTTGAGCAGCAGCGTCTGGTTCGCGAGCTCCGGGACTGCCTCGACGATCGAGACCGCGCGGGCGCCCTCGTAGACCAGGTTCTGGTAGATCTCGTCGGTCAGCACCCAGATGCCGTGGGCGAGCGCCCACTCGCCGATCGCCTTGGTCTCCTCGGCCGTGTAGACCGCGCCGGTGGGGTTCGACGGCGAGACGAAGACGAGCACCGCGGTACGGTCGGTGCGGGCGGCCTCGAGCTGGTCGACGGTGACCTTGTACTCCTGCTCGGCGCCGGCGAAGACCTCGACCGGGACGCCGTCGGCCAGCCGGATCGCCTCCGGGTACGTGGTCCAGTAGGGGGCGGGCAGCAGCACCTCGTCGCCCGGGTTCACGACCGCCTGGAACGCCTGGTAGACCGCCTGCTTCCCGCCGTTGGTGACGACGATCTGCGCGGGCGAGACCTCCAGGCCCGAGTCGCGCAGCGTCTTGGCGGCGATCGCCTCGCGCAGCACCGGGAGCCCGACCGCGGGCGTGTAGCGGAAGTTCGCCGGGTCGCGCAGCGCCTCGGCCGCGGCGTCGACGGCGAACTGGGGTGTGGCGAAGTCGGGCTCACCCGCCGCGTAGGAGATCACCGGCCGGCCGGCGGCCTGCAGAGCCTTGGCCTTGGCGTCGACTTTGAGCGTCGCCGACTCGGCGATGGCGGACAGCTTGCGGGACAGCGGGGCGCGTTCGGTCACCCTACGAGCGTAGCCGGGCGCCCCCGCACCGACCTTTGTCCGCGCGAGACCGCATCTGCCCGCCGAGAAAGTGGGGTTCACCCAAGGTCTCGGCGGGCAGATGCGGTCTCGCAGGGCGCGCATCGTTACGACTCCGTTGCCGCCGGACACAGGACGTCGACCTACCGTGGTTTCGTGGGAGCGTGCGGCGAACGGGGATCGGGGTGATCGGTGCGCTCCTCGCGCTCGCTCTGCTCGTCGGATGCGCGAGCGCTCCGCCCCGTGCGCCGGCGGTTCCGGTGGACGCGGTGGAATGCGCCCCCGAAGGGACCAGCACCGTCGATGCGGGCCGGGTTCCCGACGGGTTCGTGGCGATCGCCGTCTACCGTTGCGATTCCTCCGCGTCACAGCAGGACGAGGTCGGAACCTGGACGGGCGTGCTGCTGACGCGGTTCGAGGGCGATCTCGGTCCCCTCCTCGACGCCCTCGCCCAGCCCAGCGATCCGCAATCGGACGGTCCGTGCGCAGCGGTGGCGTATCTCGCGCCCGACCTGTGGCTCGAGGATGCGGCCGGCGCCTTCGTGAAGGCAGCCTTCCCGTCGACCGGATGCGGACAGCCCAAAGCCGACGATGCGCTGATCGCGTTGGACCGATTGACCGTCACGGACGAGCGTTTCACTCCCTGGCAGTTGAGCGAGTCGGCCGCCGCGACCGCCGCCGGCTGTGCCACGCAGGCCTCGGTGCTCGCGCTCGCCTCCGCGATCGAGGAGCTGCCGGACGGGACCGGGTCGGCGGCCTCGCCGGAGCGCGGGGATGGGGTTTCCGGCGAAGCCGCCTCCGCGGACGTGTCGGCGATGGCTCCGACCGCCGATCCGGACGGGATCGTGCTGGTCCCCTGGGAGCCGAGCCCGCTTCCGGCCCCCGAGCTCGTCGACGGCATGCGGCTGTGCGTGTACGGCGACCGTCCGCCGGTGCCGGCCGCCACGTCCGCGGACGGGAGCGACACGCTCACCGTCTCGGCGGGGGGCGTCGGGTGGTTCGAGGACGTGCGGACGCTGGACGCCGCACAGGCCCGCGAGGCGCTGATCGCGGTCGCCGCGGCGGCGCCCGGTGCGGGCACCTGCCGCGAGGTCGCATCCCGTCTGGTGGTCGCGCACCCGCTGGTCGGCGGCGCGCCCGTCGGCGCATCGTTCACGGTCGAGCTGGACGGCTGTCTGCGTCTCGTCGATCCCTCGCTGAGCGCGGCGATGGCGCCGCAGGCGCTGCTCGACATCTTCGCCGTCGCCACCTGACCGGCTGCGCCCTCGCTCTTCCGCGTCCGCGTCGATGAGGCGGGAGCGGAAGCCTCGGGCGACGAGACCGCATCTACCCGCCGAGAGAGTGGGGTTCACCCAAGGTCTCGGCGGGCAGATGCGGTCTCGCGGGGGAGTCAGACGTCCGCGAGGAAGCGGGAGTATGCGACGGTCGTCAGGAACGCCGGGAACTCCTCGCGCAGCGCGACCTCCTCGAACACCTCGGCGGCGTCGTCGAACCGGTCGCCCTCGAAGCGCGTGACCTCCTCGAGCACCTGCGCGATCAGTCCCTCGACGTATTCGCGCGTGATCTCGGTGCCGTCGTCGGTGGTGCGGTCCTGGTGCACCCACTGCCATACCTGCGAGCGGCTGATCTCCGCCGTCGCGGCATCCTCCATGAGGTTGTCGATCGCGACGGCGCCCAGCCCCCGCAGCCACGCCTCGATGTAGCGGATCGCCACCGACACGTTGCCGTGCACGCCGGCGGTGGTGATCGGGCGTCCGATGTGCACGTCGATCAGGTCGGATGCGGTCACGCTCACCTCCTCGCGACGCCGGTCCAGCTGGTTCGGCCGGTCGCCGAGCACCGCGTCGAACTCGGCCCGCGCGGTGGGGATGAGGTCGGGATGGGCCACCCAGGTGCCGTCGAACCCGTCGCCGGCCTCGCGCTTCTTGTCGGCGGCGACCTTCTCGAACGCGCGCGCGGTCACCTCCGGGTCGCGCCGGTTCGGGATGAACGCGCTCATCCCGCCGATGGCGTAGGCGCCCCGCTTGTGGCAGGTCTGCACCAGCAGCTCGGTGTACGCGCGCATGAACGGCACCGTCATCGTCACCTCGCTGCGGTCGGGCAGCACGAAACGGGCGCCGCGACCGCGGTAGTTCTTGATGATCGAGAAGATGTAGTCCCAGCGTCCCGCGTTCAGGCCCGCGGCGTGGTCGCGCAGCTCGTAGAGGATCTCCTCCATCTCGAACGCGGCCGGCAGCGTCTCGATCAGCACGGTCGCGCGGATGGTGCCGTGCGGGATGCCGAGACGCTCCTCGGCGAAGCTGAACACGTCGTCCCAGAGCTTCGCCTCCTCGCTGGACTCGAGCTTGGCGAGGTAGAAGTACGGGCCGGTGCCGCCGTCGATCAGCGCCCGCGCGTTGTGGAAGGCGTAGAGGCCGAAGTCGACCAGCGACCCGGATGCGGCCGTCGTGCGGCCGCTGCGGTCGGTGAAGCGGATGTGAGCCTCGGGCAGGTGCCAGCCGCGCGGACGCATCACGATCGTCGGCGTCTCGGCGGCGGTGACCGCGTACTCCTTGCCCTCCGGGGAGGTGTAGGTCAGCTGTCCGCGGATCGCGTCGTGCAGCGAGAGCTGACCCTCGATCACGTTCGCCCAGGTGGGGCTCGTGGCGTCCTCCTGGTCGGCCAGCCACACCTTCGCGCCGGAGTTGAGCGCATTGATCGTCATCTTCGGATCGGTGGGCCCGGTGATCTCCACCCGGCGGTCCTCCAGGCCGGGGCCGGCACCGGCGACCGACCAGTCGGGATTCGCGCGGATGCAGGCGGTGTCCTCGCGGAAGCGCGGATCGTGTCCCTTGCCGATCTCGTAGCGGCGCCGCATCCGGTCGGCCAGCCGGTCGTGGCGGCGCCCGGCGAATCGGTGGTGCAACTCGGTCAGGAAGGCGACCGCATCCGGGGTGAGGATCTCGTCGTACCGGTCGCCCGTCCGCCCGAGGATCTCGATCTCGGGGGCGGCCGGGACGGTGCGGACGGGAGCGGTGGTGGGGGCGATGGTGGTCATGTCCGTGTCCTTTCGGGTCGGTTCAGTGGAACTGGGCGGTCTCGGTGGAGCCGGCCAGGGCCAGCGTCGTCGAGTCGGGGTTGAGGGCGGTGGAGACGAGGTCGAAGTAGCCGGTGCCGACCTCGCGCTGATGCCGGGTGGCGGTGTAGCCGCGGGTCTCGGCGGCGAGCTCCGCCTCCTGCAGGTCGACATAGGCGCTCATGGCGCGCTCGGCGTAGCCGCTGGCCAGGTCGAACATCGAGTGGTTCAGCGCGTGGAACCCGGCCAGCGTGATGAACTGGAACCTGTAGCCCAGCTCCGCCAGCTCCTGCTGGAAGGTCGCGATCTGCGCGTCGTCGAGGTGCCGCTTCCAGTTGAAGCTCGGCGAGCAGTTGTAGGCGAGCATCTTGCCCGGGAACCGCTCGTGGATCGCGGTTGCGAACTCGCGCGCCAGCTCGATGTCGGGCTCGCCGGTCTCGACCCACAGCAGGTCGGCGTAGGGGGCGAAGGCGAGACCGCGGGCGATCACCGGCTCGATGCCGGCCCGCACCCGGTAGAAGCCCTCGACCGTGCGCTCGCCGGTCGCGAACTCCTGGTCGCGGGGGTCGACGTCGCTGGTGAGCAGGTCGGCGGCCAACGCGTCGGTGCGCGCGATGAGGACGGTCGGCACCCCGGCGACGTCGGCGGCCAGCCGCGCGGCGTTCAGGGTGCGGATCTGCTGCGCGACCGGCACGAGCACCTTGCCGCCCAGGTGGCCGCACTTCTTCTCGCTGGCCAGCTGGTCCTCGTAGTGGATGCCGGCGGCGCCGGCGTCGATGAGCGAGAGTGCCAGCTCGTAGGCGTTCAGCGGGCCGCCGAAGCCGGCCTCGGCATCCGCGACGATCGGGGCGAGCCAGTCGCGGGTGATCTCGCCCTCGGCGTGCTCCAGCGCGTCCTGACGCAGCAGCGCGCTGTTGATGCGGCGCACGACGGCCGGGACCGAGCCCACGGGGTAGAGGCTCTGGTCCGGGTAGGTCTGCCCGGCGAGGTTGGCGTCGGCGGCGACCTGCCAGCCCGAGAGATAGATGGCCTTCAGGCCCGCGCGCACCTGCTGCACGGCCTGGCCGCCGGTGAGGGCGCCGAGCGCACGGATGTAGTCCTCGGTGTGCAGCAGATTCCACAGGTTCTCGGCGCCGCGGCGCGCGAGCGTGTGCTCTTCGCGGACCGAGCCGCGGAGGCGCACGACGTCGGCGGCGGTGTAGGCGCGCTCGATGCCGTCCCAGCGCGGGTCGTTCTCCCAGATCTCGGCCAGCTCGACGGCGGTCTGGGTCTGGTCGCCGGCGCGCAGCGGCGGCTGGCCGGGGGTGGCGTGGAAGGTCATGTCGGTCTCCTCTGATCCGATGGCGGTGGACGTGAGACCACTGTGCGTGAATTTCTTGAGCTAGAACGGGGATCAGGCCGGAGAAGTTTGCGCATATTTCACTTTCTGTGACACACTGCCGGCCATGACGATCACAGAAGATCGAGCCGCCGACGACGCCGACGCGCTCACGATCGGCCGGCGCATCCGGCAGCTGCGCACCCAGCGCGGCATGACGCTGGAAGAGCTCGCCGCGGCCGTCGCACGCGCGCCGAGCCAGCTGTCGATGATCGAGACGGGCAAGCGCGAGCCGAAGCTCACCCTGCTGCGCCAGATCGCGAAGGCGGTCGGCTCATCCGTCGACGCGCTGCTGGAGGCCGAGCCGCTCGACGAGCGTGCCGCCATGGAGATATCGCTCGAGCGAGCGATGCGCGGGCAGACCTTCCAGGCGCTGGGCCTCTCGCCGTTCCGCATCGGCAAGTCGGTGCCCGACGAGGCGCTGCGCGCCATGCTCGCCCTGCAGGGCGAGATCGAGCGCCTCCGCGACGAGCGGGCGGCGACTCCGGAGGAGGCACGCCGGGCGAACGTCGAGCTGCGTCACCTGATGCGGCAGCAGAACAACCACTTCCCCGACCTGGAGGAGCAGGCCCGCGGCATCCTCGCAGCGGTCGGCCATCCCGGTGGCCCGCTCACCCAGCGCACCGCGAGCGACATCGCCGCCCACCTGGGGTTCACGCTGCACTATGTGCCCGATCTGCCGCAGACCACCCGCAGCGTCGCCGACCTGAAGAACGGGCGGCTGTACCTCTCCAGCCGGGTCGCGGCCAAGGGCGACGCCCGCACCGCGGTGCTGCAGGCGCTGTCCAGCCGGATCCTCGGCCACACCGAGCCGACCAGCTACGCCGAGTTCCTGCGTCAGCGCGTGGAGACGAACTATCTGACCGGGGCGCTGCTGATCCCCGAGGCCCACGTCGCTCGGGTCCTGCGCGACGCGAAGGCGGCCAGGGCGATCTCGATCGAAGACCTGCGCGACGCGTACTCGGTCTCCTACGAGACCGCCGCGCACCGGTTCACGAACCTCGCGACGGTGCACCTCGGCATCCCGGTGCACTTCCTCAAGGTGCACGAGTCGGGCACGATCACCAAGGCGTACGAGAACGACGACGTGAACTTCCCCGCCGACCGGCTCGGCGCCATCGAAGGGCAGATGTGCTGCCGGCGCTGGACGAGTCGGGTCGTGTTCGACGTCGACGACCGGTTCAACCCGTACTACCAGTACACCGACACCGGAGGCGGCACCTACTGGTGCACGGCGCGCGTCGAGAACTCCAGCGAGGGGCAGCACTCGGTGAGCGTGGGGGTGCGCTTCGACGACACGAAGTGGTTCCTGGGGCGCGACACCCCGAACCGCGGCGTCTCGAAGCACTCGGTCGAGGTGTGCTGCCGGCGCGCGCCTGCCGACCTCGAGGCCGCGTGGCGCGAGAACGCCTGGCCCAATGTGCGCACCCCGCGGACCCTGCTGGCGACGCTTCCGACCGGAGCGTTCCCGGGCGTGGACACGACCGAGGTCTACGAGTTCCTGTCGGCCCACGCTCCGCGCTGAGCGACCTCGAACGCGAGCCACAGCCGCGCGCGCACCGCGAACGAGGTCAGGTCGACGTCCAGCGCCCGCTCGACCGCCGCGAGCCGGGCCCGCAGTGTGTGGCGATGGATGCCGAGGGCCTGCGCGGTGCGCTCGTGTGAGCCGTCGTGGGCCAGCCAGGCCGCCAGCGTCGTCTGCAGCTGCGTGCCCCCGGCCGCATCCGCCGCGCGCAGGGGCGCGAGCTCGGCGTCGGCGAGCACGCGGGCTCGTTCGCCGTCGAAGGCCGCGGCGAGGCCGCCGCGCGCGTCGGCGAACACCCTCACTCCGCTCCCGCCGCCCTCCAGCGCGACGCGCGCCTGGGCCAGGCCCGCGGCGACCTCGTCGTACCCGACCGGGTCGGACACGCCGACCGCCAGGTTCGACCGCTCGGCCAAGAGCGGCAGCAGCGTGTCGTCGGATGCGGGCACCACCAGCAGCAGTCCGGCATCGATCCGGCCGAAGAACAGCCGGCTGCCGCGGCCGTCGGCCTGCGACTCGAGCCATTCCACGACATCGTCCCGTCCGCCTGCGTCGGTCAGGGCGACCCGCACCGGCGCCGGCGGCAGGCCGCCCCACATCCGGCTCGCGACGCGACGCGCGGTGGCAGCCCCGCCGTCGAGCAGCGACACCGCGAGCCCGGCCCGCAGCGCGTCCCGGGCGCGCAGCAGCCCGCGACGCTGCTCGAGGGCGAGGTCGGCCATGGCCACGACCATGGTCACGACGCTGCGGGCCTCGGCATCCAGCACCCCGGTCGCGAGGGCGAGCACACCGGTCAGGTGCCCGGGACGACCCAGCGACTGCAGCACGACCGTGCCGTCGCTGACGGCCACCGTCGCGCCCGCACGCGTGCCGCGGGCGAGCATGGCCGTCACCTCCGCCTGGAGCTCCGTGCGTCCGGCACCGTCACGAGGGTGCTCATGACGCAGCACCCCGGCCGCGTCGAACAGCCCCACCCAGGCGTCCAGACGCCGGGAGAGCTCGTCGACGGCTGCCGCGAGCCCGTCGCTGCGCAGCGCCGCGAGCGAGAGCGCGCGCTGCGCGTCCAGCGCCCAGGTCCGCCGCGCGAAATCCTGCGCCGCCAGCGCTCGCGCATTGGCGCGGGCGACCGCGATGAACGGGGTGCGGTAGGGCACCTCGAACAGGGGCAGCCGCGCCGCGCCGCATGCCGCTGCCAGGCCTTCCGGGATGCCGCCTGGCACCACCTCGGTGCCGAACCCGAGCGCCACGACCCCGCGGACGACGAGCCGTTCGACGTAGGCGGCGTAGTCCGCGGGGTCCGCGCCGGTGAACTGGGTTCCCGTCGTCAGCAGCGCGAGATCCTCGGACAGGAACGGCGTGGGATCGGCCAGATCGGAGCTGTGGACGCCCCGGATCACCCGGTCGAGCGCGCCGGCCGCCAGCCGGTCTTCGTCGACGGCCAGGCGGAGGCGCAGCTCGGTGCGGCGCAGCAGCGCACGGACGGTGGGCGGATCGGCGGGGCTGCTCACGAGCGGATCCTCCTCCGGTGCGCGTGCGGTCGGCTGTGTACATCGTGTCGCATGAGCGGGCGAAGATGTACACGTCGGAGAGTGCTCTGGTCTGAGCCGCGCCCCTACGCTCGCGACCATGAGCGTCACCGACATTCCCGCCGCGCCCGTCGGGGGCCCGTCCCTGCCGCAGGAGCGGCGCCTGGTCACCGCGATCCCCGGCCCTCGCTCGCAGCAGCTGCTGGCGCGCAAGGCCGCCGCCGTCCCGGCGGGGGTCGGCCACACCGTCCCCATCGAGGCGGCCGCCGCGGGCGGCGGGGTCGTGGTGGATGCCGACGGCAACTCGCTCATCGACCTCGGTGCCGGCATCGCCGTGACCACGGTCGGCGCCTCGCACCCGAAGGTGGTCGCCGCCGTCGCCGAGCAGGTCGCGCGGTTCACCCACACCTGCTTCATGATCTCGCCGTACGAGTCGTACGTCGCCGTCGCCGAGGCACTGAACCGGCTGACTCCGGGCGACCACGAGAAGAGGTCGGCCCTGTTCAACTCCGGGGCCGAGGCCGTCGAGAACGCGGTCAAGATCGCGCGCAAGCACACCGGCAGGCCCGCCGTCGTCGCCTTCGACCACGCCTACCACGGCCGCACGAACCTCACGATGGCGCTCACCGCGAAGGCCATGCCGTACAAGAGCGGCTTCGGTCCGTTCGCCGGCGAGGTCTACCGCGCCCCGACGTCCTACCCGTTCCGGGACGGTTTGAGCGGGCCCGCGGCGGCGAAGCGGGCCATCTCGCTCATCGAGAAGCAGATCGGCGCCGCGAACCTCGCCGCGGTCGTCATCGAGCCGATCCAGGGCGAGGGCGGGTTCATCGTCCCGGCCGACGGGTTCCTGCCCGAGCTCGTGCGGTGGTGCCGTGAGAACGGCGTCGTGTTCGTCGCCGACGAGGTGCAGACCGGCTTCGCCCGCACCGGCGCGATGTTCGCCAGCGAGCTGTTCGGCATCGTGCCCGACATCGTCGCCACGGCCAAGGGCATCGCCGGCGGGCTGCCGCTGGCCGGGGTCACCGGTCGCGCCGAGATCATGGACGCCTCGCACCTCGGCGGCCTGGGCGGCACCTACGGCGGCAACCCCGTCTCCTGCGCGGCGGCGCTGGCCGCGATCGACGTGTTCGAGAACGACGGCATGGTCGAGCGCGCGCAGCGGATCGGCGACATCCTGACCACGCGGCTGGGAGAGCTCGCCGCTGCCCACCCGAGCATCGGCGACGTGCGCGGACGCGGCGCGATGATCGCGATCGAGTTCGTCGTCCCCGCGACGGGCGACCCGGATGCCGCCGCGGCGGCATCCGTCGCCCGGGCGGCGATCGCGGAAGGCGTCATCACCCTGACCTGTGGCACCTACGGGAACGTCATCCGGTTCCTGCCGCCGCTGTCGATCCCCGACCACCTGCTGCACGAGGGCCTCGACGTCGTCGCGGCCGCCGTCGCAGCCCTCTAACCGGCACCTGCCACACCCGAAGGAGCGAGATGAGCGAGATCACGAGGGACGTCGTCATCATCGGCGCAGGAGCGGCCGGGTTGACGGCAGCGAACGCGCTGCGCCGGCAGGGACTGTCGGTCGCCGTGCTCGAGGCCCGCGACCGCGTGGGCGGCCGGCTCTGGACCGACACGATCGAGGGCGCGATGCTCGAGATCGGCGGCCAGTGGATCTCGCCGGACCAGACCGCGCTGATCGAGACGGTGGCCGAGCTGGGGCTTTCGACCTTCAGCCGCTACCGGGACGGGGACAGCGTCTACGTCGGCCCCGACGGCACGCCGGTCCGATTCACCGGCGACCTGTTCCCGGCCGGTCCTGAGACCGAGCGGGTCATCGCGGAGATCACCGCGCGCCTCGACGAGATGGTCGCCGAGATCGACCCCGACCGCCCGTGGGCGCATCCGAAGGCCGCCGAGTGGGACGCGATCTCGTGGGACGCGTGGCTGCGCAGCCAGACCGACGACGACGAGGCCGTGCGCAACCTGGCGTTCGCGACCGGCTCCGCGATGCTGACCAAGCCGACGCACGCGTTCTCGTTGCTGCAGTCGCTGCACATGGCGGCCTCCGCCGGCAGCTACACGAACCTCGTGGACGCCGACTTCATCCTCGACAAGCGGGTCGTCGGCGGACTGCAGCAGGTGCCGCTGCTGCTGGCGGAGCGCCTCGGCGACGACGTGTTCCGCAGCCAGCCGGTGCGCACCCTGGAGTGGGGAGAGGACGGCGTCACGGCCGTCTCCGACTCGATGACGGTCCACGCGCGCCAGGCGCTGCTGGCCGCCGCCCCGATCCTCTACGACCGCATCTCGTTCGTCCCGCCCCTGCCGCGTCGGCAGCACCAGCTGCACCAGCACCTGTCGATGGGCTTCGTCATCAAGGTGCACGCGGTCTACGACCGCCCGTTCTGGCGCGAGCAGGGTCTGTCCGGCACCGCGTTCAGCCCCTACGAGCTGTCGCACGAGGCATACGACAACACGAACTTCGGGGACGAACGCGGGACGCTGGTCGGGTTCGTCTCCGATCAGCATGCCGACGACGTGTTCGCACTGGACGCCGACGAGCGCAGGGCGCGCATCCTCGAGTCGCTGTCGCACTACTACGGGCCCGAGGCGAAGGAGCCGATCGTGTACTACGAGAGCGACTGGGGCAGTGAGGAGTGGACGCGCGGCGCCTACGCGGCGAGCTTCGACCTCGGCGGGCTGCACCGCTACGGCGCCGACCTGCGCACCGCGGTCGGCCCGATCCACTTCGCGTGCAGCGACATGGCGGGCGCCGGCTTCCAGCACGTCGACGGCGCCATCCGCATGGGCCGGCTGGTGGCGGACCAGATCGCCGAGGCGGTGCGCGGGTGAGCGCGGTCGTCGTCGGCTACACCGCGACGGATGCCGGTGCCGACGCGCTCGCCCTCGGCGCGCGCATCGCCGCTGCTACCGGCGGCACGCTGGACCTCGTCATCGTGCTGCCGGCGGAGGACCGCAGCGTGATCACCCCGCCGGACGCCGGGTACGACCGGCTGCTGCGCGCGACCGCCGAGGGCTGGTTGCGCGACGCCGCCGCCCGCGTGGCGGCGCTCTCGCCGCGCGCGCA
>NZ_JASGEL010000107.1:0-11870 GCF_047606385.1 Microbacterium sp.
CCGCGCCAGCCCCGGGCCATCGCGACGGCGCCGTCCGCGGCGCCCACCGCGAGCAGCACGGGCAGCACGCTGTGCCCGGAGACCGCGCTGAGCGCGGCGGCGTCCGTCTCGCCGATCATGCCGGTGACGAGCACGAGCGGACCCGTGGTGGCACCGCCGAATCGCGCGATGAGGGCCGAGAGATCCTCGTCGAGGTGTGCGCGCACCTCCGCGAACGCCAGGAGCAGCCGTTCGATGCCGTCTTCGTCCCCGGCCGCGAGCGGATCGCACAGCGCCCGGCCCTCGACATCCGTGACGGCCACGTCGAACCCGCTGCGGGCGAGATACGCCGCGACCGACACGCAGGCGGTCACCGCCGCCTCGAACCGGGGGTCCAGGCCCGGGACGCCGCCCGCCGGCGCGAACCGCGAACCCGCCGCGTCGAACACGACTGTCGCCTCCGGGGACGTCTCGTGCTCCTCCTGACGCACCATCAGCTCGTCACGGTGCGCGCTCGCGCGCCAGTGCACGCGCCGCACCGAGTCGCCCGGCATCCACGGGCGGGCGACGAGGTCGTCGTAGCCCTGGCTGAACCGGCTCGTCAATGAGGAGCGCGCGCCGCCGGCGCCCCCCGCGACCGAGCCCGCCGTGTCCAGCGAGACCGCCGCGGGGGTGACCACGAGCGACCACCCGCCGCCCACCCGGACGTCGCGGCGGGTGAGCCCGAACGGGTCGGTGATGGTGACGGTCGACGGTCCGAGCCGATGCACGCCGCGCCGCCGGGCCAGCACCTGGTAGGACCAGGCGATCGTGCGGTCGGTGTCACGCCAGGCCGATCCGATGCCCGGCAGCATCCGCGACGTGTCGCCGGCCAGGCCCGCGGGCAGACGGTCGCGCCAGCGCCCGGCCGGCACCGACCAGGTCGAGAGCACCCTGGTGAGCAGCCGGATCGTGACGGTCTCGCCCACCGCCGGCACCTCGGGGATCGCACTGCGTTCGACCTCGCCGCGGCGGCGGGTGAGGAGCACCCACAGCAGGCACACGACCACGAGGGCGGCCAGCAGCACCCCGAACACCTGCAACTCGACCAGCCCGGTCACGACGGCCGCGACGAAGCACGCGACCGAGAGAAGGAGGGCGACGACTCCCCGCGCCGTCAGCGGCCAGCGGCGCATGATCAGCCGTGCGCGTCGAGGGGGACTCGGGTGGTGCCGAGGATGCGCTCCAGCAGCGTGGCGACGTGCTGCGCCGGATCCCCGCCCCGTGCCCCGCCGACGCGGGCGGGGATCAGCCGGTGGGCGAAGACCGGCACCACGAGAGCGGCGACGTCGTCCGGGATCACGAACGAGCGTCCCTCCAGCGCCGCGTGCACCTTGGCCGCGCGCACGAGCTGCAGGGTCGCCCGAGGACTGGCGCCCAGCCGCAGCTCCGGATGATTCCGGGTGGCGTTCGCGAGCGAGACCGCGTACTCCTCGATCGCGGCGGACACGTGGATGTTGCGCGCCCACGCGATGAGATCCAGCACCTCCTCGGCGGTGACCACCGGGGTCACCGCCGTCAGCGGGTTCTCGGTCTCGCGCTGGCGCAGCATCAGCGCCTCCGCCGCGGCATCCGGGTACCCCATCGATATGCGCATCATGAAGCGGTCCCGCTGCGCCTCGGGCAGCGCGTACGTGCCCTCCATGTCGAGCGGGTTCTGCGTCGCGACGACCAGGAACGGCTCGGCGAGGGCGTGCGACCGGCCGTCGACGGTGACCTGGCGCTCCGCCATCGCCTCCAGCAGGGCGGACTGGGTCTTGGGGGAGGACCGGTTGATCTCGTCGGCGATGACGATATGCGCGAACACCGCGCCCGGCTTGAACTCGAACTCGCGCTTGTTCGGGTCGAACACGGACACGCCGGTGACGTCGCCGGGCAGGAGGTCGGGGGTGAACTGGATGCGGCGGACGGTCGCATCCACGGATGCCGCCAACGCGCGGGCGAGCATGGTCTTGCCCACGCCCGGCACGTCCTCGATCAGCAGGTGCCCCTCGGCGAGGAGCGCGACGAGGGCGGCGCGGACCGCGTCCGGCTTGCCGTCGATCACGCTCTCGACGGATGCGGTGATTCGTCCGGTCACCTCGGCGAACCGTTCGGCGCTGTCCACGATTCCCCCTTCTCCGCGGCTGGTACCGGCAGCCGCGCTGAACGCGGGACGCGGGCATCGGCGCCCCGCGATCCGATCGTAGCCCGACCCGCCGAGGCCGGAGCGGTGCGCGACGGGGACGGCGACGCTTCGACAGGCGTGGCGGCGGCGGGTAGGATCGAGTCCGGCTCTCCGCGTGGCGGCACCCAGGCCAACTCCCCCAGGACGGAAACGTAGCAAGGGTAACCAGGCTCTGTCGGGTGCGCGGAGGGTCTTTTCTTTGCTTCTCTCGCACCCTTCTGCGCGTCAGCTCCGTCCAGGATCAGAACTCAGGACGCCGCCGCCGACACGCCGGTGGAAGGGGCCGTGGATGCCGCTCTCGCCGGTTCGTCCTGAGTTCTGCGCCGGCGCGGAAGCGGACACAGAGCGGCTCAGCGCGGTTCGGGGAGGAGCAGGTCGAGCAGCCCGCGGATCGCGGCGACCACGCGGTCGGGATGCCAGAAGATGTCCTCCGCGATCGGGCGATACGTCGCGTAGCCGAGGGCGGCCGCGGCCTGATCGCGTCGCAGATCGCGCCGGCGGTCGGCCCATGACCCGTGAAAGCCCCTGCTGTCGCACTCGACGATGAGGCGGCCCGCCACGACGAAGTCCACGCGGCCCACCGAGTCGATGCGCACCTGCACCTCGAACTCGCAGCCGATCGTGCGCAGGATCAGCCGCACCGGGGACTCCGAGCCGGACTCGGCGCGGGCATCGAGCAACCGACGCAACGCGACGAACCGGGGCGGCAGCAGCGCGAAGATGCGGTCGAGATCGCGCCGGTCGATGAGCCCGAGATGCAGTCCCGAGTCGAGCGTGGCGATCGCCGCGCGCGGTCGCTGACAGCGGACGGCGTCGGCGAACGCTTCGACCAGATCGACCGAGGCGTCCTCCCGCGGCCGCCGCGCGTGTCGCGTGCGATGGCGTCGCACCTCGCGGGGCAGGGGGCGGTGACGCGAGTCGCCGCGCTCGTGGCAGACGTGCAGCGCGGTCGCGTCGAGGACGAAGACGCCCCACCGCGCCAGCTCGGACACGCACGTCAGCCGTCCGCCGGTGCGACAGGCGGCCACGCAGTCGGGATCGGCATCCGGATGCAGATACTCGCCGTTGCGAGCACGCACGAGACGCCCGTCCGCGACGGCCACGGTCAGCTTCTTCGGCGTCCACCCGCCGGCCAGCAGCTCGACGCGTGAGTAGACGCGCCACCGCTGCGGGACGGCCTCGCCCCGCCGCCGGCGCCGCCGGAGGTAGGCGGCGGGGATCGGAGCGGGGGAATCGGGCGGCAGCATCCCGTCAGCCTGCGGCGCCCGTGCGCAGGGCTGGCCGGCTCTGCACAGCCCCGACCACTGCAGCAAGATCTTCGCCCCTGGGGAGGAGAGGATGCGGTGGCGCAGAACTCAGGACGCCGCCGCCGACACGCCGGTGGAGAGGGCCGTGGATGCCGCTCCCGCCGGTTCGTCCTGAGTTCTGCGCCCGGCGCGGAGCGGGACACGGGGAGAGGAGCTGAGGGGAGGGGCTGAGGGCAGGGGATATCTCGGCGTCGAGGCACCCTGGCCCCGCGCATCGGCCCCGCATAGGCTGAGCGAGTGGCGCAGAGCATCCTCATCACCTCCGCGGAAGGCCACTCGGGCAAGTCCACCGTCGCGCTGGGTGTGCTCGACGCCCTGAGCCACGCGGTCGCCCGCGTCGGCGTGTTCCGGCCCATCGCGCGCTCCACCGTCGAACGCGACTACGTGCTGCAGCTGCTGCTGGACCATGACGGCGTCGGCCTGGACTACGACGACTGCGTGGGCGTCGGCTACGACGAGGTGCACGCCGACCCGGAGGCGGCGCTGGCCCGCATCGTCGAGCGGTTCAAGGCCGTCGAGGCGCAGTGCGACGCGGTCGTCGTGCTCGGCAGCGACTACACCGACGTCGGCAACCCCGCCGAGTTCGCCTACAACGCCCGCATCGCCGCGAACCTGGGCGCACCGGTGCTGCTGGTCGTGGGCGGTCGCGCTGCGCACGGGCAGGGCGATCAGCTCGGCATGAGCGACCCCCGCACCCCCGACGAGATCGCGCAGGTCGCCGCCCTCACCCTCGCCGAGCTCCGCACCGCCCGCGCCGAGCTGTTCGCCGTCGTCGCCAACCGCGTCGAGCCCGACCGGCTCGAGCCCACCGTCGCCGCCCTGCGGGCCGTCGTCGGCGCCGACGTGCGGGTGTGGGCGCTGCCGGAGGACCGCTTCCTCGTCGCGCCCTCGGTGCGCGGCGTGATGCGCTCGGTCGAGGGCGTGCTGATCAAGGGCGACCCGGCCCTCCTCACCCGCGAGGTGCTGGGCGTGGTCGTGGCGGGGATGTCGATGGTCAACGTGCTGCCCCGGCTCGTCGAGAGCGCGGTCGTCGTGATCCCCGCCGACCGCACCGAGGTGCTGCTGGCGGCCCTCCTCGCGAACGCGTCGGGGACGTTCCCCTCGCTCGCCGCGGTGGTGCTCAACGGGCCGTTCCCGCTGCCCGAGACCATCGACCGGCTGATCGACGGCCTCGGCTCGAACCTGCCGATCATCACGACCGACCGCGGCACCTACGACACCGCGGTGCGCATCATGAGCACGCGCGGGCGCCTCGCCGCCGACTCGCAGCGCCGCTACGACACGGCGCTGAGCCTGTTCGAGACGCACGTCGACGGTGCCGAGCTGACGCGCCTGCTCGGCCTCGCACATCCCGAGGTCGTCACCCCGCTGATGTTCGAATACGGCCTCATCGAGCGCGCCCGCGCCGACCGCAAGCACATCGTGCTGCCGGAGGGCGAGGACGACCGCATCCTGCGCGCCGCCGCGACCGTGCTCGCGCGCGGCATCGCCGACCTGACCATCCTCGGCGAGGAGATCGAGGTGCGCTCGCGCGCGATCGAGCTGGGCATCGACATCCGGGACGCCGCCGTCGTCAGCCCGTTCGACGCCCTGCTGGGCATCCGCTTCGCGGAGGAGTACACCCGGCTGCGCGCGCGGAAGGGCGTGACGGCGCAGCAGGCCGCCGACACCGTCACCGACGCCTCCTACTTCGGCACGATGATGGTGCACCTGGGGCTGGCCGACGGCATGGTCTCGGGCGCCGCGCACACCACGGCGCACACCATCCGGCCCGCGTTCGAGATCATCAAGACGCGCCCCGGGGTCGCCGTCGTCTCCAGCGTCTTCCTCATGGCGCTCGCCGACCGCGTGCTGGTCTACGGCGACTGCGCCGTGATCCCCGACCCGACCGCCGAGCAGCTCGCCGACATCGCCGTCTCGTCGGCGGCCACGGCATCCCGGTTCGGCGTCGAGCCGCGCGTGGCGATGCTGTCGTACTCGACGGGCGAGTCGGGGGCGGGGGCGGACGTCGAGAAGGTGCGGCAGGCGACGGCGCTGGTGCGCGAGCGGGCCCCCGAGCTGCCGGTCGAGGGTCCGATCCAGTACGACGCGGCGGCCGACGCGGCCGTCGCCCGGGCGAAGATGCCGGATTCGAAGGTCGCGGGGCGGGCGACGGTGTTCGTGTTCCCCGACCTGAACACGGGCAACAACACCTACAAGGCGGTGCAGCGCTCGGCCGGCGCCGTCGCGATCGGCCCGGTGCTGCAGGGCCTGAACAAGCCGATCAACGACCTCTCCCGCGGCGCGCTGGTCGACGACATCGTCAACACCATCGCGATCACGGCCATCCAGGCGCAGGGGGGCCAAGGATGATCCGACGGACGCCCATGTCCCACTTCGGAGCGGGTCGTGTCCCACTTCGGCGCGGTATGAGGTCGCCATACCGCGCCGAAGTGGGACATGCTCGCACGGCCGAGCGGATGCGCGAACGGGGTGCGAGCCGATGAGCGTGGTGCTCGTCATCAACAGCGGATCGTCGTCGTTCAAATACCAGCTCATCGACATGGACCGCGAGCGGGTGCTCGCCTCGGGCCTGGTCGAGCGCATCGGGCAGGCGGAGGGGCACGCCTCGCACACGGTCGCGTCGTTCGGGCAGCAGGATGCCGCCAGCCCCACCGTCCTCGACGCGACCTTCGAACGCGACCTGCCGATCCCCGACCACACCGGCGGCTTCGCCGTGATGCTGGAGGCGTTCGCCGCGCACGGGCCGTCGCTCCACGACCACCCGCCGGTCGCCGTCGGCCATCGTGTCGTGCACGGCGGGGCGCGGTTCTTCGCCCCCACGGTGATCACGCCGCTGGTCGAGATCAACATCGACGAGCTGTCCGTGCTCGCGCCGCTGCACAATCCCGGCGCCCTGCAGGGGATCCGCGCGGCGAAGGCCGCGTTCGGCGGCATCCCGCACGTGGCCGTGTTCGACACCGCCTTCCACCAGACCATGCCGGCGGAGGCGTACACGTATGCGATCGACCGGAGGGTCAGCGAGCCGCTCCGCATCCGCAAGTACGGGTTCCACGGCACCTCGCACAAGTTCGTGAGCGAGGCCGCAGCCGCCTTCCTCGGTCGCCCGCTGGGCGAGCTGCGGCAGATCGTCTTCCACCTCGGCAACGGCGCGTCCGTCACCGCGATCGACGGCGGCCGTTCGGTCGACACGTCGATGGGGCTGACGCCGCTGGAGGGGCTGGTCATGGGCACCCGGTCCGGTGACATCGACCCGGCCGTCGTGTTCCAGCTCGTGCGCCGGGGCGAGATGACGATCGGCGAGGTCGACGACCTGCTCAACAAGCGCTCCGGGATCCTCGGGCTCGCCGGCGTCGCCGACATGCGCGACCTGGGCACGCGGGTCGAGGCCGGCGACGAGGCCGCGCAGCTCGCCTTCGACGTCTACATCCACCGGCTGCGCGCCTATGCCGGCGCCTACCTGGCCCAGCTGGGCGGCGTCGACGTCCTCTCCTTCACGGCGGGGGTCGGCGAGAACTCGATCCGCGTGCGGGCGGCGGCGCTCGCCACGCTCGGCTTCGCGGGCGTCCGGCTCGACCCCGAGCGCAACGCGGCACGCGGTCACGGCATCCGCGTCATCTCCGCCGACGACTCGCAGGTCGCCGTGCTGGTCGTCCCCACGAACGAGGAGCTGGAGATCGCGCGGCAGACCCTCGAGGTCGCGGACTGACGCCGCCCGGGGCGGGCCGACGCGGCGGGGATTCGATACCGGCGCGTAACCTGCCGGGGATACGCTGGCGACCAGCGACTGGAGGCTCTGTGACCCTGCCCGACCTGACGACGTACGACGCCGTCCTGTTCGACCTCGACGGCGTGCTGACGCCCACCGCCGAGGTGCACATGCACGCCTGGCGCACGATGTTCGAGCAGCTGTTCGCGGAGTGGGACATCGAGCCGCCCTACACGGATGCCGACTACTTCGAGCACCTCGACGGCAAGAAGCGCTACGACGGCGTCGCGAGCCTGCTGCGCAGCCGTGACGTCGAGGTGCCGTGGGGCAGCCCCGACGACGATCCGGTCGCGAGCACGGTGTGCGGCATCGGCAACCGCAAGAACGAGGTGTTCGCCGCGGTCCTGCGCGCCGAGGGCATCGTCCCGTATCCCGGCTCGCTGCGCCTGATCGACCGGCTGCAGGAGGCCGGCGTGCCGATCGCGGTGGTGTCGAGCTCGAAGAACGCCGAGGAGGTGCTGGATGCCGCCGGCATCCGCGACCGCTTCGACGTCGTCATGGACGGGGTCATCGCCGAACGCGACCACCTCGCCTCCAAGCCCGCGCCGGACGTGTTCGTCGAAGGGGCGCGGATGCTGGGCGTCGACCCGGCCCGCAGCGCCGCCGTCGAGGACGCGATCAGCGGCGTCAGATCGGCGGCCTCCGGCGGCTTCGCCCTCGTCGTGGGCGTGGATCGCGGGGTCGGGGCCGAGGCGCTCACGGCAGCGGGCGCCGACGTCGTGGTCGACGACCTCGCCGCCTTCGTAGACTGACCCGATCCGCACAGCGCGACCACCCACCCCTCTCGACCCGAAGGCACGCACATGATCGACCGTGACCGCTTCCCCGTCGACCCCTGGCGGCTCGTCGAACGGTCCTTCTCGCTCGAGGACGCCGGCGTCACCGAGACGCTGTTCACCGTCGGCAACGGCTATCTCGGCCTCCGCGGCAACCACCCGGAGGGACGGTTCGGCCATGAGCAGGGCACGTTCATCAACGGGTTCCACGAGACGTTCCCGATCCGTCACGCCGAGCAGGCGTACGGCTTCGCCGAGGTCGGCCAGACCATCGTGAACGTGCCCGACGCGAAGGTCATGCGCGTCTACGTCGACGACGAGCCGCTCTCGTTCGACCTCGCCGACATCGTCGAGTACGAGCGCGTCCTCGACATGCGCGACGGCGTGCTGCGACGCGACCTGGTCTGGCGCACGCCGTCGGGCAAGCACGTCCGCATCCACTTCTCGCGCATGGTCTCGTTCGAGGAGCGCCACCTCGCGGCGATGGACGTGTCGGTCACCGTGCTGGACGCCGACGCGCCGGTCACCATCAGCTGCCAGCTCGTGAACCGGCAGGACGCCGCCGACGTCTACAGCGGGATGCCCGGGGCGGCGGCCAGAGGCGGCTTCGACCCCCGCAAGGCCGAGCGGATCGACGAGCGCGTGCTGCAGCCGCAGGACCACTGGCAGGACGAGGCGCGCTCGGTGCTCAGCTACCGGGTCACCGCCTCGGGCATGACGATCGCGCTCGTCGCCGACCACACGATCGAGACGCAGAACCCGTACGACGTCAAGACGCTCATCGACCCCGACATCGCCAAGAACGTCTACCGGGTGCAGGCGAAGGCGGGCGTGCCGATCACGGTGACCAAGCTCGTGAGCTACCACACCTCGCGCGGCGTGCCCACGCGCGAGCTCATCGACCGCTGCCGTCGCACGCTCGACCGCGCCGAGCAGGCCGGGCTGGCCACGATCCGGCTGCGCCAGCGCGCCTGGCTCGACGGGTTCTGGGAGCGCTCCGACGTGCGCATCGCCGAGCACGACGACCTCCAGCAGGCGACGCGCTGGTGCCTGTTCCAGCTCGCCCAGGCCACCGCGCGCGCGGACGGGCTCGGCGTGCCGGCGAAAGGACTGTCGGGCTCCGGGTACAGCGGCCACTACTTCTGGGACACCGAGATCTACGTGCTGCCGTTCCTCGCGTACACGAGCCCGCTGTGGGCCCGCAACGCGCTGCGGATGCGCGTGCACATGCTGCCCGACGCCCGGCGGCGTGCGTTCCAGCTCAACGAGGCGGGTGCGCTGTTCCCGTGGCGCACGATCAACGGCGAGGAGGCGTCGGCGTACTACGCCGCCGGCACCGCCCAGTACCACATCAACGCCGACGTCTGCTTCGCGCTGGCGAAGTACGTGCGGGCCACCGACGACCTCGAGTTCCTCTACCGCGAGGGCGTCGACATCGCCGTCGAGACCGCCAGGCTGTGGGCCTCGCTCGGGTTCTGGCGGGAGGAGATCGACGGCGAGGACACGTTCCACATCCACGGGGTCACCGGGCCCGACGAGTACACCACCGTCGTCAACGACAACCTGTTCACGAACGTGATGGCCCGCTTCAACCTGCGCTTCGCGGCCCGCACGGTGCGCGAGATGGCGGAGGTCGACGGCGAGGTGTACCGGCAGATGGTCGAGCGGCTGCACCTCGACCCGGCGGAGCCGGAGGCCTGGGACCGCGCCGCCGACGCGATGCACATCCCCTACAGCCTGGGACTGGGCATCCACCCGCAGGACGAGGTCTTCCTCGAGCGGGAGGTGTGGGACCTGGAGCAGACCCCGCCGGAGCAGCGGCCGTTGCTGCTGCACTTCCACCCGCTGGTGATCTACCGGTACCAGGTGCTCAAGCAGGCCGACGTCGTGCTGGCGCTGTTCCTGCAGGGCAACCACTTCACGAGCGAGGAGAAGCTCGCCGACTTCGAGTACTACGACCCGCTGACCACGGGCGATTCCACGCTCTCCGGGGTGGTGCAGTCGATCCTCGCCGCCGAGGTGGGCTATCAGGAGCTCGCGCTGGAGTACTTCCTCGACGGCATCTTCGTCGACCTCGGCGACCTGCACCACAACGCCTCCGACGGTGTGCACGTGGCGTCGGCGGGAGGGGCGTGGACCGCGCTGGTCTCGGGCTTCGGCGGCATGCGCGACCACTACGGCGAGCTGAGCTTCGACCCGCGGCTGCCGGAGAGCTGGCCGGAGCTGTCCTACCCGTTGATGTGGCACGGCACCCGGCTGCACATCACGGTGCGACGCGACGAGCTCATCGTGCGGGCGGATGCCGGCGAGCCGGTCGACTTCCGGGTGCGCGGCACGGCGTACACGATCGGCGGCGGGGGCGAGCTGGTGATCCCGCTGCTGGGCCAGGGGCCGATCCGTCCCGGGCGGCCCACGCTCGGGATGTTCGCGGACGCGCGGCGCGAGGACGGCACGTTGCTGTCGGCGTCCGTGCCGACGCTCACCACGAGCGTCCCGGTCGTCACGGACACGGTGCCGGTCACCGCCAGCGAGGTCGAGGCGCCGCTGGACGCCTGACGCCCCTGCCCCCTCCGCCTCGCGGGGCGAGGCGGGTGTCGGCGGCACGCCCTAGGCTGGACGCGTGACCACTGCTCTGTACCGCCGCTACCGCCCGGAGGCGTTCGGCGAGATGATCGGGCAGGCGCAGGTCACCGAGCCGCTGATGACGGCGTTGCGCGCCGACCGCATCGGCCATGCGTACCTCTTCTCCGGCCCGCGCGGGTGCGGCAAGACGACCTCGGCGCGCATCCTGGCGCGCTGCCTGAACTGCGCCGAGGGGCCCACCGACACCCCGTGCGGCGTGTGCGAGAGCTGCATCGAGCTCGGCCGCGGCGGCGGCGGCTCGCTCGACGTCGTCGAGATCGACGCGGCATCCCACAACGGTGTCGACGATGCCCGCGACCTCCGCGAGCGGGCGATCTTCGCGCCCGCCCGCGACCGGTTCAAGATCTTCATCCTCGACGAGGCGCACATGGTCACCCCGCAGGGGTTCAACGCGCTGCTCAAGCTCGTCGAGGAGCCGCCCGAGCACGTCAAGTTCATCTTCGCGACCACCGAGCCCGAGAAGGTCATCGGCACGATCCGCTCGCGCACGCACCACTACCCGTTCCGGCTCGTGCCGCCCGCGGCGATGCTCGCCTACGTCGAGCAGCTGTGCGCGCAGGAGGGCGTCGGCGTCGAGCCGGGCGTGCTGCCGCTGGTCGTGCGCGCCGGCGGCGGCTCACCGCGTGACACGCTGTCGCTGCTCGACCAGCTCATCGCCGGCTCCGAGGGGTCGACCGTCGCCTACGAGCGGGCGGTGGCGCTGCTCGGATACACGCACGGCGAGCTGCTCGACCAGGTCGTCGACGCGCTGGGCGCGACGGATGCGGCGGCCGCGTTCGCCGCGATCGATCGCGTCGTGCAGACCGGGCAGGACCCGCGCCGCTTCGTCGAAGACCTGCTGGAGCGGCTGCGCGATCTCATCGTGGTCGCCGCGACCGGAACGGACGCGTCGGCTGTGCTGCGCGGCATCCCGGCCGACGAGCTGGAGCGCATGGGGCGGCAGGCGGGCGTGTTCGGCGCCGATCGGCTCTCGCGCACGGCCGACATCGTCATCGCCGCCCTCGACGAGATGACGGGCGCGACCTCCCCCCGCCTGCAGCTGGAGCTCATGGTCGCGCGCGTGCTGGCGCAGGCGGCGCAGGATGCTCCGACGTCTCAGCGCGACGCCGCGCCGACCGCGGAGCGCGGCCCTGCGCAGCCGCCGGCATCGGGGCACGGCTCCGTCCAGGCCCCGGCGTCGGAGCGCGGGC
>NZ_JASGEL010000108.1:0-10150 GCF_047606385.1 Microbacterium sp.
AGCGCGACGCCGGGACCGCCGAGTCGCTGCGCGCGCAGGCGGCGGACGCCGAGGTCGCGCGGCAGACGGCGGCCCAGGAGGCCGCGCAGGCGGCGTCCGACGCACAGGCGGCCGCCGACGCCGAGGCCGCGACCGTCGCCTCCCTGCAGACGCAGACCGACACGATGTACGCGCAGCTCGCGACCCTGAAGAGCACGACGGCCGAGACCGAGCGGCTGTACCGGCTCGGGCAGGAGGCGGCGGCGCAGGCGGCCGCGCAGGCCGCGGCGGCCGCGGCGAGCTCGAGCTCCGGCTCGTCGTCCAGCTCGTCGAGCTCCTCCTCGTCGACCTCGTCCACCACGTCGACCTACGGCGTCGTGGTCGACCCCGCCGGCGCCAAGGCGTACGCGAAGAGCACGATGGCCTCGCGCTACGGCTGGGGCGACGACCAGTACCAGTGCCTGGTGCTGCTGTGGACCCGGGAGTCGAGCTGGCGCGCCGACGCGCTCAACGCGTCCAGCGGGGCGTACGGCATCCCGCAGGCGTTGCCGGCGGACAAGATGGCCTCGGCCGGCGCCGACTGGCGCACCAACGGCAACACGCAGGTCGACTGGGGCCTGTCGTACATCTCGTCCCGGTACGGCACCCCGTGCACGGCGTGGGCGCACTCGCAGTCGACCGGCTGGTACTGAGCCCGGGGTCAGGTGCGGGCGGGATGCGGCGTGCCGGGACGCGGCAGGTCGATGTAGCCGTCGTGCTTCGCGCGCAGGCCGTCGCCGGCCGTGCGACCGCGCACCCGGCGCCAGAGCCACGGCAGCGCGTCGCGGCGGATCCAGCCGGCGGGATGCGGCTCGTCGTCGTGCAGGGCGGCGTCCAGGCCGCCGAGCGCCTCGGCGTCGGGCACGCCGAGCAGCTCGGCGGCACGGTAGGCGAGGAGCCGATGCCCGCGCGAGCGCAGATGCACCCGGTCGTCGGCCCACATGTCGCGCTCGCGCAGGGGCGCGAGGGCCTCGGCATCCAGCAGCAGGCATCCTTCGGTCCGCGCGATACGGCGCAGCTCGCCGTTGTAGGCCGCGACGCGGCGCGCGAACAGTCGCGCCGCCGGCCGCTCGGGCAGGAAGAGCGTGACCAGCAGGACGTCGGAGCCGGCCTGCCGCAGGCGCCGGACGCTGCGGGCGAGCTCTGCGGCCAGCGCCACGGGGTCCGCGCGTGCGCCCACGAGGTCGTTGTGGCCCATCAGGATCGACACCAGCGCGGGACGCAGCGCCAGGGCGGCCGGCACCTGCTCGCGCGCGAGGTCGCGTACCCGACGTGAGCGCACGGCGAGGTTGGCGAAGCGCAGCGGATGCGGCGAGTCACCGGTCTGGGCGAGCAGCTCCGCGAGCCGGTCGGCCCACCCGCGGTACGCGCCGGACGGCATGCGAGAGCCGTCGCACAGTCCCTCCGTCAGCGAGTCGCCGAGGGCGACATAGCTGTCGTGGCGGACGGCGGTCGGGGCGAGGACCGGCTCCGGGCGCTGGCGCGACCGGCCGAGCAGGCCGGCGTCGAGGCGGCGCAGCATCCGCGCCTCGTCGTAGTGCTCGACCAGTCGGGCGCACAGCACGCCCCAGGTGCGGTCGCGCACCGCATCCCGGGATGCGGCCCCGAAGGCGGCGCGCTTGGCGTCGTCGCCGAGCAGGTCCGCGACGCGGGCGCGCAGATCGCCGAGGTCGCCGGGACGGTACAGCCACCCGTCGACGCTGGAGCGGACGAGGTCGACGGGTCCGCCGACACCGGTCGTCACGACCGGCACGCCGCTGGCGTGGGCCTCCTGGATGGTCTGCCCGAACGTCTCGCTCTCCCCCGGATGCACGAACACGTCGAGGGAGGCCATGGCCTCGGCCAGGGCGTCTCCGGCGAGGTGGCCGAGGAACACGGCGCCGGGCAGCCGACGCTCCAGCGCCGGCCGCGACGGCCCGTCGCCGACGATCACGAGGCGCGTGGCGGGCAGGTCGGCGAGCGCGGCGAGGTCTTCGACCTGCTTCTCCGGCGCGAGGCGGCCGACATAGCCGACGATGCGCTCGCCCGGTGCGATGCGGGCCCGCCACGCCGCGCTGCGCCGCTCCGGCCGGAACCGTTCGCCGTCCACGCCCCGCTCCCACCGCCGCAGCCGGTCGACGCCCAGGCGTTCGAGCTGGGCGACGGAGGCGGCGGACGGGGCGAGCGTGAGCGTCGCGCGACGGTGCAGGCGGGTGAGGTGCGCCTCGGCGAGCGCCGTCGCGCCGGGCAGCCCGTAGCGCGCCGTGTACGCGGCGACGTCGGTCTGGTACACGGCGACGGATGCCGCGGCCACCGCCTCGGACGCCAGCAGTCCCTGCCACCCGAGCACGAACGGCGAGGCGAGATGGACGACGTCGGGGCGGAACTCGCGCAGGATCCCGGCGATCCGCGCGACGCTGGCGACCACGACGCGCACCTGCGGGTAGGCGGGCAGCGGAAGCGAGGCCAGCAGTGCGGTGCGCGCGTGGGCGGTCTCGGCGCCGGCCGCGCGGGGGGCGATCACGAGTGCTTCGTGTCCGTGCGCGGCGAGGTGACGCAGCACGTGGAGCACGGAGTTCGTGACCCCGTTCATGTGGGGGAGGTAGGACTCGGCGATCAGCGCGACTCTCACATGTCCAGGGTCGTGCCCGCTCCGCCGGCGACGATGCCGATCCGGGCCGGATCGCGCAGAGTTCACCGGATGCTCCGCACCCGGTCACCGAGCGGTCGTCGGCTGCATCCCGAGGGCGCCGGATCCCCGCCTCGGCGTGGGCGACGGCGTCTGGGCAGCAGCGTTCGAGTGACCGTGCGCGGTCGACGGCGTCCGGTTCGCCCGCCGTTCACCGGACGCTGCCACCGTGGCCCCGTGCTGGACGACTCGGTAGCGACGATCGCCGCAGGCCCCTGGGCGCTGGGGGTGGTCGCGCTGCTGGTGCTCGCCGACTCGTTCCTGGTGGTGCTTCCCGGAGAGGTCGCGGTGACCGCGGCGGGAGCGCTGTCGGTCGCGACCGGTTCCCCCGCCCTCGTCGCAGTGATCGTCGTCGCCGCGGCGGCCGCGTTCACCGGCGACACCTGCTGCTACCTGGTGGGGCGTCGTGTGGGGATCGACAGATGGCGGTGGATGCGGCATCCGCGCGTCGCCGGCGCCTTCGGCTGGGCAGGAGCCCGCCTCGAGACCCGGGTCGCGTCGACCGTCTTCGTCGCGCGGTTCATCCCCTTCGCCCGGCTGGCGGTGAACCTGACGGCGGGTGCGACGCGGGTCGGCGCGCCTCGTTTCCTCGGGGTGGCGGCCGGAGCGGCCGTGGCGTGGAGCGCATACCAGGCGGTGATCGGGGCGGTGGTGGCCGCGGTTCTCCCCGGCGGCCCCGTGGTCGCGATCGTGGTCTCGGTGGTGATCGCGCTGGCCATCGGTCTCGGGATCGACGCGTTTCTGGCGGCGATCCCGAGGCGGCGCGCACGGCGCGGCGGCGTCGCTCGCGTGCCGCGTCCCCCCGGCGAGTAGACGCGAGGGTGCGATGGACAGCTACGCGCTCACCCGGCGAAGCGGCGCAGCGCCGCCGCATACGACTCGCGATCGGCTCGGGTCGCGTCGGCGATCAGCATCCCGTTCGACCCCACCCGCTGCCAGAGCTCCCCACGGACCGGCACGGTCACGACGATCAGCAACCCCTCGCGCCAGGCGCGGACGAGAGCGTCGACCACGTCGTGCTCCGGGCTGCCGCCCGCCCGGTGACCTTCGACGATCCCGCGCAGGTGCTGGGCGCTCCACAGGTCATAGCCTTCCAGGCCCGCGTCACCGAACCGGTCACGCCAGCTCGGCCCGATCAGGCGTTGCAGCAGAGCCTGACGCTCGAGATCAGGCAGCGTCCCGATCCGCTCGAAGTCGGGCGGCTCATGTGGCGTGGTTGCGTGCGCCAGGGCGCCGTCCCAGATCTCGGGCCATGCGTCCTGCCACGCCTCGACGGGCTCGGCGCGCCGCGTCTCGGGCGGCGCCGGTGCCGGCGGGGCGCGAAGAGGCGGCGGCGCGGCGATGTCGAGGCGCAGTCCCCATCGCTCCCGCAGCCACAGCAGTTCGAGCAGCGCGTGCGGGTCGTCGACGACCGTGATGGTCATCTCGTGCGGCCATCGGCTGCCCGGGATCGGTCGTGACGAGCGCATGGCCGCCACGGTACGCGCGATCGTCGCAGAACATGACCGATGTCGCAGGATTCGGCGGAGATCCTGCGACATCGACGCGATCCTGCGACGGCGGATGGGCGCTACTCCCCCGCGAGCCCACCGAGCAGGTGACCGAACGACCGCCCCTCGCCGAGATAGCTCGCCGGGTCGAAGGGATCGGCGGGCTGCGCGGGCTCGCGCCGCGCGATCGCGTCGGCGAGCTCGCGCGCGCCCTTGTCGATGCGCTCCGACAGCGTGCCGACCCCGTCGCCGGCTCCGCCCCAGTCCGCGGATGCCGCGAACACCCCCGTCGACACGGCGTCCGCATGCAGGTAGGCGAACAGCGGCCGGATGGCGTAGTCGATCGCGAGCGAGTGACGCGGAGTCCCCGCGTTCGCGCCGATGAGCACCGGCTTCCCGCGCAGCGCGTCCGGGTCGAGGACGTCGATGAACGACTTGAACAGCCCGGAGTAGCTGGTGGAGAAGATCGGGGTCACCGCGATGACGGCGTCGGCCGAGACGACCGTGTTGATCATCGACTCCAGCGCGGGCGGCGCGAAGCCGGTCAGCAGGTTGTTCGTGATGTCGTGCGCATAGTCGCGCAGCTCGAAGGTGTCGGCCGTGACCTCGATGCCGCGCTCACCCAGCTCGCGGGCGGTGGCCGCCAGCATCCGGTCGGCCAGCATCCGCGTCGACGACGGGTTCGACAGGCCCGCCGCGACCACGGCGATACGACGCTCGCTCATCGCGCACCTCCCAGACCGAACGCGGCACCGGCCGCGGCCGGGGTGTCCTGGTAGGGCGATCCGGCGGTGAGGTTGTCGCCGCGGTTCTCGCGCGGCCGCGCCTGCCGGGTCGGGCCGTCGCCGTACACGGCGCGCACCCGCGCGGCGTGCGTCGGCCCGTCGGGCACGTCCGCGGGGCGGTCTTTCGCGAACTCGCTGCGCAGCACGGGGACGACCTCCTCGCCGAGGATGTCGATCTGCTCCAGCACCGTCTTCAGCGGCAGGCCGGCGTGGTCCATCAGGAACAGCTGACGCTGGTAGTCGCCGAAGAGGTCCCGCATGCCGGCGTACCGGTCGATGACCTGCTGCGGCGAGCCCACCGTCAACGGGGTCATCTGCGTGAAGTCCTCCATCGACGGCCCATGGCCGTAGACCGGGGCGTTGTCGAAGTACGGGCGGAACTCGGTCACGGCGTCCTGCGAGTTCTTGCGCATGAACGCCTGGCCGCCCAGACCCACGATCGCCGTCTCGGGCGCGCCGTGGCCGTAGTGCTCCCAGCGCTGGCGGTACAGGCCGATGAGGCGCTGGTAGTGCTCGGCGGGCCAGAAGATGTTGTTCGCGAAGAAGCCGTCGCCGTAGTACGCGGCCTGCTCGGCGATCTCCGGGGTGCGGATGCTGCCGTGCCACACGAAGGGCGCGACCCCGTCCAGCGGCCGCGGCGTCGAGGTGAACCCCTGCAGCGGCGTGCGGAACTTCCCCTCCCAGTCCACGACGTCCTTCGTCCACAGCTCACGCAGCAGCGCGTAGTTCTCGATCGCCAGCGGCAGTCCCTGCCGGATGTCCTTGCCGAACCAGGGGTAGACGGGTCCGGTGTTGCCGCGGCCCATCATGAGGTCCATCCGTCCGCCGGACAGGTGCTGCAGCATCGCATAGTCCTCGGCGATCTTCACCGGATCGTTCGTGGTGATCAGGGTGGTCGAGGTCGAGACGATGAGCCGCTCGGTCTGCGCCGCGATGTAGGCGAGCGTCGTGGTCGGCGACGAGGACCAGAACGGCGGGTTGTGGTGCTCTCCCAGCGCGAAGACGTCGAGACCCGCCTGCTCGGCGTGCCTCGCGATCGTCACGGTCGCCTGGATGCGCTCCGCCTCGCTCGGGGTGCGCCCGGTGACCGGGTCCCGCGTGATGTCGCTGACCGACATCAGGCCGAACTGCACCTGGGGTGCGGTGCTCTGCTCGCTCACGTCGTCTTCTCCTCTTTCCGGACTCGCATCCATTTTTATGCACGTGAATATACATGGAGAACGCGTGCACGCCCGGGGTATTCCCTCAGGCCCGGGCGAAGAGCGTGAGCATGTCGCGCACCAGCTGATGCGGCGCGGTCTCGCACGGCGCATGCCCGGTCTCGTAGACAGCGAGGTCGGCGCCGATGCGACGTGCGAACTCGGCGTGCTGCGCGGTCGGCCACAGGTCGTGGTCGCCGACCGCGACGAGCATGGGCACCGGCGCGGCGGCCAGGTCGTCGAGCACGTCCGGCATCGCCATCATGAGCGCGACGATGTCGTCGACGCTGGCTCGCGGCAGCGCGGCGAGCCGTTCGCGCACGAAGGCGATCCGCCGGGGCGGCGTGCGGTTCAGGTTGTATCGGATGCCCCACAGGATCAGCCCCGCGGCCCGGTGCGGTGCCATGTCCGAGATCGGGCCGATGTGCTTGACGCCGTGGAAGACCTGCCCGACCGCAGGCGGGCTGGCCATGAGCGTGAGACTGCGGAACAGATCGGGGCGCTCGACGAGCGCGAGCTCGGCGACGAGGCCCGCGAAGCTGTACCCGAGCACGTGGGCGGGCCCGGCTCCGTCCTCGAGCACCGCGATCAGGTCGGCCACGTACATCGCGTAGTCCGCGTGCTGGCGAGGCGGATCCAGGTGCGCGGGTCCGGCGTCCACCGATTCCCAGTGCCCGGCGAGGTCGAACGACTCGACCCGGTGCCCGGCTGCCGCCAGCAGCGGGAACACCCGGACGAAGTCCTCCTTCGAACCGGCGACGCCGGAGACCAGCACGACGCGCTCGGCGTCCGCGGGACCGAGCGTCACGCGAGCGAGCGGGCCGCTCGGGGCGGCGAACACGTCGCGCTCCGTCCCCGGCGGGAAGACGCGCCAGTCGATGTCCGTCAGGTCCTGGTCGCGCTCGAGCGCGTCGTCGATCGTCGTCATGTCCACCTCGCGGCGAGCCTAGTCCGCGGACCGATACCGGAGGCCGGCGGCGCGACGAGGGGCCGGACCGCACCGATCCGTGTCCCGGATGTAGGTTAGCCTTACTTGTCCCGTTCCCTCCCGTCAGGAGCGCCGTGCTCGCGACCTTCGTGATCGGCCTGCGCGAAGGCCTCGAAGCAGCATTGATCGTCGGCATCGTCGCCGCATTCCTGCGCCGCAACGGTCGCCGTCTCACCTCGATGTGGATCGGCGTCGCCCTCGCCGTCGCGCTGAGCGTCGCGGTCGGCGTCGTGCTGGCACTCGTCGAGCAGGCGCTGCCGCAGGCCGCACAGGAGGGGATGGAGTCGGTCATCGGCGCCGTCGCGGTGTTCTTCGTCACCGGGATGATCGTGTGGATGAACGGCCATGCGCGGCGGATGCGCACCGAGCTGGAGGAGCAGGCCGGCGACGCCCTGCGCGACGGCCACGCGCTGGCGCTGGCGGTCATGGCCTTCCTCGCGGTGCTCAAGGAGGGCTTCGAGACGAGCGTCTTCCTGCTGGCGACGTTCACCGCGTCCTCCGACACCGCGCTGGCGGCCCTCGGCGCGGTGCTGGGCGTCGTCTGCGCCGTCGGGGTCGGCATCGGCATCTACTACGGCGGCGTCACGCTCGACCTGTCCCGGTTCTTCCGCGTCACCGGCGCGTTCCTCATCCTCGTCGCCGCCGGGCTCGTCGTCACGACGCTGCGCACCGCGCACGAGGCGGGGTGGATCACCGCCGGCCAGCAGCAGGTCGCCGATCTGTCGTGGCTCGTGCGGCCGGGCACGATCCCGGCGGCGCTGCTGACCGGCGTGCTCGGCATCCCGTCCGACCCGCGGCTGATCGAGGTGGTCGGGTGGCTCGCCTACCTCGTGCCCGTCGCGCTGTACGTGTACTGGCCGCGGCGCCACCGTGCCCGGGGCCACGCCGTCCCGGTCCTGCAGGCCTCGATCGCCGCCACGCTCGTGCTGGCCGCCGCGGCCCTGGCCGTCGGCTTCGCCGTTCCCGGCCGGCCCGACCTGACCTCGGCGACGCTGACCGCCGCCGACGGCTCGACGGCCGGCACCGCCCAGCTGGGCGAGGGATCGGTGACCATCGAGGTCGACGGGCAGGACGCCGACCTCCACGCCCTCGACGCCGCTGCCGCGACGGGCGATCAGCACGACGGCGTCGCCGCCCTCGCCTGGCAGTGGAACGCCGACGCGCCGGTCGCCGACGCGCCGGCGACACTCACCCTGAACGATCTCGCCGCCCTCAACGAGGGCTCGCTGCCGATCGGGGTGAACCGCGCCGAGCAGCCGGGACCCTTCGACGCGTCCTGGAACGTGACGACCACCCGCGAGGTGTGGGTCGCCGGCGACGCGCTGCTCGACGCGACCGAGACGGTGCGCGCCGTCGTCACCCTCAGCGGCGGAGGTCTGTCCACCCCGCGCACCGTGACGCTGACCGGCACGGACCCTGACGACGCGTCGGCCGGCTGGTCGGTCGCCGACGCGTCCGACCGCGCCGCGCAGATCGACGCCGCCGACGCGTTCGCCGAGGAGCGGACGCTGTGGGGGGTCCAGCTGCCCGTCGTGCTCGTGATCGCGGCCGCCGTGCTGCTGATCGCAGCATCCCGCTCCAGACGCCGGCTGCGCAGCGCAGCGCCCGACGTCCCCACCGGCCCACCCGAAACCGCACCGTCACCACAGAGAAGAGACACCCATGCCATCCCTTGACAGACCCCTCGCCCGCACCGCGCTCGTGGCCGTCCTGGCCGGCGGCGCCGTCGTGCTCGCCGGCTGCAGCAGCAGCTCCGAGGCAGCCGCCCCCACCAGCTCCAGCGGCGCCTCGCAGGTGAACATCACCCTCACCGGCGGCGACTCCGACGCGTGCACGCTCGACTACGACAGCGTCCCCGCCGGTCCCGTCACCTTCACCGTCACCAATGAGAGCTCGACCGCGATCACCGAGATCGAGCTGCAGAGCGACAATCGCATCCTCGGCGAGAAGGAGAACCTCGCGCCCGGCCTGTCTCCGGTCAGCTTCACGGTGACCCTCGACGGCGGCAGCTACGAGATCTACTGCCCCGGCGCCGAGACCGAGACGGTCGCGTTCACCGTGACCGGCACCGCGGCGTCCTCGTCCGGCGGCACCGTGCAGAGCCTGCTCGAGGACGGCGCCGAGGGCTACGCGACGTACGCGAACGGCGTCGCCGCCGACATGGTCACCGCCGTCGCGAACCTGCAGACCGCGATCGACTCCGGCGACCTGACCGCCGCCCAGGATGCCTACGCGAAGGCGCGGCCGTTCTACGAGAAGATCGAGTCCGACGTCGACGGGTTCGTCCTGCCCGGCTACGACGCCACCGACAACGCCGGCAACCTGGACTACCTCATCGACATGCGCGAGTCCACGCCGGTCGACGACGCCGTGGGATGGTCGGGCTTCCACGCGATCGAGCGCGACCTGTTCCAGAACGGCGCGATCACCGACCAGACCAAGACCTACGCCGCCGACCTGGTGACGCACACCGACGAGCTCGTGGACGTCATGGCCGGCCTGACCTATGCTCCCGAGGACCTCGCCAACGGCGCCGCCGACCTGCTCGAGGAGGTGCAGGCGAACAAGATCACCGGTGAGGAGGAGCTGTACAGCCACATCGACCTCGTCGACTTCGCCGGCAACGTCGAGGGCGCGGAGCAGGCCTTCGCCTACCTGCGGCCGGGGCTCGAGGAGATCGATGCGGACCTGGCCGACCAGGTGCAGGCGCAGTTCGACGCCGTGAACGCGCTGCTGGACACCTACCGCGACTCCTCCGCGCTGGGCGGGTACGAGCTGTGGACCGACGAGCTGAAGGCGACGGACGCCGCCGCCCTGAGCAAGGCGGTGCAGGCGCTGCAGGAGCCGCTGTCGAGCATCGCCGAGAAGGTCGCGACGGCCTGACGTGAGCGACCCCGACCAGCTTCCGGACGAGCCCGCGCGCCCCGAGCGCGCGGGCGTGTCCCGCCGCGGCCTGCTGCTGTCGGCGGCCGCGGCGGGCGGTCTGCTGGTCGGGGGCGTCG
>NZ_JASGEL010000109.1:0-14448 GCF_047606385.1 Microbacterium sp.
AGCGGACGGGCGGGGCGTGACGCGGGTCAGGCGGCGCGGTGCAGGCCCGCGGCGACCGCCCGCCGGATGACCGCCTCGACGCCGGCGCGATCGTGCACCACCTGCGCATAGCTGAACCGCAGCACGGTGTATCCGCGCAGGCGCAGCTCGGCGTCGTGCGCGATGTCCTTCGCCCGCTGCGCGCTCGACGAGTGGAACTCCCACCCGTCGATCTGCACCACCAGCCTCTCGCCGATCAGCAGGTCGACGGGGCGTCCGATGAGGACGACCTGCTGACGCACACGCAGACCCCATCGGCGCAGCGGGATGACGAGCAGGGTCTCCAGGCCCGAATCCGACAGACCGAGGACCTCGGCGGCGAGCCGGCGGGCGGCGAGACTCGTCCAACGGACACGACAGAGGTAGTCGGCCGCCAGTCCTTCCGTCCTCGACGCGGACTCCCAGACGACCAGCGCCAGGTCGTGCGGCAGACAGAGCGCGACGTGCGCGAGCGCGTCTTCGACGGTTCCGACGAGCGCCGTCGGTGCCGCGGGCGCGATCGGGAGACTCCAGTGGCGGACGCATGTGTCGTCCGCCGGCGATCGCGAGCCGGGCAGCAGGTGCAGGTGGATGCCGCCGGCGGCATCGTCCGGCATCCACCACCCGCGGCGGCGCGCCAGCGTCACGCAGGAGATCCGGGCACCGGCCCGCGCCGCCGCCACGAGGTCCGGAGCGGCGGAGGGAAGCGCCAGCCACATCCGCCGGATCGCCGCCACGCGCCCCGACGCCACGAGCTCGCGCAGGAGCGATGGAGCGAACCCTGCGCACAGCGCGTCGTGGCGGTGGCGGATCCCGTCGTGCGCGAGCAGCCACTCGCCGAACTCCGGTGCCGTGCGTCGCATTCCAGCAGTGTGCCCGGCCGGCGAGGGCGGGCGGTCCGGGGATCCGTCCTCTGTGCAGTGAGAAGCGGCATCCACGCCTGGGGAGGAGAGGATGCCGCTCTCGCGAGAGTCACAGAATCGCGCCGATGTCGCAGGATTCGGGCGGAATCCTGCGACGTTCGCGTGATTCTGCGACGCCGACGTGCCGGCGGCCGGGCGCGAATGCCGCGGCCGTGACGTCAGTGCTTGTAGTTCGGCGCCTCGACGACGATCTGCACGTCGTGCGGGTGCGACTCCTTGAGGCCGGCGGGGGTGATCCGCACGAACTTGCCCTTGGCCTTGAGCTCGTCGATCGTGCGGGCCCCGACGTAGAACATCGACTGCCGCAGGCCCCCGATCAGCTGGTACGCCACCGCCGACACCGGGCCGCGATACGCGACCTGGCCCTCGATGCCCTCCGGGATGAGCTTGTCGTCACTGGGCACGTCGGCCTGGAAGTAGCGGTCCTTCGAGTACGAGGTCTGCTTGCCGCGGGTCTGCATGGCACCGAGCGACCCCATGCCGCGATACAGCTTGAACTGCTTGCCGCCCTGGAACACGACCTCGCCCGGCGACTCGTCGGTGCCCGCCAGGAGCGAGCCGAGCATGACCGAGTCGGCGCCGGCGACGAGCGCCTTGGCGATGTCGCCCGAGTACTGCAGGCCGCCGTCGGCGATCACCGGGATGCCGGCCTCCCGCGCGGCGAGCGAGGCCTCGTAGATCGCGGTCACCTGCGGCACGCCGACCCCGGCGATGATGCGGGTCGTGCAGATCGAGCCCGGCCCGACGCCGACCTTGACGGCGTCCACACCCGCGTCGATCAGCGCCTGCGCGCCCTCCCGCGTCGCGACGTTGCCGCCGACGATGTCGATGTGCTCGAACGAGCTGTCGGCCTTCAGCCGCCGGATGATGTCGATCTCGCCGGCCGAGTGGCCGTTCGCGGTGTCGACCACGATGATGTCGACGCCCGCGTCGCGCAACGCCTCGGCCCGCTCCCATGCGTCGCCGAAGAACCCGATCGCGGCGCCCACGCGCAGCCGCCCGTGGTCGTCCTTGGTGGCCAGCGGGTACTTCTCGCTCTTGTCGAAGTCCTTGATCGTGATCAGGCCGGCGAGCCGTCCCTCGTCGTCGATGAGCGGCAGCTTCTCGACGCGGTGCTGCGCGAACAGGGCGATGACCTCGTTCGCCCCGATGCCCACGTGCCCGGTGACGAGCCCGTCGCTGGTCATGACGTCCCCCACGAGGGTCGCCTGACGCTCGAAGCCGGAGACGAACCGCATGTCGCGGTTGGTGATGATGCCGACGAGGCGCCCGTCCTCGCCGACGACGGGAAGGCCGGAGATGCGGTACTGGGCGCAGAGCGCGTCGACCTCGTCGATCGTGGCGTCGGGGGTCGTGGTCACCGGGTCGGTGATCATGCCGGACTCGCTGCGCTTGACGCGGTCGACCATGGCCGCCTGGTCGGCGATGGAGAGGTTGCGGTGGATGATGCCGATGCCGCCCTCGCGCGCCACGGCGATCGCCAGCCGCGCCTCCGTGACCGTGTCCATCGCCGCCGACAGCAGCGGCGTCGCCACCGTGATGCGGCGGGTCACGCGCGACGAGGTGTCGGCCTCGCTGGGGATGACGTCGGTGTGTCCGGGCAGCAGCAGCACGTCGTCGTAGGTGAGTCCGACGAAGCCGAACGGGTCGTTGCTGTCCATGGGCTCTCCTCCCCCGCCGGCGCAGACAGGCGCCACGGCGAGACGACGGGTGCGCGGGAGAGGATCTTCCCGACACTCACGATTGTAAGCGGCGGCACCTGCGCGTTTGTTCCCGTGCCGCCGGCCCTGGACCATGACGATTCCGCAACGGTGCACCGTTGTGTCGCGTTGGAAACACGTCCGTCACACAACGCTCGTACCGTCATCGGTCAACGTCGATGGACAACGCCCTCGGTGCGCGTGCCGACTGGAGGTTCCGTGGCAGTCACCACTGCGAACGCAAGACGATCCGCACTCTGGGTCCTGTGCGCCTTCGCGGCGCTGACCGTCGTGCTGCTGCTGCACCCCGCCGCCGCTCACGCCGAGACCACGGATCCGTCGAGCGCGTCGGACACCGCGACCACGGCGCCCGACGCCGAGACGCAGACCGAGACCTGCGTCGCCTCCGCCACGGTCGGCTGCCTCAACGGCACCCTGCGCGACGCCGGCGACGGTGTCGTCGTCACCGCGACCGGCCCGGACGGGGCCGAATACAGCGCCACGACCGACGCCGACGGCAAGTGGAGCATCGCCGTGACCGTGGCGGGCGACTACCAGGTGGCCGTGGACGCCGACACGCTCCCCGACGGCGTCACGCTCAAGAGCACGGATCCGCAGACGCGCGCCGTGGCGCTCGGCGCCAACACCGCCGTGCTGTTCTCGCTCGTGGACACCGCATCCGGGGCCGACGAGGACTCCGGCTCGAGCAGCGCGACCGGGTTCGACTGGGCGCGGCTGGCGCAGCAGGCGGCATCCGGACTGCGGCTGGGCCTGCTGCTGGCCCTCGCCTCCGTCGGGCTGTCCCTGATCTACGGCACGACGGGCATCTCGAACTTCGCGCACGGCGAGCTGGTCACCCTCGGCGGTCTGCTCGCCTACGTGTTCGCGAACGTGCTGGGGCTGAACCTCTGGGTCGCCGGCCTGATCGTGGTCGTCCTGTGCGCCGTGTTCGGCTACACCCAGGATGCCGCCATCTGGCGGCCGCTGCGGCGGAGACGGCTCAGTCTCACCCAGCTGATGATCGTGACGATCGGGATGTCGCTCGCCCTGCAGTACGTGTTCCAGTTCTTCATCGGCGCCTCGACCGTACGCATCGTCACGGCCAACCCCGTCCCGGTGCAGATCGGCCCGATCTCGCTGAGCTTCGACTCGCTCGTCGCGATGGGCATCGCCGCGGTCACCCTGATCGGCGTGGGGCTGTTCCTCATCAAGACCCGCATCGGACGAGCCACGCGCGCCGTGAGCGACAACCCGGCGTTGGCTGCGGCGTCGGGCATCAACGTCGACGGCGTCATCCGCCTGATCTGGACGGCCGCGACCGCGCTGGCCGGGCTCGCCGGCATCCTGCTGGGGCTGGTGCTCAACGGCATCAACTGGATGACCGGGATGCAGCTGCTGCTCCTGCTGTTCTCCGCCGTCACCCTCGGCGGTCTCGGCACGGCCTTCGGCGCCCTCGTCGGCGCGCTGATCATCGGGATGACGGTGGAGCTGACCAACATCTGGCTGCCCGGCGACTTCAAGTACGCCACCGCGCTGCTGCTGTTGATCCTGCTGCTGCTCGTTCGACCTCAGGGCCTGTTCGGCCGGAAGGAGCGGATCGGCTGATGGACCTGGTGGGACTGCTCGCCCAGATGGCGTCGATCGCCATCGCGCCCTCGACGGCCGCGTTCGCGATCGCCGCACTCGGGCTCAACATCCACTTCGGCTACACCGGCCTGCTGAACATGGGCCAGGCCGGATTCATGCTGCTGGGCGCATATGGGTTCGCCGTGTCCGTGATCGCCGGGCTCGGCTTCTGGCCCGCGGTGCTGATCTCGCTGATCGTGGTGATCCTGTTCAGCATGGTCCTGGGCATCCCGACGCTGAAACTGCGGGGCGACTACCTCGCCATCGTCACGATCTCCGCGGCGGAGATCGTCCGCATGGTCGGTCGCTCGTCCGTCATGAACGCGATCACCGGCGGCTCCAACGGCCTGGCCGGCGCCGAATACCGTGACGCGTTCAACGCGCTGTCGTTCCTGCAGGACGGGCAGACGACGATCCTCTGGTTCACCTACGACAACGTGGGCGTCAACGGCTGGTGGATCCGCCTGGTCGGCTGGGCGCTGGTCGCCGTCTTCGTCGTGCTCACCTGGCTGCTCATGCGCAGCCCCTGGGGTCGCGTCCTCAAGGGGATCCGCGAGGACGAGGATGCCGTCCGCAGCCTCGGCAAGAGCGCCTACGCCTTCAAGATGCAGGCGCTCCTGCTGGGCGGATGCCTCGGCGCGGTCGCCGGCATCATCTACGTGCTCCCGTCCTCCGTCCAGCCCGACGGGCTCGGCCGTTCCACGACGTTCTTCCTGTGGACGGCCCTCCTCCTCGGCGGCGCGGCGACGATCTTCGGTCCGGTGCTGGGCTCGATCCTGTTCTTCGCGGTGCGCATCTTCGTGCAGGGCGTCACCGGCATGGTCGTGCCCTCGGGCTTCTGGTCGTCGCAGCAGGTCGAGCAGTTCTCCTGGGTCATGGTGGGCGTGGCGCTCATGCTGCTGGTGATCTTCAGGCCGCAGGGCATCCTCGGCAACAAGAAGGAGCTGAGCTTCAATGTCTGAGCAGACGGCCGCCGCCGATGCACGCAGCGCGCTGGCCGCGGTGCCGCACACCCCCGGCGCCGCCAAACCCGACCCGATCCTCGTCGTCGACAACATCATCCGCCGCTTCGGCGGCATGACCGCGGTCGACGTGGAGCACGTCGAGGTCCAACGCGGGGCGATCACCGCCCTCATCGGGCCCAACGGCGCGGGCAAGACGACGTTCTTCAACCTGATCACCGGGTTCGACCGGCCCAGCAGCGCGAAGCGGCTGCTGGGGGGACCGCCGGCCGGCAAGGCCGCACGGTGGTCCTTCGACGGGGCCACGCTCGACAACACCGCAGCGTCGAAGGTGGCGCGCAAGGGCATGGTGCGCACCTTCCAGCTGACCAAGGCCCTCTCCCGCATGACGGTGATCGACAACATGCTGCTGGGCGCGCGCGACCAGGCCGGCGAGAACATGGCCATCGCGCTCGTGCCGCCGCTGTGGCGCAAGCGGGAGAAGGAGATCACCGAGAAGGCGCACGACCTGCTGCGGCGGTTCACGCTGGACGAGAAGAAGGACGACCTCGCCGGCTCCCTGTCCGGCGGGCAGAAGAAGCTGCTCGAGATGGCACGGGCGCTGATGAGCGACCCGAAGATGATCATGCTCGACGAGCCGATGGCGGGCGTCAACCCGGCGCTGACCCAGTCGCTGCTGGGCCATATCCAGGCGCTTCGCGACGACGGCATGACCGTGCTGTTCGTCGAGCACGACATGCACATGGTGCGCCACATCTCCGACTGGGTGATCGTGATGGCCCAGGGCAGAGTGGTAGCCGAAGGACCCGCGGCCGACGTCATGAACCAGCCCGCCGTGATCGACGCCTACCTCGGCGCCCACCACGACACCGATCTCGGCGACGACGCGCTGCTGACGAGCGCGGTCATCGAGCAGCTGGAGTCGGAGGCCGAGCAGGCGGACGCCGCGGACGAGACGAGGGTCGACGAGGCGCTCGGGAAGGGAGACCGCTCGTGAGCGAGCCCGTCCTCATCGCGAAGGACCTGCACGCCGGCTATCTGCCGGGAGTCAACATCCTCAACGGCGTGAACATCGAGGCGCGCCCGGGCGAGCTCATCGGCATCATCGGTCCCAACGGCGCCGGCAAGTCCACGTTCCTGAAGGCCGTCTTCGGCCAGGTGTCGATCCGCGGCGGATCGGTCACGTTGCAGGGCACCGACATCACCGGGTGGAAGCCCAACCGGCTCGTCGCGGCCGGCGTCGGCTTCGTGCCGCAGACCAACAACGTGTTCCCCTCGCTGACGATCTCCGAGAACCTGCAGATGGGCATCTACCAGAAGCCGCGGAAGTTCAAGGAGCAGCTCGGCAGGATCTTCGAGATCTTCCCCATGCTCGCCGAGCGGCGCGACCAGCGTGCCGGCTCGCTCTCCGGCGGCGAGCGGCAGTCCGTCGCGATGGCGCGGGCGTTGATGATGGACCCCTCCGTGCTGCTGCTCGACGAGCCCTCCGCCGGGCTCTCCCCGGTACGGCAGGACGAGACGTTCCTGCGCACCCGCAGCATCAACAAGGCCGGCGTGTCGGTGATCATGGTCGAGCAGAACGCACGACGCTGCCTGCAGATCTGCGACCGCGCCTACGTCCTCGACCAGGGCCGGGACGCCTACACGGGCACCGGACGTGAACTGGCGAACGACCCGAAGGTCATCCAGCTCTACCTCGGCACCCTCGCGACCGACGCTCACTGACCGCCGCGCATCCGCATCCCGTGCGCTCGTGCCCCCGCGCGCACGGGAGACGCCCCCGGGGTATGTGGGGCGGGGACGAGGATGGCCCCCGGACGGGGTCCGGGGGCCATCCTGCGGTGCGTCAGCGGATCAGGACTCGCCCTCCACCGCGCTCTGCCACACCGGCTTGTTGTCGCCGTCGAACTGGTAGATGCCGATGAAGGCGCTCGACGGGTCGTTCTGCGAGTTGAACGGGCCGACGCTGGAGACGCCCACGTAGTGGATCGTCTCGCCCGCTTCGATCAGCGCCTTGCAGTCCGCGTAGGTGTTGCACTCGGTTCCGCCGTCCGCTCCCGACACCGAGGCCATGTTGGCCTGGATGGTGGCGCCGTCGGTCGCGCCGCCCTGGAGCGCCGCGAGCGCCGTGAGGATGGTCGCGTCGTAGGACTCCGCCGAGTAGGAGTAGTCGGAGAGCGCTGCGCCCTCGACGGCCTCGCTCCACGCCGACGCGCGGGACTTGAAGTCGTCCGAGGCGTTCGCACCGGGGATGGTCCCCTGCGCGCCCTCGAGCGTGCCGGCCTCGAAGTCCTCCGAGTAGTCGGCGGTGTTGCCGTCGGTGTAGTAGGTCTTGGACATGTCCCAGCCCTGCGCCACCAGCTCGGGGATGATCGCCTTCGTCTCGTCGAACGCGATGATCACGATGGCGTCGGGATCGCTCGCGATCGCCGCGGTGACCTCCGACGAGAACGTGGTCTGTCCGGGCGGGAACTCCTCGCCCGCACCGGTCGCGCCGTAGGTCACGGTGCCGCCGGCGTCCTCGACGGTCTCCTCCACGACGTCACGCAGGCCCGTCCCGTACGTGTCGTTGAACACGAGGAAGGCGATGTTCGCATTGCCGTCGCTCGTGATGAGCTGGCCGAGGGCCGACCCCTGCACCGTGTCCGGCGGCGCGGTGCGGAAGTAGAAGTCGGAGTAGCCGGACAGCGCCGCCGACGTGTTCGCCGGCGAGACCATCACGATGTCGGCGGCGGTGATCGTGTCGACGACGTTGAGCGTCACCGACGACGAGGCGGCGCCGATCACCGTGGAGACGTCGGCCGAGATGAGGTCGGCCGCCGACGCGGTCGAGACCGTCATGTCGCTCGAGTCGCCCGAGTCGGTCCAATAGGTGCAGGCGCTGTCGCCGGCGGCGACGATGTCGTCGACGGCCAGGCCCACGCCCGCGATCTCGGGCGGACCGAGGAACGCGAGTGAGCCGGTGACCGGCAACAACGTGCCGACTTTGAGGGTGTCTGCGCTGGTGGCGTCATCCGCGCAGTCCTGCGACGTGTAGTCGGCGGCGGCGGACGACTCGGTCGACGAGCTGCTGCCCGAACACCCGACCAGCGCGAGGGCCGTCGCGGCGGTCAGGCCGGCCGCGGCGAACCACGCCTTCTTCGCGTGAACCATGAGGTTCGTTCCTTTCACTCTTGACGAGCGACCCGTGCCGGCCGCATTGCCGGGACGGTAACCGCGGATTGTTTCCGTGGTGTTGTGTGCGCGGGTCGTACACGTTCCTGCTGGCCGATCGCGACGGAATCGTTATGAATCCTCTGGATCGTGGTCTCGACAGGACGGGAAAGGCGTGCCGGCGGCGACGGATCCGGCCGCCGCGGACGTGCTCAGGTCAGGTCGGCGAGGTCCGAGGGAGACTCCGCGCGCGCGGCACGGTGACCGCGGCGGACGGAGACGAGCGAGTCCGCCGTGAGCACCGCCAGCGCGATCCACACCAGCGCGAACCCGGCCCATCGCTGCGACGACATCGGCTCGCCCAGCAGCCATGCCCCGGTGATGAACTGCATGATCGGCGTGACGAACTGCAGCAATCCGATCAGACTCAGCGGAACACGGCGCGTGCCCGCGGCGAACAGCAGCAGCGGCACTGCGGTGACGACGCCGGCCAGCAGCAGCAGCGTCGCGTGACCGGCCCCCGCCGTGCCCATCGTCAGGCCCGCGGTCGTCGCGACGACGGCCAGCTGTGCCGCCGCCACGGGCGTGAGCCACATCGTCTCCAGCGTCAGTCCGCTCACGGCGTCCACCGTCGGGCCGATGTGCTTCTTGACGAGCCCGTACAGCCCGAAGGAGAACGCCAGGGCCAGGGCGATCCAGGGGAACGCGCCGTAGCCGACGACGATCACGCCGACGGCGACAGCGGCCACGCCGATCGCGATCCACTGCGCGACGCGCAGGCGCTCGCGCAGCACGAGGACGCCCAGCAGCACCGTCACGATCGGGTTGATGAAGTAGCCGAGGCTGGTCTCGATCACGTGACCGGTCAGGGTGGCCAGCACGAAGACCTGCCAGTTGACGTACACCAGGACGCCGGCGACCGCCGTCCACCACAGCCGTCGCGGAGTGCGCAGGATCGCGACCAGCGCCGGCCAGCCGCGCGTCACCGTCACCAGCGCTGCGCAGAAGACGAGCGAGAGCAGCACACGCCAGGCGACGACCTCCCACGGCCCGGTCGGCTCCAGCATCAGGAAGTACAGCGGCAGCACGCCCCACAGCAGATACGCGCCGAGCGCGAACGCCCCGCCCCGCATGGTCGCGGCGGCATCTGAGGAGGGCACGCGGCCAGCCTAGGCCGACGCCGGCGCCGCGGGCGCGGCATCCCCGCTGCTCGACTGCCGAGAAGCCTGCGATTCCTGCCAGATGACTGCGGCGGGTGCGGCGGGATGCCGCGGGCGGGTCACTCGGCGGCGCAGGAGCGGCGCGGGCTCTGGTCCTCGAGGCCGGTGCAGTTGTGCAGGGTGATGGTGGTGCTCGTCTTCGTGCCGTCGGTGCGCAGCAGGGTGAACGTGTAGTTCTCGGACGAGCGCGAGCAGTCGTAGACGAAGCCGTCGACCGTGCCCGCGGTCGCGCTCGTCAACGACCACTGCTGATACGGTGCGCTGCTCGCGTCGGTGGTGTTCACGCCGAACCACAGCGTCGTGCCGGTCGCCGACCAGCTGCCGACGAGGGACACGTTCACGGAGGTCGCGCACGAGTCGTCGCCCTCGACGAAGACATCGGCGGACGAGATGCTGCCGGTGGATGTCGTCGACCCGCCGGAGGAGCCCGATGATCCCCCCGACGAACCCGATCCGGACGAGCCGCTGTCGTCGCTCTCGGCGACGGTCGTGGCGGTCGCCGTGGCCGTGGCGGTCGCGGTAGGGGTGGGCGTCGCGCTCGCTGTGACGCTGGGCGTGGCGACGGCCTCCGTACCGGTGAGACGCCCGGTGAGCAGCAGAGTCACCAGCGAGGTGGCGACCACCAGCAGCAGCGCGGCGAGGATCACGACAGCGACGATCAGCCCACGACGGCGGCCTGCGGCGGGGGGAACCGGCTCAGCCATGACGCCCGTCCTTTCGACGTGACACCGGTGATGTGAGCGCAGTGTAGCGCCGCGACGGGGAGCAGCGAAACCGTTGCGCGACAGGCGGGACGGCGAAGGGCGCGGATGCCGCAGCATCCGCGCCCTTCGCGATCTGTCGGGTGAGCCTCAGCGCACCACGACGGCGAGCACGTCACGCGCCGAGAGCACGAGGTACTCGTCGGCGCCGAACTTGACCTCGGTCCCGCCGTACTTGCTGTAGAGCACACGGTCGCCGACGGCGACGTCGAGCGGAACGCGGTTGCCGTTGTCGTCGATGCGGCCGGGGCCGACCGCCACGACCTCGCCCTCCTGGGGCTTCTCCTTGGCGGTGTCGGGGATGACCAGACCACTCGCGGTGGTCTGCTCGGCCTCGACCTGCTTGATGACGATGCGGTCCTCGAGCGGCTTGATGGAAACCGACACGGTGTACCTCTTCCTTGTGACTTCACGAAAGACTGGTTAGCACCCTCACGCCGAGAGTGCTAACGCCAGTCTAGGGTCCCGCTGGCACTCTTGCAACGCGAGTGCCAGAGTGCGTCACATAACGCGATCCCCGGGGGCGTCGCCCCGCATACCCTGGTGCGATGACGATCGACGAGCTGCGCGTCCTGCTCACCCCCGATGGGCTGCGACTGCTCGACGAGATCGGCGAGCTCGCCTCCACCGGGGATGTCGCCCGCGCCGTGACGACGCTGCGCCGGGCGGGGCACTCCGCTGACCTCGTGACCGCGGTGGTCGGACAGGCCCGCCTGCGCACCCGCGCGACGGCGAAGTTCGGCGATTTCGCCGGACGGATGCTGTTCACCAGGGCGGGGCTGGAGCAGGCGACGCGACTCGAGGTCGCCGCCCTGCACGCCGGGCGGTTCCGGGCCGCCGGCACCGCCCGCGTCGCCGATCTCGGGTGCGGCATCGGCGGCGACGCGCTCGGCCTCGCGGGGATCGGGCTGGATGTCGTGGCGGTGGACGCCGACGAGGTCACGGCCGCGCTCGCCGCCTACAATCTCGCCCCGTTCGGCGCCGAGGTGCGGCACGCGCGCGCCGAGGACGTCGACCTCGACGACGTCGACGCGGTGTGGCTCGATCCCGCGCGCCGCACGGCGGGGCACACCGAGACGCGGCGGGTCGCCGCATCCGACTACACGCCCGCGCTGGACTGGGTGTTCGACCTCGCCCGGCGTCTGCCCGCCGGCGTGAAGCTCGGGCCCGGGTTCGACCGCGACGAGATCCCCGCCGACTGCGAGGCGCAGTGGATCGGCGTGGACGGCTCGACGATCGAGCTCGTGCTGTGGTCCGGGGCGCTGGCGCGGCCCGGTGTCCGGCGAGCGGCGCTGGTGATCCGGGGCGGCACCGCGCACGAGCTCACCGCGGCCGGCGACGCCGCAGACGTCCCCGTGCGCCCTCTCGGCGCGTTCGTGCACGAGCCCGACGGCGCCGTCATCCGGGCCCGCCTGATCGGCGACGTCGCCCGGGCGTTGGATGCCGGGATGCTGGCGCCAGGCATCGCCTACCTGACCTCGGACGCGGCGCTGACCAGCCCGTTCGTGCAGTCGTTCCGGGTGCGCGAGGAGCTGCCCTTCGACGTGAGATCGCTGGGCAGGGCGCTGCGGGAGCGCGGGATCGGGCGGCTCGAGATCAAGAAGCGCGGGGTGGACGTGGACCCCGCGGTCCTGCGCACGAAGCTGAAGCCCGCGGGTCCCGACGCGGCCACGCTGCTGCTCACGCGGACCCCCGCCGGCCGGCGGGCGATCCTCGCCGACCGGGTGTGAGCGTCACCCTCAGGGCCGCGAGACCGCATCCGGGCGCCGAGACGGTGGGTGCACCCCACGGTCTCGGCGGGTGGATGCGGTCTCGCTGAGCGGAGGACGGTCAGCGGGTGAGCGCGTAGACGAGCCAGCCGGCGCTGTAGACGAGCGATGCCGCGGCCAGCACGATCGCCCAGATCCCCGACGAGCGCTGATCCCGGCGACGGGCCGCGACCACACCCAGCACCACGCCGATGACGCCGAGCGGGAACGCCCAGCCGACCACGATCGAGGCCGCCAGCCCGGAGATCGCGAACACGAGCGCGTACACCCCGGGTCGCCACGGCACGGCCGGCTCGGCGACGGCGGCGGGGGCCCCGGCATCCGGTTCCCAGGCGTGCGCCTCGAGCGCCGCCATGTCGATCGGCGCGGTCGGCGGCGTGGTGAACCCGCCCCGGTGCTCGCCGGGCAGCACCGTCGCGGCGGCCGGGAGCGCCACTTCGGGCGAGGGCGGCTCCAGCCGCGGGGCGGATGCGGCCGGCTCCGGCTGCGCCGGCTCGGCCCGGGGATCGCTCACGCCGGCACCCCGGCATCCATCGGCGCGACCTGGATCTCGGTCACCGGGAGCGTCGAGTCCGCGCCGAAGGCGAGCGTCGAGGGCGGGCGGCCGGACATGATCAGCTCGGCGGCGAGCGCGGCGATCATCGCGCCGTTGTCGGTGCACAGCCGCAGCGGCGGGATGCGCACCGTGACGCCGGCCGCCGCGGCCCGCTCGAGCGTGACATCGCGCAGCCGGCGGTTGGCGATGACGCCCCCGCCGAGGAGGAGACGGGGCACCCCGAACCTCGCGCAGGCGTCGAGCGCCTTGGTCACCAGCACGTCGACGACGGCTTCCCGGAAGGATGCGGCGACGTCGGGCACCGATGCGCCGGGCGTCTGCTCCAGGTAGCGGGCGACGGCGGTCTTCAGCCCCGAGAACGAGAAGTCGTAGCGGTGCTCGGCCAGGTCGGAGGCGCGGGAGAGCCCGCGGGGGAACCGGATCGCGGCCGGGTCGCCGGCCGCCGCCGCGCGGTCGATCTCGGGACCGCCCGGATAGGGCAGGCCGAGCAGGCGCGCCACCTTGTCGAACGCCTCGCCGGCAGCGTCGTCGACGGTCTCGCCCAGCAGCTCGACATCGGTGGTGAGGTCGCGCACGAGCAGCAGCGAGGTGTGGCCGCCCGAGACGAGCAGGGCGACGGTGGGGTACTCGAGAGGTCCGGCGTCGGCGTCCAGGATGTCGGCCGCGATGTGACCGACGAGGTGGTTCACGGCGTACAGCGGCGTGGCGAGTCCGACCGCCAGGGCCTTCGCGGCGCCGACGCCGACCATGAGGGCGCCGGCCAGACCCGGGCCGCTGGTGACGGCGACGGCATCCAGCTCGTGCAGGCCCACACCGGATTCGGCCAGGGCCGCCTCGATCGCCGGCTGCAGCGCCTCGAGATGCGCACGGGCGGCGACCTCGGGCACGACCCCGCCGTAGCGGGCGTGCTCGTCCATGGAGCTGGCGATCGTGTTGCTCAGCAGCGTGCGGCCGCGGACGATCCCGATCCCGGTCTCGTCGCAGCTGCTCTCGATGCCCAGCACCAGCGGCTCGACCATCAGCACCACCCCCGCCCGGCCGGGGGTCTCGCGCTCCCCCGTGCGCGTAACTCAGGCAGATCGTCGCCGACGGCCGCGTGCGCGTCGCGTTCGCGCGGTTCTGCCTGAATTGCGGACGCCCAACCGGTCAGGTCGAGTCGCATGATGACGGCGTCGACGTCGTCGGGCTGGTAGTACCGCGGCCGGCGGCCCGTCTCGATGAAGCCCTCGCTGCGGTAGAGGCTCTGCGCGACCGGGTTGTCCGCCCGCACCTCGAGGAAAACGGTGCCGGCGCCCGCGACCAGCGCATGCCCGAGCAGGTTCGCCAGCAGGTCCCGCCCGCGCCCGCGGCCGCGGACGGCGGCATCCAGCGCGATGGTCTGGATGTCGGCGTCGCCCGCGCCGGCGACCGCGCGCACTCCGCCGTACCCGATCACCCGGCCGCCCTCTTCGACGACCGTGTAGGCGGTGTGCGGCGAGGCGAGCTCGGCGGCCATCATCGCCTCCGACCATGCGTCGGTCGGGAAGCAGGCCCGCTCGATCGCCATGATCGCGGCCAGGTCGTCCGCCGTGGCAGATCGCATGCTCATGCGTTCACCCGCTTGGGGGTGTGCGGCAGGGTCACGTCCGGCGAGCGCAGGTAGAGCGGCTGGTCGGGTCCGATCGTGCGCCCCGCCGCGAGGGCACGGCCCGCCGCCAGCGCCAGCAGCGGCGCGGGGACGGCGGCCGCGTCGAGGCGTTCGGCGCCGAGCCCGGCCAGAC
>NZ_JASGEL010000110.1:0-89636 GCF_047606385.1 Microbacterium sp.
GGCCCCGACTCCGCCCACGCCCACACCGCTGCCAGCACCGCGGCGGCGTGGGCGCCCGCTCGCACCTCGGCCGCGAGCGGCGGCTCGCCCCCGCGGATCAGGCGCGTCGCGATCTCACGCTGCAGCCGTCGCTGCCGCAGCGCGCGATCGCGCTCGAGCTCCGGCATGAGGCCCATCGTCTCGGCGTTCGTGATGGCCAGCGCGAGGGCGTCCGGCTCGAAGCCGGCGCCGATCCCGACGAGCGCCGTCTCGACCGTCGCTCCCGACTCCAGCGCGGCAGCGGCGGCGTCCATGCGCCCGTCGAACCCGGCCCACAGCACGTCGCCCTTCGCGGCGAAGTAGTTGAAGAAGCTGGAGCGGGCGACCCCCGCCCGGCGGGTGATGTCCGAGATCGACGTGGCGTCGTATCCCTGCTCGAAGAACAGCTCGCACGCGGCCTCGGCGATCACCTCGCGCGACGAGGCGCGCGGGCGGCCGGGACGGGAGCTGGACACGCCACCCAGCGTAGGGGCGTCCGGGGCGTATTGTTGGACGCGATCCATGAAGACGTCGGAGAGGGATGCCGTGCTGGATACCGTGACCGTCGGGCTCGGCCCCGACTACGTGCCCTACCTCGACGGCTGGGACCTGCAGCGACGGGTGCACGCCGACGTGCTCGCCGGCGATCGGCCGGACACGCTGCTGCTGCTCGAGCACGAGCCGGTGTACACGGCGGGCAAGCGCACCGAGCCGCATGAGCGCCCGCAGGACGGCACCCCCGTCATCGACGTCGACCGGGGCGGGAAGATCACCTGGCACGGCCCGGGCCAGCTCGTCGGCTATCCGATCGTGCGGCTGCCCGAGCCGTTGGACGTCGTCGCCCACGTGCGCCGCATCGAGCGGCTCCTGATCGGCGTCCTCGCCGGTCACGGCGTCGACGGCTACCAGGTCGAGGGCCGCAGCGGCGTATGGGTGCGCCGGCCGCTGTCGGAGGACAAGGTCGCCGCGATCGGCGTGCGGGTCGAGAAGGGGGTCACGATGCACGGCTTCGCGATCAACTGCGACAACACGCTGGCCGGATTCCGCGGCATCATCCCGTGCGGGATCACGGACGCCGGGGTCACCACGGTCAGCGAGGTCGCGGGCCGCGATGTCTCCCCCCGCGACCTGGTGGCCGACGTGCAGCGTGCGTTCGAGCTCGATTACGCGGGAGCCCTCGCGTGAGCGCCGAGCCGGCCGGCCGCAAGCTGCTGCGCCTCGAGGTGCGCAACGCCGAGACGCCGATCGAGCGCAAGCCGGAGTGGATCAAGACGAAGGCCAAGCTCGGCCCGGAGTACCGCGAGCTGCATCAGCTCGTCAAGACCGAGGACCTGCACACGGTGTGCCAGGAGGCCGGCTGCCCGAACATCTTCGAGTGCTGGGAGGACCGCGAGGCGACGTTCCTCATCGGCGGCTCGCAGTGCACCCGCCGGTGCGACTTCTGCCAGATCGACACCGGCAAGCCCGCCGACTACGACACCGACGAGCCGCGCCGGGTCGCCGAGAGCGTGACCCGGATGCAGCTGCGCTACGCGACCGTGACGTGCGTCGCCCGTGACGACCTGCCCGACGGCGGCGCCTGGCTCAACGCCGAGACGGTGCGCCGCATCCATGCCGCCAACCCCGGCACCGGGGTGGAGCTGCTGGCGACGGACTTCAACGGCGAGCCCTCGCTGCTGAACGAGGTCTTCGACGCCCGGCCGGAGGTGTTCGCCCACAACGTGGAGACCGTGCCGCGGATCTTCAAGCGCATCCGGCCCGCGTTCCGCTACGACCGCTCGCTCGGCGTGCTCACGCAGGCGCGCGAGGCAGGCCTGATCACGAAGTCCAACCTCATCCTCGGCATGGGCGAGGAGCCGGAGGAGGTCGTGCAGGCGCTGCACGACCTGCACGACGCCGGGTGCGACATCATCACGATCACGCAGTACCTGCGCCCGTCGCCGCGGCATCTGCCGGTCGCCCGCTGGGTCAAGCCCGCCGAGTTCGTCGAGTTCAAGGAGGAGGCCGAGCGGATCGGCTTCCTCGGCGTGCTGGCGGGTCCCCTCGTGCGCTCGTCCTACCGCGCCGGCCGGCTCTGGGCGCAGTCCATGCTGGCGAAGGGCCGCGACATCCCGGAGAGCCTCGCGCACCTCGCGCGCGACATCGCCGCCGAGGGCAGCACGTTCGCCCAGGCCGTCTGAACCGGTCACCTGTCGTTCACCTCCGCGGCGTACCGTCGCGCCCGGCGCTGGCCCGGCTCGGAACGGAGACACGATGGACGTTCTCATCCCGGTGTTGCTCGTCGTCTGCCTGTCGATCTTCTTCGACTTCACGAACGGGTTCCACGACACCGCCAATGCGATGGCCACCTCGGTGGCGACCGGTGCGCTGCGACCGCGGACGGCCGTGCTCATCTCGGCTGCGCTGAACCTGGTCGGCGCCTTCCTGTCGACCGCGGTCGCCAAGACGGTGTCGGAGGGGATCCTGCAGCAGGACGATCGCGGTCTGCCGGACATCACGGTGCCGATGATCTTCGCGGGGCTCATGGCGGCGGTGCTGTGGAACCTGTGCACGTGGTGGCTCGGGCTCCCGTCCAGCTCGACCCACGCGCTGTTCGGCGGCCTGATCGGCGCCGCGATCATCGGCGCCGGGTTCGACGCCGTGAACTGGGGTGGCGTGGTCTCGAAGATCGTCCTGCCGGCGCTCCTGTCCCCCTTCATCGCGGGAACGATCGCGCTCGTGGCGACCTACCTCGCGTATCGGGTCACGAAGATGGCGACCGTCGCCGGGTCCTCGACCGCCTTCCGGCACGGGCAGACCGTGTCGGCCTCGCTCGTCTCGCTCGCGCACGGCACCAACGACGCGCAGAAGACGATGGGCGTGATCACCCTGACGCTCATCGTGGCGGGATATCAGGATGCCGGGACGGGTCCCCAGATCTGGGTGATCCTCGCGGCCGGCCTCGCGATCGCGCTGGGCACCTACCTCGGCGGCTGGCGGATCATGCGCACGGTGGGCAAGCGGATCACCGACGTGAGACCGCCGCAGGGCTTCGCCGCGGAGACGAGCTCGGCCGCGACCATCCTCGTCTCGTCGTCGCTCGGCTTCCCGCTCTCGACCACGCAGGTCACCTCCGGCGCGGTCGTGGGATCGGGTCTGGGCAAGCGCCTCGCCTCGGTGCGCTGGAACGTCGTCGCCCGCATCGCCTTCGCCTGGCTCATCACGCTGCCCGCGGCGGCGCTCCTGGGCGGCGCCGGCGCATGGCTCGCCGGTTCCAGCGTGATCGGCCTGACCGTCGTCGTCGTCGCAGGGCTGGCGCTGTGCGTCGGAATCTGGACGCTCGCGCGCAGACGTCCGGTGACCGCGGCGACCGTGAACGACGAGTCGCTCGACGCGGACGCCCTCGCCGGCCGCGACCGCAACCGTGAGGAGATCGGCGCATGAACGTCGTGAGGATGGACGGCTCAGGGCAGTGGCTCGGCGTCGACTGGGGGGCGATCGGACTGGTGTTCGTCGTCGGGCTGGTCGCCACGGTCGTGATCGTCGGCTGCTACGCCCTCGGCACGCGGCTGCTGGCGGTCGGGGCGCCGGACGTCGAGGTGCCCGACGGCGGAGACCCCGAGGGGCCCGCCGCGATCGTGAGACCGCGACGGCAGCCGCGGCCGGCCCTGGCCACCGTCGGCGCCGCGCTCTGCTATGCGGTCGGGATCGCGGCGACGCTCTACGGCATCTACCTCGTCATCCCGGCCTTCCACCGCTGAGCGGTGGAAGCGGCTCAGTCCGCGCTGGTGACCGACTGCACCGCGCCCTCGGAGTCGAGGTTCACCAGCAGCACGTCGTCGGCCTGATCCGCGTCCAGCGCGTACTCGAGCACGGCGAAGGGATCCGTGCCGCCGTGCTCGTCGGCGAGGATCGTCATGCTCATGAGCTGCAACGCCTTGATGATGTCGATCTGGACGTCGCCGGACTGATCGACCGGCAGCAGCTCGCTGATCTCCTCGCCGAAGGTCTCCTGCTGCTGCAGGATGTACTCGATCACCTCGCTGGTGCGGTCGTCCAGCTCGGCGACCATGGCGTTGCGGGCCATCAGATCGACGCTCTCCAGCGAGGAGATGAGCGCCGCGGCGACGTCGAGCGCGGCCGGCGACACGTCGTCCTGGTCCGGCGCGGTGAGGTCCACCGAGACGGACTGGTCGCCGAACTCGATCGTCTCCGACCAGAAGATCGACCCGTCGGGCCCGGACTCCAGCAGCCCGAAGAAGTCATGCTCGATCGCCATGCACCCATGAAACCAGGCGAAGGGGTCACCCCGATAGTCACCGCCGTGTCGCGGCGCGCCGCGTCAGCCGACGAGCGCCTCGACGAACACGTGAGGGGTGAACCCGGTGAGATCGGCGATCCCCTCCCCCTGTCCGAGGAGCTTGACCGGGATGCCGGTGCGCTCCTGCACGGCGAGCACGAAACCGCCCTTGGCCGAGCCGTCGAGCTTGGTGAGCACGAGACCGGTGACGCCGGCGTGCTCCAGGAACGCCTGCGCCTGCATCACGCCGTTCTGCCCTGTCGTGGCGTCCAGCACCAGCAGCACCTCGCTGATCGGCGCCTGCTTCTCGACGACCCGGCGGATCTTGCCGAGCTCGTCCATCAGGCCGCCCTTGGTGTGCAGACGCCCGGCGGTGTCGATGAGCACGATCTCGGTGCCGGTGGTCTGCGCGAACTCGACCGTCTGATAGGCCACGGATGCCGGATCCTGTCCTTCGTGCTGCGGCCGGACGATCGCGGCTCCGCCCCGCTCGGCCCAGGTCGCGAGCTGGTCGACGGCGGCGGCGCGGAAGGTGTCGGCGGCGCCGACCACGACCTGGCGCCCGTACCGGCGCAGGAAGTTCGCGAACTTGCCGATCGTGGTGGTCTTGCCCACCCCGTTCACCCCGACCACGAGGACGACCGCCGGGCGCTCGGTCAGCCGCAGCGTCGTGTCGAAGGCGGCGAAGTGCTCCTCCAACGTCTCCTTCAGCATCCGCTGCAGGTCCTTGGGGTCGGTGGTGCGGAACCGCTCCACCTTCTCGCGCAGCTCGTCGACGAGACGCTCGGTGATGTCGGGACCGAAGTCGGCGGTCAGCAGCGCCGACTCGAGGTCGTCCCAGGTCTCCTCGTCGATGACGGGCTTGACGAACATCCCGCGCAGGGCACGCCCCAGCGACCACGATCTCTCGGCCATGCCTCCAGCCTACGGGCCGGTCACGACCCGCCGAGGAAGTACGCGGCGAACGCGCCCTCGTTCTCGAGGTAGCTCTGCCACTGGTCGAGCACGTCGATCCCGGACGGGCACTCCAGCGACGCGATCAGCCCTTCACCCAGGACGGTGAACGCCCGCGCCGACACCACGTAGATGGTGCCGCGCTCGCTGTCGGCGCCCAGCAGCGAACGCGCCGAGATCAGCGAGCTGCCGGAGACGAAGTCGGCGACGTCCGACTCCACATAGTCCTCGATGTCGGCGACGGTCGTGCCCGTCTCGGCGGCGAGCAGCGCGTCGGAGGCGGCGCTGTCGCCGGACGCCGTGTCGACGCCGTCGAGGTCGCCCTGCCAGAACCCGAGCGTGCACGAGGTCGAGGAGTCCGTGTACCCCCACGACGAGCCGTCCTCGGAGGCGGCGACCGCGGTGAACGCGTCGTCGGAGGCGAACGGGTCCGACCACTGCACGATCGTGCCCGCGGTCAGCTCCGACCCGGCGTCGAACCCGAGGTCGGAGGCGAGCGGGGCGGCCGTGGGCAGGTCCGCGGTGGTGCCCGTGCTCGACGAGCCGCATCCGGTCAGCAGGAGCACGAGACCCGCCCCGACGCCGATGACCGCCAGGGACCGCCGCACAGCTCTCGTCACCGTCCCAGGCTAACCGGCGGGATCAGGACGCGGCGGCCTCACGGACGCGCTGGCCCACCACGGCGGAGACGCCGTCCTGTCGCATCGAGACCCCGTAGAGCGCGTCCGCGATCTCCATCGTGCGCTTCTGGTGCGTGATGACGATGAGCTGGCTGGCCTCGCGCAGCCGCTCGAACACGCTCAGCAGCCGCCCGAGGTTCGCGTCGTCGAGCGCGGCCTCGACCTCGTCGAGGATGTAGAAGGGGCTCGGGCGCGCGGTGAAGATCGACACCAGCAGGGCGACGGCGGCAAGGGACCGCTCGCCCCCCGAGAGCAGGGAGAGCCGTTCGACCTTCTTGCCCACGGGGCGCACCGAGACCTCGATGCCGGTCGTCAGCGGGCTGTCCGGGTCGGTGAGCGCGATCGACCCGGCGCCGCCGGGGAAGAGCATCGGGAAGATCTCCGTGAACGCCTGCCGGGTGTCCTCGAACGCGGCGACGAAGATCTCCTGCATCCGCTCGTCGAGCTCCGCGATGATCGTCATCAGATCGGCGCGGGTGCGTGTCAGGTCGGCCAGCTGCTCGGTCAGGAAGGCGTGGCGCTGCTCCAGGGCGGCGAACTCCTCCAGGGCGAGCGGGTTGACACGGCCGAGCTGGGCCAGCTTGCGCTCCGCGTCGGCCAGCAGACGGCGCTCGGCGGCGCGGTCGAACGGCGTCTCGGCGTCCGGGTCGGGCGCGTACTCGGCGACGAGCACGTCCTCATCGAGGGCCAGCTCGCTGGCGGCACGTTCGAGCAGGCTCGTCACGTGCAGCCGCTGCTCGTGGATGCGCAGCTCGAGGCCGTGCACGCTCTCCGTCAGCGCGGAGAGGCGCTCGCGCGCCGCGGCCTCGGTCCGGCGGTGCTCCGCGAGCTCCGTCGTCACCGCGATCCGTGCCGCCTCGGCGGCGGCGAGCTCGGCGCGCGCCTGGGTGACGGAGCGGTCGACGGACGTCAGCAGCGGCGGCAGGGACGCGACGACCGACGCTGCGACGGCGCGCTGCTCCCGCCGGATGACGGCGCGCCGGGCCGCCTCCTCCTCGGCCGCCCGCTCCCGCTGGCGCTGGCGCTCGAGCCCCGCGATGCGGGCCTCCGCCGCGCGGACGCGTTCCCGAGCGGTCTCGACGTCGAGACGGGCGCGCATCTCGGCCTCGCGCGCGGTGTCGAGCGCCTGCAGCATCCCCTCGCGCGCCGACGCGTCCAGGATGGGACGCGGTGCCTCGAGCGCGTGGGCGAGCCGCTCCTCGGCGACGCGCGCCGCGTCGCGTGCCGAGGCCGCGGCCGACTGCGCCTGCCCGAGCGTCTGGGTCAGACGCTCGCACTCGGCCACGGCGGCCTCGTGCCGCACGGTGGCCCGGTTGACCTGCTCGCTGTGCGCGGCGAGGGCGGCGTCGTGCGCGCGCAGTGCGTCCAAGGCGTGCCGGGTCGCTTGGCGGGATTCGTGCTGGGCGAGGGTGCGCTCGGCCAGGGCGTCCCGCAACGAGTCGGCGACGACGGTGATCTCCGCGAGGCGGTCGGCCGCGGCATCCCGTTCGGCCGCGAGCTCGAGACGCGACCTCGCCTGACCGGACCCGGCGCGCACGGTGTACCGCGTGACGATCTCGCCGCTGCGGGTGACGACGGTCAGCTCGCCGGCCGCCGCGGCCCGCTGTGCGGACTCCAGGTCGTCGGCGACGACGACGCGGGACAGGAGTCCCCGCACGCCCGTCGGCGCGGTGACCACCGACGCCGCGGCGACGGTGCCCGCCGGCGCGGCGATCGGCGGGGGCGCGGTGACGTCGGCGATCACGATGTCGATGACGCCGAGCTCTTCCGCGTACGCGCGGGATGCCACGCGCCGCGCCGCCGCGGCGCTGTCGACCAGCACCCCCTCGGCGATCGAGCCGAGCGCGGCCGCGATCGCCGGCTCGTACCCCGCCTCGACCTGCACCGCATCGCCGACGAGCCCGCGGATGCCGTCGCCGCCGGCGGCGATCAGCTCGCTGGCGCCGCCGCGCACGTCGAGCGCCCGCCCGAGCGTCGCGATCTGGGCCGTCAGCGCGTCCGCCTCGCGCTCGGCCGCGTGCAGGCGGTCACGGATGCCGGTGACCTCCGCCTCGACCTCGGTCGCGCGACGCTGGGCCTGTTCGTATGCGGCCGCGTGCTCCGCCGACGACTCCTCGGGCACGAGGTCGGGGTCGACGCCGGCGAGCTGCGCGGCCGCCTCGGCACGGCGGGCGACGGCGGCGTCGAGAACACGCTGCTGCCGGTCGACGGCCCCCTCGACCGCAGCGAGGGCGGACGCGGCGGCCTCCGCCGTGCCCCGCAGCGCCGTCAGGCGCATGTCATGCTCGGACACGAGCGCGCTCTGCGCGGCGATGTCCGCGTCCAGGGCATCGAGCTCGGCGCGGGCCCGGGCGACCTCACGGGCGGCGGCCGCCGCGGCATCCTGCCCGTCGCCGATGCCGCCGCTGATCTCCTCCAGCTCCGTGCGCGCCGCGTCGATGTCGGCCTGCGACACGGTGACGGAGGGCAGCAGCGCGCCCTCGTCAGCGCTCAGCAGCGCGAGACGCTGCTGAGCCAGCGACGACAGGCCGCGCAGCCGCTCCTGCACCTGTTCCAGGGCGAAGGTCACGCTGCGCGCCTCATCGACCGCCTCAGCGCGCTGATCGCCCTCGAGCCGGGCGATCTTCGCCTTCACCTGGTCGAGCTGGTCCTGCAGCACGAGGCGCTCGGCGTGCCGCTCCTGCTCGTTTCGGGCGTGGTCCGCGAGATCGCGTCGCAGGCCGACCAGCTCGTCGGCGTACAGGCGCGCCTTCGCATCGCGCACGTCGGCGGCGATCGTGGCCGCTTCGCGGGCGACCTCGGCCTGCCGGCCCAGCGGCTTGAGCTGTCGCCGGATCTCGCCGGCCAGGTCGCTCAGGCGGGTGAGGTTGGCCTCCATCGCCTCGAGCTTGCGGAGCGTCTTCTCCTTGCGCCGGCGGTGCTTCAGGATGCCGGCGGCCTCCTCGATGAAGCCGCGCCGGTCCTCCGGGCTCGCCTGCAGCACCGTGTCCAGGCGCCCCTGGCCGATGATGACGTGCATCTCGCGGCCGAGACCGGAGTCGCTCAGCAGCTCCTGCACGTCCAACAGGCGGCAGGACTCGCCGTTGATGGCGTACTCGCTCGCGCCGTTGCGGAAGAGGGTCCGGCTGATGGTCACCTCGGCGTACTCGATCGGCAGGGCGCCGTCGGCGTTGTCGATCGTGAGCTGCACCTCGGCGCGACCGAGCGGGCCGCGGGTCGAGGTGCCGGCGAAGATGACGTCCTCCATCTTGCCGCCGCGGAGGGTCTTCGCGCCCTGCTCCCCCATGACCCAGGCGAGCGCGTCGACGACGTTCGACTTGCCCGAGCCGTTCGGCCCGACGATCGCGGTGACACCGGGCTCGAGGGCGAACGTCGTGGGCTGCGCGAACGACTTGAACCCTTTGAGCGTGACGCTCTTCAGGTGCATGGAGATCCTCCGGGTCGGCCGTCCGCGCCTACGCTACCGGAGCGGCTGCCCACGGCCGGGAGCCCCGCCGACCCCGGCGCGGGCCGGCTCACCGCCGCCGCTGGCAGCGCGGGCAGAAGTGGCTCGATCGGTTCGTGAACGAGACGCGCACGAGCGGGGTGCCGCATCGCGGGCACGGCTGACCCGTGCGGCCGTAGGCCTGCAGCGACCGGGCGAAATACCCCGCCTGCCCGTTCACGTTGACGTACTGCGCGTCGAAGCTCGTGCCGCCTTCGGCCAGCGCCCGCTCGAGCACCGCGCGCACCTCGGCGAGCATCCGGTTCACGGCACGGGAAGGCAGCGCGTCGGCGAAGGTCTCCGGGTGGATGCGGGCCGCCCACAGCGCCTCGTCCGCGTAGATGTTGCCGATGCCGCTGATGACCGTCTGGTCCAGCAGCACCCGCTTGACCTGGACGTGCTTGCGGCCCAGGGCCGTCCGGAAGCGCGCCTCGTCGAACGCCGGGTCGACGGGGTCGCGCGCGATGTGGGCGACCTGGGTCGGCACGGACGCCGCACTGCTCCCTGCGCCGCCGGCCGCGCCGTCTCCGGTGGGCACGAGGACGTCGATCGCGAGCGAGCCGAAGGTGCGCTGGTCGGCGAAGACGACGGCGAGCTCGCCGTGCACGGGGTGGGCGAGCTCGATCCGGACGCGTTCGTGCCGTTCGCGCGGTGCGCCGGGCTCACGCAGCAGCAGCTGACCGCTCATTCCGAGGTGTCCGACGACCGCGTCGTCGTCGTCGAGCGGCAGCCACAGGAACTTGCCGCGGCGCACCGCCGCGATCAGCGTGCGCCCGGCGAGCCGGCGCTCGAAGTCCTCGCCGCCACCGCTGTGGCGGGTCAGGGCGCGCTCGTCGAGCACCTCCACGCCGAGGACGCGGGCGCCGGTGACGGCGGGTTCGAGGCCGGCACGGACGACCTCGACCTCCGGGAGCTCAGGCACGTCCGCTGAGCCGGTTCCAGGCGTCGAGCGCAGCGGCCATCTCGGCCTGCTTCTTGCTCGTGCCGGATCCTTCGCCGCGGTGCGGACCGACGCGCGCGACCGCGACGAACGTGCGGGCGTGGTCGGGCCCGTCCGCCTCGACCCCGTACGAGGGAGCGGGCAGGCCCATCGCGGCGGCGAGCTCCTGCAGGCTGGTCTTGGGGTCGATCGCCGCGCCGTATCGGTCGGGATCCGCCAGCAGCGGCTCGACCAGCCGCAGCACGAGCGCGGTGGCGGCGTCCTGACCCGCCGACAGATACGTGGCGCCGATCAGCGCCTCCATCGTGTCGGCCAGGATCGAGTCCTTGTCGGCGCCGCCCGTCAGCTGCTCGCCGCGACCGAGGCGCAGGAACGGTCCGAGCCCGACGGTGCGCGCCACCTCCGCGAGGGCGACCGTGGAGACGACACTCGCCCGGCGCTTGGCCAGCGATCCCTCGTCGAGGTCGGGATGCCGCGTGTACAGCCGCACGGTCACCGCCTGGCCGAGCACGGAGTCGCCGAGGAACTCGAGCCGCTCGTTGTGCGGGATCTGCCCGTGCTCGTACGCATACGAGCGATGCGTCAGCGCCAGCGAAAGAAGCTCGGGGTCGATGTCGACCCCGAGCTTCAGCGCGAGTGCGGCGGGATCCGCCGCCGCCACCTCCGTCACCGGACGCGGATCAGACGTCGGCGACCTTGCGGCCCTTGTACTCGAGGAACAGCTCGGTGCCCTGCGAGTCGGTGACGACCTTCGCCTGGTGGGGGCGGCTGTACACGGTCTTGCCGTTCTCGACGGTCTTCACCAGCGCGGGCGCGTCGGCCTTCCACTGCGAGCGGCGCGAACGGGTGTTGGAGCGCGAAACCTTGCGCTTCGGGGGGTTACCTGCCATGGTCTTCTCTTTCCTCGGAGTTCTGGGGGTTCGTCCCGGACGCGCCGGGATCCGCTGCCGGCTCGGCGAGCAGATCGGCCAGCGCCGCCCAGCGTGGATCGCGGGTCTGAACTGGCGTCTGCTTCGGGCTGTCGGCCAGACGTTCGCCCGTGACGGGGTCGAGCCCCGGGCAGTCAGGCCGGCACACCGGCTGGAACGGAAGCGAGAGGACGATCGCATCCCTGACCAGAGTTTCAAGATCCACGTGGTCGTCTTGAACCTCGAAGTCGTTCGCTTCCTCTCCAGGATACGCGAAAAGCTCCTGGAACTCGACTTCGACGGGCCCGTCGACCTCGATCAGGCACCGTCCGCACTCGCCGGTGTAGCGGGCCCGGACGTCGCCGGACGCGAGGATGCCCTCGTGCACCGACTCGAGACGCACGTCGACGCCGAGCGTCTCGCCGGCGTCGACGGCGACGAGTCCCTCCCCCCACTTCTCCGAGAGGGTGACCTCGAACGAGGTCTCGCGCATGTGGCCGGGGCGGTGCTCGATGTCGCGGACGTTGACGGCGAACGGGCCGGGCCTACGGGTTCTCACCACGGGAGTCTACCGATCGCTCAGCCGCGGTGGCCGGTGTCCAGGAAGCGCGCGACGACCGCGGGAACGTACGGCGACACGTCGCCGCCGAGCGCGGCCACCTGGCGCACGAGCGAGCTGGAGACCAGGGCGTGCGCCGGATCGGGCAGCAGGAACACGGTCTCGACGTTCGCGAGGTTCCGGTTCACGAGCGCCATGGGCGCCTCGTAGGTCACGTCGACCTGGGACCGGATGCCCTTGACCAGCACCCCCGCGTCGACGTCGGTCGCGTAGTCGACGAGCAGTCCCATGCTCCACGACGCGACGATCACGTGATCGGCCGCGATGCCGGCTTCGGCGACCGACTGCTCCAGCAGGGTGAGACGCTGCGCGATCGGCAGCATCGCCTCCTTGCCGGGGTTGTGGACGACGACGACGTGGACCTGGTCGTAGAGGTCCGCGGCGCGGCGGATGACGTCGAGGTGGCCGAGCGTCGGCGGGTCGAACGACCCCGGGACGACGGCGATCCGGTTGCTCACGGTCACAGCGTAACGGTCAGTTCTTCGCGAGCGCCGCGCGCTCGGTCACATCGAGCCGCCGCTCGATGGCCTGCGCCAGGCCGGGGTGGCTCGACAGCGTCGGGTCGGCCTCGAGGAGCTCCTCGGCGGCCTGGCGCGCCGCGCCGATGAGGTCGGCGTCGGTCACGACGCGCAGCAGGCGCAGGGACGAACGGACACCGGACTGCATCGCGCCGAGCACGTCCCCCTCGCCCCGCAGCTGGAGGTCGACCTCGGCGAGGGCGAACCCGTCGAGCGTCTCGGCCACCGCCTCCACGCGGGCCCGCGCCGGGCTGCGCAGGCCGGCGTCGGTGACGAGCAGGCACAGACCCGGCACCTCGCCGCGTCCCACCCGGCCACGCAGCTGGTGCAGCTGCGAGACGCCGAAGCGGTCGGCATCCATCACGATCATCGTCGACGCGTTCGGCACGTCGACGCCGACCTCGATCACGGTGGTCGCCACCAGCACGTCGATCTCGCCGGCGGCGAAGGCGCGCATGACACGGTCCTTCTCCTCCGCCGGCATCCGCCCGTGCAGCGTCTCGACACGCGCGGAGGCCAGCCGGTAGTGCGTGGCCAGCAGCGCCGCGACCTGCACCACGCCCCATCGGGCCACCGACGGGGGGCCGACCTCGTCGGGCCGCACCAGGTCGGTGTCGGGCTCCTCCTCGGGCTCGGGCTGATCCGTGTCGATCGCGGAGCACACCACGAACGCCTGGCGGCCCTGCGCGATCTCGTCGGCCGCCCGGTCGAAGACGCGCGCGAACAGCTCCGGCCGCTCGGCCAGCGGCGCCACGAAGGTCTCGATGCCGGCGCGGCCGGCGGGCATGGTGCGGATGACGGACACGTCGAGGTCGCCGAACACGGTCATCGCGACGGTGCGCGGAATCGGGGTCGCCGTCATGACCAGCGCGTGCGGGCTCGTGCCCTTCGCACGCAGGGCCTCGCGCTGCTCGACCCCGAACCGGTGCTGCTCGTCGACGACCACGAGGGCGAGGTCGGCGAAAGTGGTCTTCTCCCCCAGCAGCGCGTGCGTGCCCACCACGATCAGCGCCTGACCGGATGCGACGCGCAAGGACGCCTTGCGGCGCTCGGCGGTCGTCAGCTGCCCGGTGAGCAGGGTCGGCATCAGCAGCGGCGCGAGCTCGGGGCCGAGCATCCGGCTGATCGAGCGGAGGTGCTGCGCGGCGAGCACCTCGGTCGGGGCGATGAGCGCGCTCTGGCCTCCGCTCTGCGCGACCTGCAGCATGGCGCGCAGGGCCACGAGGGTCTTGCCGGAGCCGACCTCGCCCTGCACCAGCCGGTTCATGGGCCACGGGCCGACGAGGTCGGCGGCGATGCGGTCGCCGACCGTCGCCTGGTCGGCGGTCAGCGCGAAGGGAAGCGCGGCGTCGAAGCGGGCGAGCAGGTCGCCGGCCGGACGCGGCGTCGCCACCAGTGCGCGGACGGCCTGCCGCTCCTGCAGCAGCGCCGTCTGCAGCACGAGGGCCTCGTGCCAGCGCAGCGTGAACTGCGCCTCGGCGACGTCGGCCTCGGTGTCGGGGTGATGGATGCGCTCGAGCGCGCTGCGGAAGGGCAGCAGCGCCTGGCGCTCCCGGACCTCGCGCGGCAACGGGTCCGGCGGATCGTCGATCACGGTCAGCAGATGGTCGATCACGCGCGCGATCGTCCACGTCGGCAACGCGGCGGTGGCCGGATAGATCGGGATCGGCCGGTCGGCGAACTCTCGGGCGGTGACCTCCGACAGCCCGATCCGAAGCGGTGCGGAGGCCGGCTCGACTCCCAGCGCCGGCAGCTCGGCCGGATCGGCGCCGCCGTCGAACAGCTGGTAGTCCGGGTGCGCGAACTGGACGCCGCCCCGGTACGCGCCGACCTTGCCGGAGAAGATGCCCCGTCGGCCCGGGGTGAGCTCTTTGGCCCGCCAGCTCTGGTTGAAGAACGTGAGCTGGACCTCGCCGTCGCCGTCGGTGATCGTGACCTCGAGGATGCTGCCGGGACGGCTCTGCATCCGTCGTTCGCGCACCTGCCTGACCTGCGCGACGATCGTGACCTGCTCGCCGACGACGAGCGAGGCGATCGGCGTCAGCTCGCCACGGCGCGCGTAACGCCGGGGATAGTGCGCCAGCGCGTCGCCGACCGTGCGCATGCCGAAGGCCCGCGCCAGCACGGACGCGGTCTTGCCGCCCACGACGGCGTCGAGCCGGCTGTCGAGGGTCACGGTCACGGCTGAAGTCTAGGACGGGGCGCCGACACGCCCTGACTAGGGTGGGACGGTGACCCGGATCATCGCGGGGATCGCGGGCGGGACCAGACTCGACGTCCCCGCGCGCGGCACCCGTCCCACCAGCGAGCGCGTGCGCGAGTCGATGTTCGGCGCGCTCGAGACCGCGGACGCCCTGCGCGGCGCCCGCGTGCTCGATCTGTACGCCGGCTCGGGCGCGCTCGGGCTGGAGGCGCTCAGCCGCGGGGCGGCGGGTGTCGACCTGGTCGAGAAGGCGGGCCCGGCGGCGACGGTCGCCGCGCGGAACGCGGAGCGGGTTTCCCGAGTCGTCGGCGCGCCGGCACGCGTCCACCGCACCGAGGTCCGCGCGTTCCTGCGGGCGGCGACGGGGCCGTTCGACCTCGTCTTCTCGGATCCGCCGTACGATCTCGCGGACGCCCCGCTGGGCACCGACCTGCGGGCCCTGACGGGGCTGCTCGCCGGGGACGCGCTGGTCGTGGTCGAGCGCGCCCGCCGCTCCGCGGAGCCGGAGTGGGCGGACGCCGGGCTCGAGCCGGTGCGCGACCGCGTCTACGGCGACACGGTCGTGTGGTGGGCTCAGCCGCGCGCCTGGTCCCAGTCGGAGTAGGGGTCCCAGCCGCCCCGGCAGGTGGGCGCCTCGCCGTCGACGAGCACCGGATGCGCGCCGTGCGGCGTGACCCGTCCGATGGCACGGAACCCGGCCGGCACGGCGTCGCGGGGGAACGTCGCGAGCAGGGCGTGGTCCTCGCCGCCGATCAGGGCGAGCGGGTCGCCGCCGAGCGCCGCGGTGGCCAGCTCCAGGCAGACCCGGGAAGCGATCGCCAAGCGGGTCGCGTCGAGCACCAGGCCGTCCGACACGTCCATCATGGCCGTGGCGCCCTGGTGCGCGGCGGCGTGGCCGAGCGCGATCGGCGGCTCCGGACGCACCTGCGCCGCGACCGCGCGGCGCTCGGCCGGCGTCAGGACGGCGGGGTCGACGGGGACGGCGTGGCCGTCGACGTCCCGGAACCGCTCGAACAGGATCTGCAGGCCGTGCGCGGCGAGCCCGGCGTGGCCGGCGAGGGCGACGATGTCGCCGGGGCGGGCGCCGGAGCGCCGCACCGCGGGTCCGTCGAGGGTCCCGAGGGCCGTCACCGCGATCGTGAGCGTGTCGGATGCGGCGAGGTCGCCGCCTTCGACGGCGCAGCCGGGCGCGAGGGACAGGCAGGCCTGCCGGAGCCCGTCCGCGAGGTCCTCGACGAAGGCGACCGGGGTGTCGTCCGGCATCGTGAGCGCGACGAGCAGCGCGATCGGCCGGGCTCCCATCGCCGCGATGTCGGCGAGGTTGACGGCCGCGGCCTTCCAGCCGAGGTCGTGGCCGCTCGACCACGCGAGCCGGAAGTCGGGGCCGTGCACGAGGGTGTCGGTGCTGGCGACGACACGCCCGCCCGCCACGCGCAGCACGGCGGCGTCGTCACCCGGGCCCACCTCCGCGGTGCTCGGGGCGAGGCGCGCGAGGATGCGGCGCAGCACCTCGGTCTCCCCGGCCTGTCCGACCGTGCGTGCGTGCATGCCTCCACGGTATCGGGCGGGCGTCGTCGCGGCGTCGGGTTAGCCTTGACGGGTGACCCGACGCCGCCGCCTCGCCGTGCTCGTGGCGACCGGATCCGTCGCCGTCGGCACGCTCGCCGGGTGCGCGAGCACCGTGTCCCTTCAGGCCGCTCCGGACGCGAACGATCCGCTGTGCGCGCAGATCACGGCCTACCTGCCGTCGACGCTCGACGGACAGGCGCGCCGGTGGACCGACGCGCAGGCGACCGGCGCGTGGGGGGATCCGGCGAGCATCATCGTGTCGTGCGGGGTCACGCCGCCCGGCGCGTCGACGCTGCCGTGCCAGACCGTCGACGGGGTCGACTGGCTCATCGATGACAGCGAGGCGCCGTACTACCGGTTCACCACGTTCGGCCGCACGCCCGCGGTGGAGGTGTACCTGGACTACGACGTCGTCTCCAGCTTCGACACCCTCGACGCCCTCGCGCCGCTCGTGGGCAAGCTGCCGGTCGATGCCGCGTGCACCGACCGCCCCGACTCCTAGCGGGCGCCGCGCTCGAGCGCGGTGTCGATGAGCTCCGAGATCAGCTCCGGGTAGGTCATGCCGGACGCGATCCAGCACTTCGGGAACATCGAGATGGGCGTGAACCCGGGCATCGTGTTGATCTCGTTGACATAGAAGTCGGTGCCGGTGAAGAAGAAGTCGACGCGTGCCAACCCCTCGCCGCCGAGCGCCTCGAAGGCCCTGGCCGCGATGCGCTGCATCTCCGCCGTCTCCCCCTCGCGCAGGTCGGCGGGGCAGACCAGGTCGACGCCGGGGGCGTTCAGATACTTCGCCTCGAAGTCGTAGAAGTCGCGTCCGGTGATCACGATCTCCCCCGGCACGCTCACTCGCGTGTCGCCGCCATCCCGGCCGGGAAGCACGCCGCACTCCAGCTCACGGCCGACGATGGCCTGTTCGACAAGAACGGTGTCGTCCTCGGCGAAGGCGACCTCCCACGCCGCGTCGAGGCCGCCCTCGTCTTCCACCTTCGACACCCCGACGCTGGATCCCGCTCGCGCGGGCTTCACGAACACCGGCCACCCGAGGCCGCGGATACGGCGAAGCCACAGGTCACGGTCACGATCCACGTCACGACGGGTCACGGACACAGAGGGCACGACGGGCACGCCGGCCGCTCGCAGGACGCTCTTGGTCGCGTTCTTGTCCATGCCCAGCGCCGATGCGAGCACGCCGCAGCCCGCGTAGGGCAGGCCGAGCAGCTCCAGCAGGCCCTGGATCGTGCCGTCTTCGCCGAAGCGGCCGTGCAGGATCGGCAAGACGACGTCGACGACGCCCAGCGAACGCACGCCCTGAGAATCCGACACCCGGAGCTCACGCGTCGCCGCCGAGTCCGGCCACAGGATCCGGGTGCCGTTGTCGACGACCTCCGGCAGGTGCACGGGATCCAGCGCGAACCGGTCGGGGTCGTCGGCCTCCAGCACGAACGCGCCCTGACGGGTGATCCCGACCGGGATCACCCGGTAGCGGTCACGGTCGATCGCCCGCAGCACCCCGCCCGCCGTGGCGGAACTGATCGAGTGCTCGCTCGAGCGCCCGCCGAAGAGCACCACCACTGCCGGCTTGTCCATGCTGCGTCCTCTCCCCCTGCGGGGTGTCGTCGTCCGTGGTCAGGTGCGGCGCGATCTCCCGCGGGTCCATGGTGCCGTCGAGCACGCGCTTGACCTGCTCGACGATCGGCATCTCCACCCCGATGCCCTTCGCCAGCTGCAGGATCGGGGCGACCGAGCCGAGCCCCTCCGCGGTCTGCTGCATGTTGTCCACGACGTCCTGGAAGCTGTATCCCTGGCCGAGCAGGCGCCCGGCGGTGTTGTTGCGACTGAGCGGCGACTGGCAGGTCGCGATCAGGTCGCCCAGTCCCGCCAGGCCCTGCAGGGTCTCGGGCTGCGCACCGTGCGCGACCGCGAAGTCGGTCATCTCGACGAGCCCGCGCGTGATGATCGACGCCTTCGTGTTCTCGCCGTAGCCGACGCCGTCCACGATGCCGATCGCCACGGCGATGAGGTTCTTGAGCACGCCGCCGAACTCGGTGCCGATGACGTCGGTGTTCACGAAGGTGCGGAAGTAGCCGTTGCGCGCGCGGCGTGCGACCGCCTCGGCGGTGGCGAGGCTCGTGGAGGCGATGACGGCCGCGGTGGGCTGCTCCTGCGCGATCTCCAGCGCCAGGTTCGGGCCGCTGGCCACCGCGATGCGGTCGGGATCGCAGGCGAGCTCCTGCTCGATGACCTCGCTCATGCGCAGGCCGGTGCGCTTCTCGACGCCCTTCATGAGCGAGACGATCGGCGCCTCGGTGCCCACGACCAGCGGGCGAAGGACCGTGAGGTTCTCGCGCAGCGCCTGGCTCGGCACGGAGAGGTAGATCTGCTCGGCGCCGTCGACCGCGACGGCCAGGTCGGCGGTGGCGGTCATGCCCTTCGGCAGGTTGATGCCCGGCAGGTAGGCGCTGTTGCGCCGTGCGGTGCGGATCTCCGCCGCGAGCTCCGGGCGGCGGGCCCACATCATGACGGACGCGCCGCCGTCGGCGAGGATCTTGCCGAACGTCGTCCCCCAGCTGCCGGCGCCGAGCACCGCGACCCGGGGGCGGGCGGGGTCAGCTCTCCGGCTCAAGGCGCCCCGTCTCCTTCTGGCCGTGGTCGTGCGGGTTCCAGCGCACGGCCGGAGCGGGGATGCCGCGCAGCTGCGCGAGCAGCTCGGCGATGCGGTCCATCAGACGGGCCGTGACCCGTGTCTGCACCCAGGCGAGGTTCGCCTGCGCCCGCTCCTCGGAGATGTCGAGCGGTGCGCCGACGAGGAACCGGATCGGCTTGCGCAGCGGCCAGAACCGCATCCTGCCGTAGCGCGGGAACACCTCCTGCGCGCCCCACTGCGCGACCGGGATCAGCGGGATGTCGCCGACCAGGGCCAGGCGCGCCGCGCCGGTCTTGCCGCGCATCGGCCACAGATCGGGGTCGCGGGTCAGGGTGCCCTCCGGATACACGATCACGCCGGCGCCGTGCTCGGCCAGGTGCGTGGCGGTGTCGAGGGTCTGCTTTGCCGCGACCGACGAGCTCGCCCGCGCCACCGGGACCATGCCGGTGCCGCGCATCGCGGGTCCGAGCACGGGGACCCGGAACAGGCTCTCCTTCGCCATGAAACGGGGCGCACGTCCCAGCCGCCACACCGCGACCGCGACGATCAGCGGATCGATCTCGCTGTAGTGGTTGGGGGCGAGGACGAACGGGCCCTCCTCGGGGAGGTTCTCCTCGCCGAGGATCTCGATCTTCACGAAGATGCCGAGCACCGGCACGATGATGCCGCCGAGCAGCCAGAACAGGCTCGGCCGCGACTTCTCGCGATCGACGAGTCGCTTGCGCAGGCGCTGGCCCATCAGCCGATCACGTCGAAGTCGGCGCCGAGCCCGGAGAGCTTGTCGAGGAAGTCGGCGTAGCCGCGGCGGATGATGCCGATGTTGCGCACCGTCGACACCCCGGACGCCGTGAGCGCCGCGATGACGTGGCTGTACCCGCCGCGCAGGTCGGGCACGGTGATGTCCGCGGCCGTCAGCGGCGTGGGGCCTTCGATGACCGCGGCCTGCTCGAGCGAACGTCGCGGCACCCGGCGCGGGCCCTCCTGCAGCCCGTTCGGGTAGACCTGGATCCTCGCGCCCATCTTCACGAGCGCGTCGGTGAAGCCGAAGCGGTTCTCGTACACCGTCTCGTGCACGATCGAGCGGCCGTGGGCCTGGGTGAGCGCGACGATCAGCGGCTGCTGCCAGTCGGTCATGAACCCCGGGTGCACGTCGGTCTCGACGGTCACGCCGCGCAGCCGGCCGCCGCGACCGAACAGGATGCCGTCCTCGCGCACGTCGAAGTCGCCGCCGACCTTGCGCACCACGTTCAGGAACGTGAGCATCTCCTGCTGCCGCGCGCCGCCGACGAAGATCTCGCCGTCGGTGGCCAGCGCGGCGCACGCCCAGCTGGCGGCCTCGTTGCGGTCGAAGATGGCGCGGTGGTCGTAGCCGCGCAGCCCCGCGACGCCCTCGATGACGATCACGCGGTTCGGCTCGTAGGAGATGATGGCGCCCATCTTCTGCAGCACCGCGATCAGGTCCATGATCTCGGGTTCGATGGCCGCGTTGCGCAGCTCGGTGGTGCCGGTCGCGCGTACCGCCGTCAGCAGCACCTGCTCGGTCGCGCCCACGCTGGGGTACGGCAGATGGATGTTCGCACCGCGCAGGCCGTTCGGCGCCGACAGTCGGATGCCGCTGGGCTGCTTCTCCACGACCGCGCCGAACTTGCGGAGCGCATCGAGGTGGAAGTCGATCGGACGGTCGCCGATGCGGCATCCGCCGAGGTCGGGGATGAACGCCTGGCCCAGCCGGTGCAGCAGCGGGCCGCAGAACAGGATCGGGATGCGGGAGGCACCCGCATGCGCGTCGATCTCCTCGAAGTGCGCCGACTCGACCTCGCTCGGATCCAATCGCAGCGAGCCGGGCTCGGGCCCTTCCTCGACGCGCACGCCGTGCACCTCCAGGAGCGAACGCACCACCGCGACGTCGCTGATGTCGGGCACGTCGCGCAGCACGCTGGGCTCCTCGCCGAGCAGAGCGGCCACCATCGCCTTGGTGACGAGGTTCTTGGCGCCCTTGACCTCGACGGTGCCGGACAGCGCCCGGCCTCCCCGGATCGCCAGGACCTCCCCCTCGGAACCCTTCTTGCCTGCTGCGGTGTCGGTTTCGCCGAGGAGTGTCATAGGGGCTTGCCTCACTGTGCGGGGAGCGGGGGGACGGGTAGCGTCCGCGGCTTCCAGGATTCGCGTCGCGCCTCGTAGGCGGCGATCTTGTCTTCGTTCCGGAGTGTCAGCCCGATGTCGTCGAGCCCCTCCAGAAGCCGCCACCTAGTGTAATCGTCGATCTCGAAACCGACCCGGAGCTCGCCCAGCCGCGCTTCGCGCACCTCGAGGTCGACCGTGATCTCGACGCCCGGCTGCGCCTCGATCGCCGCCCACAGCGCCTCCAGGTCGGACTCGCCGATGACACCGGCCAGCAGGCCCTGCTTGCCCGCGTTCCCGCGGAAGATGTCGGCGAACCGCGGGCTGAGCACGGCCGCGAAACCGTAGTCGCGCAGCGCCCAGACGGCGTGCTCACGGCTGGACCCGGTGCCGAAGTCGGGACCGGCGACCAGCACCGAGCCCGCGCGGTAGGCGGGCTGGTTCAGCACGAAGCCAGGGTCCTGCCGCCAGCTGGCGAACAGTGCGTCGTCGAAGCCGGTCTTGGTGACGCGCTTGAGGTACACGGCGGGGATGATCTGGTCCGTGTCGACGGCGGAGCGGCGCAAGGGCACGGCGACGCCGGTGTGGGTGGTGAACTTCTCCATGTCAGGCCTCGACCTTCTCGCCCGCCGAGCTGATGATGTGCGGATCCGCCGGCTCCAGATCGCTCGGGCTCGACAGCGTGCCGCGCACCGCGGTCGCCGCCGCGACGAGCGGCGAGACCAGGTGGGTGCGGCCGCCCTTGCCCTGACGGCCTTCGAAGTTGCGGTTGCTCGTCGAGGCGCAGCGCTCGCCCGGAGCGAGCTGATCGGGGTTCATGCCCAGACACATCGAGCAGCCGGCGAAGCGCCATTCCGCGCCGAAGTCGATGAAGACCTTGTCCAGGCCCTCGGCCTCGGCCTCCAGACGCACCCGCGCCGAGCCCGGGACGACCATCACCCGGACGTTCTCGGCCTTCGTACGGCCCTTCACGACGGAGGCGAACGCGCGCAGGTCCTCGATGCGGCTGTTCGTGCAGGAGCCCATGAACACGGCGTCCACCGGCACGTCCTTCAGCGGTGTGCCGGGCACCAGGTCCATGTACTCCAGCGCACGCTGCGCCGCGACCTTGTCGTTCGCGTCGGAGAAGTCGTCCGGCGAGGGCACGACGTCGCTCAGCGACACGCCCTGGCCGGGGTTGGTGCCCCAGGTGACGAACGGCTCCAGCTCGTTCGCGTCCAGGAACACCTCGGCGTCGTAGACGGCGCCCTCGTCGCTGGGCAGCGTGCGCCAGTAGGCGACCGCATCCTCCCAGTCCTGCCCCTGCGGCGCGTGCGGCTTGTCCTTCACGTAGGCGAACGTCGTCTCGTCGGGCGCGACCATGCCGGCTCGGGCCCCGGCCTCGATCGACATGTTGCAGATCGTCATGCGCCCCTCCATCGACAGCGCACGGATGGCGCTGCCGCGGAACTCGAGCACGTAGCCCTGACCGCCGTTGGTGCCGATCTTGGCGATGACGGCCAGGACGATGTCCTTGGCGGTGACGCCGGGCCGCAGCGTCCCCTCGACGGTGATGGCCATGGTCTTGAACGGCTTCAGCGGCAGCGTCTGCGTCGCCAGCACGTGCTCGACCTCGCTCGTGCCGATGCCGAAGGCCATGGCGCCGAACGCGCCGTGGGTCGAGGTGTGGCTGTCGCCGCACACCACCGTGATGCCCGGCATCGTCAGGCCCAGCTGCGGGCCGACGACGTGGACGATGCCCTGCTCCCGGTCGCCCAGCGAATGGATGCGCACGCCGAACTCGGCGGCGTTGCGGCGCAGCGTCTCGATCTGGGTCCGGCTCGTCAGGTCGGCGATCGGCTTGTCGATGTCGAGCGTCGGGGTGTTGTGGTCCTCGGTGGCGATCGTCAGGTCGAGCCGGCGGACCGGCCGGTCCTCGGCGCGCAGCCCGTCGAACGCCTGCGGACTGGTGACCTCGTGCACGAGGTGCAGGTCGATGTAGATGAGGTCGGGCTCGCCGTTCTCGCCCTTGACGACGAGGTGGTCGTCCCAGACCTTCTCGGCCAGGGTGCGCGGACGCTCGGGGATGTCGGATGCAGCGATGCTCATGTCTGTGGGTCTCCGTGAGAGGGGGGTTCAAGCCCGCGACGAACTCCGCGACGAGTCAGGCTTGGAATCAGCACCCGTCGCGGCCGCTAAGGAGAAGACGAGCGATCCGCACCCGCCCAGACTACCACCGCGCTTCCGCTACGGCCGCGAGGGCCGGCCGACGGCCCGGGAGCGTCAGAAGGGGAACGGCGGCGAGAATGGCGGTGGCTCCGGATCGGGCTTCGGCGCGGCGTCCGGGTCGGGGACGAAACGCACGGTCGCGGGCGGGCGGTCGACATAGCGACGGCCGACGGGCGAGGTCCACTCGATGACGCCGCCGCGGCGCTGACGGACACGCCAGGGCGTCGCGTGCTTCAGGCTGTGGTGCCGTCGGCAGAGGTGGCAGAGGTTGTGGTCGCACGTGGCGCCGCCGAGAGCAGCGTCTTCGTTGTGATCCACGTCGCAGCCGCGTGCCGGGCGCACGCAGCCCGGGAACCGACAGCGCTCGTCGCGGGCGCGGAGGAATCGCCCCAGGTCGGCGTTCGGCCGGTAGCGGTCGACGGCCAGCACCGCCCCGGTATAGGGGTCGGTCAGCACGCGATCCCATCCGGGAGCGCCGTGCGCCAGGCGGCGTGCCGTCTCCAGATCCATCGGTCCGCTCCCGGCGAGCAGCGCCGGCGTCGAGCCGACACCGGCCAGGGACAGCGCGGGAACGGTGACCTGCACGTGGCCGGTGATCGCGTCGATCCCGTCGCCGTGCGCGACCGGGGCGCCGGCGAGCAGCAGGTCGGCGAGCAGATCGGCGCGCACCTGGCCGATGCGACGCGTGTCGGCGTCCCCGTCGACGCACGCGCCGCCGTCGGGCTCGAAACCGCGAGGCGTCGTGGTGAGCGTGGGGGTGGCCGGGTACTCGGCTTCCGCGCCGCTGCCGGACCTGCCGTCCGCGGCGGCGGCGCCGTCGCCCGGGTCCGCTGCGCCGGCACGATCGCCGTCCTCGTCCGTCCCCTGCACGCGATGCGCCATCTCCGTGAGACGGTCGACGATGGCGTGCGCGAGCGTGGCCGGCAGGTCGGCGGTCAGGCGTGCCATGTCGTCGCCCAGGTTTCGCACCCAGACGTCGCGGTCGGCGCGGCGTTCGGCGATGCGTTCGGCGGCGCCGACGGGGTCGATCCTCGCGGCGATCGCCGGGGCGATGGAGCGGAGCCGGTTCGCGCTCTCGAACCGGGCGACCTCGAGAATCCGGTCTTCGTAACCTGCACGGAGCGATGCGGGCAGGTCTCTGCCGGCGGCGAGGACGGCGGCAGCGTGGCCGGCGTCGATCTCGCCCCGTTCCCAGGCCGCGAGAGTCGACGGGAACTTCTCCGCCATCGACCACGCGTCGCCCATCCGGCGCTGCACCGCGCGGTCGCAGAGCCGGAGCGCGGCCGACAGCTCGGCGCTCATCTCACGCAGCGGCATGTCCGCATCCGGCACGTGCCGATCGCCGCGGCGCAACGCCTCCTCGGCCCGGGCATGCGCCCGCTCGGTGCGCGCGACCACCACCTCGGCGGCCCGGGCGAGGACCTTCGACTCCCAGGCCTGTGCCGCCGCGATCGCGCGGTGCGCCGCCTCCAGCTCGCACACCAGCGCATCGACCTCGGCGGTGTCGGCGCCGGCCGTTCGGACGCTGCCCATCTTCGACTCCAGAGTGCTGCCGCGCGAACGCGGAACCCGGGTCGCACCGAGGGGCACCGTGCGACTTTCTGACATCCCTCACGCTACCCCGGGGTTCCGACATCGATCTGCACGTGGGACCAGGTTCCAAGATGTCGGATTCCAGAGCGAGGTGTCGGCGATGTGCCGGACCTGGGTCGGGCGGTATTGCGGCGCCCTCTGTTACATGTAACAATATCGGCATGGCCGTGCGTGAGCGGGTGAGCGAGTATCGGCGCCGGATGCGGGAGCGAGGGTTCCGCCCGGTGCAGATCTGGGTGCCCGACGTGCGGACCCCGGCGTTCGCGACGGAGGCGCGTCGTCAGGCGGCGCTCGTGGCTGCCGCCGACCGGCACAGCGATGAGCAGGCATTCGTCGAAGCGATCTCCGTGCCTTGGGACGAGGAGTGATCCGAGGCGAACTGTGGACCGTCACGGGCGGTGTCTACGCCTCGAAGCCACGCCCGGCATTGATCTTCCAGGATGATGCCTTCGAAGGCACGCACTCCGTGACGGTGTTGCCGTTGACGAGCATCCTCGTCGACGCTCCACTCCTGCGGGTGCGGGTCGTCGGCGGCGATCTTTCCGGCCTCGAACGAGATAGCGACATCATGATCGACAAGCTGACGACCGTCCGGCGGGCCAACGTCAACACTCGTGTCGGCCGGCTGTCGGCCGAACAGTTGGCCGAGGTCGAGCGCGCCGTCATGGCGTTCCTCGGTCTCGCGCGGTGACGTCTCTCTCGGAATCCGCCACCTCCCGCGGGGATCCTGCGCCCGAGACCGAGCTCAGCCCCGCAGGAAGCGGACGGCCCGCGACCGCGCGTGGGCCCGCCCGCGCCGGTGCTGATCGGGCTTCCGTGCCTATCTGCTCTAGTCTTGGTCGGTGCGGATGCTCCTCACATCCAACGGGGTCGGGAACCCACTCATCCGGGACGCGCTCGTCGATCTCCTCGGCAAGCCGATCGCGGACTCCCGTGTCGTCGTCGTGATCGACGCGATCCTCGGGCTCCCCGGTGACAGCTCGACGCTCGTCGAGCACCTCGAGGGGCTGTGCGCGCTCGGTTGGGCGGAGTTGGACGTGGTGTCGCTCTTCGCCGGACCGCGGGCGCTTGTCAAGTCGCGGCTGAGATCGGCAGACGTGATTCTCGGCTACGGCGGCAGCAACCTGTGGCTGGCGCACGCCTGGACGGCGACCGACCTCGCACCCGTCCTCGCGGAACTGCTCGAAGAGAAGGTGTACGTCGGATGGAGCGCGGGGTCGATGATCTTCCCGCGTCTGCTGGGTCGCTGGCCGGAGGCCTTCGACGATCAGGACGAGCTCGACCTGTTCGGACTCGATGCTGCCGCGCCCGCCGTGCCGCTCTTCGACTGGTTCTTCATGGGACACCTCGGAGCCGATTGGATGCCGGCGGACGCCGAGGTCCGGGCCGCGCGCGGCGCCGCCCGGACGCGCCAGCCCGTCTGGTTCCTCGACGACGACTCCGCGCTCCTCGTGCGCGATCCCACGGCCGACCCGGTCGTCATCTCCGCGAGCCACTGGCGCCGTTTCGGCACCGACGGCACGCTGATCGAGTCGCGCTGACACACGACGCGTTCCGCCGGGTGTCGCACTGTTTCGACCGATTCCGGCTCGCCGCCCGGCGCATGCGACGCTGAACGGACGCGTTCTCGAAAGGTCCCCCATGTCCGCATCCCCGTCCGCCGCATCCGCCGAGCCAGGTTTCACGACCCGCCAGGTGCATGCCGGCGCCGACTGGGCTGCCGCATCGCCGCGCGCCGTGCCGCTGTTCCTCACCGCCGGCTTCACGTTCGACGACTTCGACGGCGCCGCCGGCCACTTCCAGGAGGGCACCGGATTCGGGTACACCCGGACCGGCAATCCGACGATCGACGCGCTCGAGCGCAAGCTCGCCGCCCTGGAGGGCGGAACGGATGCGGTCTTCGTCGCGAGCGGGCAGGCCGCCGTCGCCGTCGCGCTGCTCGGCCTCCTGGGCGCCGGCGATCACGTCGTCGCGTCCACCCACATCTACGAGGGCAGCCGCGGACTGCTGCTGGACAACCTGTCGCGTCTGGGCATCACGGTCAGCTTCGTCGAGGACATCGAGGACCCGGACGCCTGGCGTGCGGCGTCCCACACCGGCACCCGCGCGTTCTTCGCCGAGTCGATCGCGAACGCCCGAAACGACGTGCTCGACATCGCCGCGATCGCCGCGGTGGCGCAGGAGCGCGGCATCCCGCTGGTGATCGACAACACGTTCGCGACGCCGTACCTGCTGCGCCCGATCGAGCACGGCGCGAACGTGGTCGTGCATTCGGCGAGCAAGTTCCTGGCGGGCCACGGCGCGGCGCTGGGGGGCGTGATCGTGGACGACGGGCGGTTCGACGCGGCCCGCTCCGGCCCCCTGTTCCCCCACCTGGTCGCGGCCACCCGCGCCGGCGGCCCGAGCCCGGCGGAGCGCCACGGCGGCCGCGCACGCATCGCCTACGTCCGGGAGACGGTCGCGCCCCGGTTCGGTCCCTCGCCGTCGCCGTTCAACGCGTTCCTGGTCGCCCAGGGCATCGAGACGCTGAGCCTGCGGGTGCGCGAGCAGTCCCGCAACGCGCTGGCCGTCGCGCGGTGGCTCGAGGGCCGCCCGGAGGTCGAGTCGGTGGACTACGCCGGGCTCGACTCCCATCCGCATCACCGCATCGCGGAGCGGTACCTGACCCGCGGCTACGGCGCCGTCTTCCAGTTCACGCTGCACGGCGGCGAGGCGGCCGCGCGAGGATTCGTGCAGGCCGTCGAGGTGTTCACCCATATGACGCACCTCGGCGACGTCCGCTCCCTCGTGCTGCACCCTGGCTCCACCAGCCACTCGCAGCACACCGAGGACGCCCGCCGCGCGCTGGGCGTGCACCCCGGCACGCTGCGGCTGTCGGTCGGCATCGAGGACATCGACGACCTGCTGGCAGACCTCGACCACGCCCTCCGCGTCAGCGCGCACGCGCTGGCCGAGAGCACGGTCGAGGTGCTGGGATGACGCGGCCGCAGCACTTCGGCTGGTTCCTCGCGCGCGGCTTCGGACCGCACGGCTGGGGTCACGACTACCTCGACTGGGGCTACGACTGGACGAGGCCGGACCTGTACCAGCAGTCGGCCCGCACGCTCGAGCAGGCGGGCTTCGACCTGCTCGTCATCGAGGACGCGCCCTCGCTCGGCTCCGCCGAGACCATCGACCTGCGCGTGCGGCATGCGTTCGGCGGCCCGAAGCACGACCCGCTGCTGCTCGCACCGTACCTGTTCGCCGCCACCGCGCACCTGGGCGTCGTGCCGACCGTGAACCCGGCCGCCTCCCTCCCGTACACGGCCGCGCGGCAGTTCGCGACGCTGCAGCACCTCAGCGCCGGCCGCTTCGGGCTGAACGTCGTGACCGACACCGGCAGCGCCCGGCACTTCGGCACCGCCGAACCGCTCGGCCACGACGCGGCCTACGACCGCGCCGAGGAATGGCTCGGCGCCGTGCGGTCGCTGTGGCGCAGCTGGGACGACGGGGCGCTGATCGCCGATCCGGTCTCGGGACGGTACGCGGACGGGACGCGGATGCAGCCGGTCTCTCACCGCGGCGAGTACTACGCCTTCGACGGCCCGCTCAACGCGATCCCGTTCCCCGCGGGCGAGCCTGTCATCGTCTCCCCCGGCGGTTCGGGCCGCGGCCTCGGCTTCGCGGGCGCGAACTCCGACGTCCAGCTCGCGATCTCCCCGCTCGACGAGGCCAGCATCCGCTCGTACCGTGCCCGCATCCACGACGCCGCCGTCGCCCGTGGTCGCCGCCCGTCGGACGTCACCATCCTCTTCGCGCTGCAGCCCGTGCTGGTCGACTCCCCCGAGGAGGCGGATCGGATCGTCGCCGCCTCCCGGACACCGGACGACGCCGCGCTGCGGCGGATCGCCCAGCGCCAGTCGAGCGATCTGGAGACCGATCTCACCGCGCTCGATCTGGACGCGCCACTCGACGTGTCCGTCTTCGCGGACCACGTCTCGCACGGCAGCATCCGGCGCCTGATCGGCGACCACGACGAGACCGCATCGCTGCGCACGATCCTCGCGGCGCACGCACGCGCCGGGCGGCTGCGCGACGGCTCCGGCATGGTCGGCACCGCGGACGAGTTCGCGGACCTGATCGAGGAGCTCGCCTCCTGGGGCAACGACGGCGTGCTGCTGTGGGGCGACCTGCACCCGGTGACGGTGCACCGCACGCTCGACCGGCTGGTGCCGATCCTGCGCCGCCGCGGGCTGCTGCGCGACGGCTACGTCGACGGCGGCCTGCGGGCGAACCTCGCCGCGTTCTGAGGGGCTACGCCTCGGGCCGCGTCCGCTCGCGCCGGCCGGCGATGAGGCTGGCCCCGGTCGCGACGAGCATGGCGACGACGATGACCGCGAGCGACAGCCAGGTCGAGATCTCCGGCGCCCATTCGACGCCGTGACCGCCGCCTATGAACGGCAACTCGTTGGCGTGCAGCGCGTGCAGGAACAGCTTCACGCCGATGAAGGCGAGGATGAAGGCGATCCCGAAGTGCAGGTAGCGCAGGCGGTCGAGGAGACCGCCCAGCAGGAAGTACAGCTGCCGCAGGCCCATCAGGGCGAACAGGTTGGTGGCGAAGACGATGAACGCGTTCTGGGTGATGCCGAAGATCGCCGGGATGGAGTCGATGGCGAAGATGAGGTCGGTGAACCCGATGGCCATGAACACCAGCAGCATCGGGGTGAACATGCGCCGCCCTGCCACGGTGGTGCGCAGTCTCGCGCCGTCGTAATGGTCCGCGATGTCGATGAAGCGCCGGAGGAACCGGACGATCCAGGTCTCGGTCTGGGCGTCGTCCTTCTCCTTGCCGGGGAACGCCTGACGCCAGGCCGTGTAGACGAGGAACGCGCCGAACACGTAGAAGATCCAGCTCAAGTTCTCGATGAGCGCGGCGCCGATGAGGATGAAGATCCCCCGCAGCACGAGCGCGATGATGATGCCGACCATCAGCACCTCCTGCTGATACCGGCGCGGCACGGCGAACTGCGCCATCAACAGCACGAACACGAAGAGGTTGTCGATCGACAGGCTGTACTCGGTGAGCCACCCCGCGACGAACTGCCCGGCCGCGTCGGGGCTCCCCGTCACCCACAGCAGCACGAGCGCGAACACGAGTGCCAGGGCGACGTAGAACGCGATCCACAGGCTCGACTCGCGCACGGACGGGATGTGCGGCCGACGCAGGATCAGCAGCAGATCGGCCAGCAGGATGACGGCGAGCACCGCCAGCGCGCCGATCGCGAACCAGAGCGGGATCTCGAAGCCCATACGAGGCCTTTCGGGTAGGGAGGTACCTCGAGCGTCTCTCCCCGCGGTCGCCCGCGGCACGGACCCGGAGCCGCATCGATGCGGCTCGTGATGACGGGCTCGTGCTGGTGGGATACTCCCCCTCGCGGGCATCAGTGTACCGGCGCGCGGGCGCGCGAGGGATGCCGGGGCACGGACGACGCGGGCATGCCAGGCTGTCGTCCGGCGCGTCCTCGCGATGGCCGCCTCGAGGAGGACGCACAGGCATGGTGATCGACGGATTCGAGGTGCCCGAGGACGGCGCCGGTTCCGTCGACCCCATCGGCGAGCTGCTCCAGGCCGTCGCCGGCGGCGACCGAGCCGCCTTCGGCCGCATCTACGACGCCCTCGCGCCTCGCGTGTTCGGCCTCATCCTCCGCGTGCTCGTCGATCGCGCGCAGAGCGAGGAGGTGCTGCAGGAGGTCTTCCTCGAGGTCTGGCAATCCGCGGCGCGGTTCACTCCGAACAGAGGTCGAGGACGCTCCTGGATCCTGACCATCGCGCACCGCCGTGCGGTCGACCGTGTCCGCTCGGCGCAGGCGAGCGCCGCGCGGGACGCACGCGTCGGGCTCCGGGACGTGGCGGCGATGCGCGACGACGTCGCCGAGGATGCAGAGTTGAGAATAGAGGGACGGCGCGTGGCGGCCGCGCTCGCGGGACTGCCCGACGCGCAGCGTGAGGCGATCACGCTCGCGTACTACGGCGGCTACAGCCAGAGCGAGATCGCCGCGCTGGTGCAGGCGCCGCTGGGAACGGTGAAGACGAGGATGCGGGACGGCCTCGCCCGGCTGAGGCGCGCGATGGGAGGCGAGAGGTGACCGAGTCCGAGTTCGCCGTGCTCGCCGCGGGTCGGGCGCTCCATGCGCTCTCGCCCGAGGACGACCGCGCGCTGGCGGCCGCGCTGGCGAGTCACCCGGAATGGGAGCGCCATCTCCGCGACGCGGCGGACGCCGCCGCGCTCCTGGCGGACCGGGTCCCCGAGGTGACACCGCCCACGCCCCTGCGTGACGCCGTCCTGGCGCGCATCGCACAGACCCCGCCGCGACCCAGCCACGTGGCACGGCGACGCTGGCTCGCCCTCGCCGCATCGGTCGGCCTCATCGTCGTCCTGGCCCTCAGCGCGACCGTCGCGGGCATCCTCGCCGTCCGTCCCGAGAACCAGGCCGCATGGGAGCGGATCCAGCGCGCGCCGGACGCGCGCACGGCCACGGTCGTCCTGGCGGACGGCGGGACCGCCACCGCCTCCTGGTCGGCGTCGCTCGGCGAGGCCGCGCTGGAGACCGAGGGCCTGCCGGCGCTCGCCTCGGACCAGACGTTCGAGATGTGGCTCGTCCGCGACGGCGAGGCCATCCCCGCCGGCACCTTCCTGACGGATGCCGCCGGCGTGGCCGAGACGCAGTTCCAGGCGGTCTTCCAGCAGGGCGACGTGATGGCGGTGACGGTGGAGCCGGCGGGCGGCTCCCCCACGGGTGCGCCGACGAGCGCGCCGTTCATATCGATACCGAGCTGAGCGGGTCGAGCCCGACGGACCGCAATCCGATCCGGGTGCCGTCTCGAACACCAGTCAGACGCGGCGCCCGCCGCGCCCTGACACAACGGAGGTCCTCATGAGCTCTTCACCCAATCGCCTGATCGCCGTCATCTTCGGCGCCGTGTACCTCGTCGTCGGGCTGCTCGGCTTCGCCGTCACCGGCGGGGTCGCCGTCGTCGCCACGGATGGCGGGCTGCTGCTCGGGCTGTTCGAGGTCAACCCGCTGCACAACATCGCCCACCTGCTGATCGGGGCGGCGCTGCTCGCGGCGGGCATCGTCGGCGTCCGCTCGGCCAAGGCCACCAACGTCACCGTCGGTGCCGTCTACCTGCTGCTCGGCATCGTCGGCTTCTTCCTCGTGGGCACCGCTGCCAACATCCTCGCGCTGAACATGGCCGATCACTTCCTGCACCTCGCCAGCGCGGTGCTGCTGCTGGCCGTCGGGCTGGCCGCCGACCGCGACGACCGGGTCGTGGCCGCGGCGTGAGCGTGGTGAGCACGGCGCGCACGACGGGGATCCGCACGTCGGTGTCCCTGTCGTGCGCGTCGCCGGCGGCGTGGGCGGCGGGCCTGGTCGCGACGGCGATGGGCGCGGGCGCCGTCGTGTCGGCGACGAGCTCGATCGGCGCACGGTCGATGGGCGTCGGACTGGTGATGCTCGGGCTCGGAGCACTCGTATGGGGCGCCGGCGCGCTGCGAGCGGGACGCCCGGTGACGCCGCGTACGGCGGTCGCCGGCGGGATCTGCATCATCGTCCTGGCCGCGGGGATGCTGCTCGTCGCTCCGACGCACACGAGCGTCTTCGCCGTGGCGACCGTGGTCGCGGTCGTGGTCCCGGTCGCGCTCGTGACCGCCGGGGCGGCTCGGCGCGGCATCCCGGCGCCGGCCGCGCCGTCGGTCCGGGTGCTCGTGGTCGCGGCGCTGATCCTCGGCGTGGTGGTGACCCCGATCCTGGCATCCGTGCAGAACGCCGTGATCATCGACGACCTCGGGAACCTGCCCGTCATCCCGGGCCACACGGGGCACTGACGAAGCGGCGCGGCTAGCCGAGCAGCGCCACGCCGAAGCCTGCGACGACGGCCCGCAGTTCGTCGAGGTAGCGCTGCGCCTGCTCGGTGAGCGGGATCGCGGAATGGCCGATCCAGCCGATCTCGATGCGTTCGTCCACGTCCAGCGGGATGGCGACGATCTCCGGGTCGAGGTCGTCGCTGATGATGCCCGTCGAGATCGTGTAGCCGTCGAGCCCGATCATGAGGTTGAAGATGGTCGCGCGGTCGGAGACCCGGATCTCCTGCTTGCTCGACAAGGTGGAGAGGATCTCCTCGGCGAAGTAGAACGAGTTGTTCGCCCCCTGGTCGAAGGTGAGCCGCGGCAGGTCGGCGAGATCGGCGAGGGTGACGCGTTCTCGAGAGGCGAGCGGGTTCTTCCGGGAGATGAAGATGTGCGGGGCGGCGACGAAGAGCGGGCGGAACGCGAGCCCGGAGTCCCGGAGCAGTTTGTCGATGACGTTCCGGTTGAAGTCGTTCCGGTAGAGGATGCCCAGCTCGCTGCGGAGCGTCCGGACGTCCTCGATGATGTCCCAGGTGCGGGTCTCGCGCAACGAGAACTCGTACTCGGCCGCCCGGGTGCCCTTCACCATCCGGACCAGCGCGTCGACGGCGAAGGAGTAGTGCTGCGTCGACACTCCCAGCAGGCGTCTCGAGGGCGGCCGGCCGAGGTAGCGCTGCTCGAGGAGCGCCACCTGCTCGACGACCTGCCTGGCATACCCGAGGAACTCCGCGCCGTCGGCGGTGAGCGTCACCCCGCGGGCGGAGCGGAGAAGGAGGGCGCGGCCCACACGGCTCTCGAGGTCCTTCATCGCCGCGGACATGGTCGGCTGGGCGACATAGAGCAGGTCGGCCGCGGCGCTGATCGACCCCTCCGCGGCGACCTCGATGAAGTAGTGGAGCTGCTGCAGCGTGATGCCGCTGGATCCGCGAGGCATAGCTACAGCCTATAGATAGACATAGCCGCGTCAAGTTTCTCGATGGCTGCGATGGGCCGCGACGATGGATGCACCGACTTCCACACGGCCGAGCCCGGCCGATCAGCCACCGGATTGGCCGCTCATGGCGAACGAGTTCACGTTCAGCATCACCACGACCCGCTTCGACGAGGACTACTCGCCGTCGGAGAGCTCCCGGATCACCACGAACTTCGCCAACCTGGCCCGGGGCGAGCACCGCCGGCAGAACCTCCGCAACGCCTTGACGATGATCGACCACCGATTCAACGACCTCGCGCACTGGGACAATCCGAACCGGGACCGCTACACCGTCGAGCTCGAGATCGTCTCCGTCGAGCTGCGGTTCACCGCGGAGGGCGAGGATCGGGAGTTCCCGCTGCTCGAGATCCTGGACATCCACATCCTCGACCGGCGGACCGGCGAACGCCGCCGCGGGATCGTGGGGAACAACTTCTCGTCCTACGTCCGCGATTTCGACTTCAGCGTGCTGCTGCCGGCGGTCAACGAGACCGCGACCGAGTTCACCGTGCCCGACGACTTCGGCGATCTGCACGGCAAGCTGTTCCAGCACTTCCTCGACTCCGCCGTGTACCGGGAACGCTTCCCCCTGCCGCCCGTGATCTGCATCAGCGTCTCGACCAGCAAGACGTATCGTCGGACCGAGAACCACCACCCCGTCCTCGGCGTCGAGTATCGGCAGGACGAGTTCTCGCTGACCGACGTGTACTTCGGAAAGATGGGACTGCAGGTCCGGTACTTCATGCCACCCGGCAGCGTGGCGCCGCTCGCGTTCTATTTCCGCGGCGATCTGCTCAGCGACTATTCCGATCTGCAGCTCGTCGGCACCGTCAGCACGATGGAGACGTTCCAGAAGATCTATCGCCCGGAGATCTACAACGCGAACTCGGCCGCCGCGGTCGTCTATCGGCCGAGCCTGGAGCAGCAGGACTACTCGCGGACGCAGATCGCCTACGACCGCGTCGAGCGCAGTCAGCTCGCGATCACGCAGGGGAGGTACACGGAGGAGCACTTCGTGAAGCCGCACATGGACGTCCTCGAGCAGTGGGCCGCCAACTACCCCACATCAGTCGGATGACCAGCGGAGGATCATCGATCATGCGCACGCTATTGCCCACCTCGATCGTCGGCAGCCTGCCCAAGCCGTCGTGGCTCGCGCAGCCGGAGACCCTCTGGTCTCCCTGGCGGCTGCAGGGCGACGCGCTGATCGAGGGCAAGCAGGATGCGCTGCGCATCGCGGTCCAGGAACAGCACCACGGCCGCATCGACATCGTCAGCGACGGCGAGCAGACCCGGCAGCACTTCGTCACGACGTTCATCGAGCATCTCAGCGGCGTCGACTTCGAGCGCCGTGAGACCGTGCGCATCCGTGATCGCTACGACGCGAGCGTGCCGACCGTGGTCGGGGCGGTCCGCCGCGAGCGTTCCGTGTTCGTCGATGACGCGAAGTTCCTCCGCGAGCAGACCGATCAGCCGATCAAGTGGGCGCTCCCCGGCCCGATGACGATGGTCGACACGCTCTACGACGACCACTACCGGAGCCGCGAGAGGCTGGCGTGGGAGTTCGCGACGATCCTCAATCAGGAGGCGAAAGAGCTCGAAGCGGCCGGGGTCGACATCATCCAGTTCGACGAGCCCGCATTCAACGTCTTCTTCGACGAGGTGCGGGACTGGGGGGTCGCGGCGCTGGAGAGGGCGGCGGAGGGGCTCCGCGCGGAGACCGCCGTGCACATCTGCTACGGCTACGGGATCGCGGCGAACACCGACTGGAAGGCGACGCTCGGGTCGCAGTGGCGGCAGTACGAGGAATCGTTCCCGCTCCTGCAGCGGTCCGCCATCGACATCGTCTCGCTGGAGTGCCACCGCTCGCATGTCCCCATGGAGCTCATCGAGCTCATCCGTGGCAAGAAGGTCATGCTCGGGGCCATCGACGTGGCGAGCGAGACGGTCGAGACCCCGGAGGAGGTCGCCGCCACCCTCCGGAACGCGCTCGAGTTCGTCGATGCGGACAAGCTCCTCCCGAGCACGAACTGCGGCATGGCGCCCTTGTCCCGGGAGGTCGCGCTCCGGAAGCTGAGCGCGCTGAGCGCGGGCGCGGACATCATCCGCGAGGAGCTCGCCGCCACGAGGACCTGACCCCGACACCCGTCGGCAGGAACGCGAAAGCCCCCGGGAGGACCGGGGGCTTTCGGTGTTGGTGACCCCAGCGGGATTCGAACCCGCGTTACCGCCGTGAGAGGGCGGCGTACTAGGCCGCTATACGATGGGGCCGTCAGGCAACCGTTCGATTATGCCATGCCGCTGTCGGCCGGACAAATCGGGACGCGATCGGCGGGCGGGTTGCCCCGGCATCCCGCAGCGGGTTGACTCGGTGCATGCGAGTCACCAAGCACGAACACGCGGCGCTGACCCTGGAGAAGAACGGCCGCAAGCTGATCGTCGATCCGGGCAACTACACGAACCCGCTTCCGGACGTCGCCGACGTCGCCGCCGTCGTCATCACGCACGAGCACGCCGACCACTGGACACCGGACCAGCTCGACCGCATCCTCCGGCTCAACGCGGAGGTCCCGATCTACGGTCCGGAGGGCGTCGCCCGGGCCGCGGCGGGGTACCGGATCACCGTCGTGAGCCCCGGCGACACCCTCGACGTCGACCCGTTCCATCTCGAGTTCTTCGGCGGACACCATGCGGTCATCCACGAGTCGATCCCTGTCATCGAGAACGTCGGCGTGCTCGTGGACGACGCGTTCTACTATCCCGGCGACTCCTATGCGGTCCCCAAAGGGGCGAAGGTCGAGCTGCTGGCGGCGCCTGTCGGCGCGCCGTGGCTCAAGATCGGCGACGCCATGGACTTCGTGCTCGCGGTGGCGCCTCGCCGCGCCTTCGGCACGCACGACATGACGATCTCGCAGATCGGGCGGGGCATCGGACGCGCCCGCCTGCAGTGGGCCACCGAGCAGCACGGCGGCGAGTTCCTCGAGCTCGACCCGGGCGACAGCGTCGATCTCTGACGAGAGGCCTACTCGGCGTCGAGGTCGGTCTCCAGCAGCGCGACGAGCTTGTCGAGCGCAGCATCCGCGCCGTCGCCGTCGGCCTTGAGCGTGACGACCGTGCCCTGGGACGCGCCGAGCCCGATGAGCGAGAGGATGCTGCCGGCGTTGAGGTCCGGGCCGCCCGCGGCGGCGATCGTCACGGGGATCTTCGTCTCCTGCACCGCCTGCACGAACAGCTTCGCGGGGCGGGCGTGCAGCCCGGAGGCGCTGGCGATGGTTGCCTGGCGTTCTGCCATGGTGTCTCTCCTTGTGTCGATCCGAGGTCAGGCTGTGACGGCGACGGGGGCCGCCTGCTCCGCGTCGGCGTGCTCACGGCGCCGCACGAACTTCTTCAGGGCGACGGCGATGAGCGCCGTCACGACCGTACCGGCTGCCAGCGCCAGCAGGAAACCCCAGATCGGGTCGATCGCGAAGAACACGAAGATGCCGCCGTGGGGCGCCAGCGAGGAGACGCCCAGCGCCATGCTGAGCCCGCCGGTGATCGCCCCGCCCACGAGGTTCGCCGGGATGACGCGCAGCGGGTCGGCGGCGGCGAACGGGATCGCTCCCTCGCTGATGAAGGCCGCGCCCAGCAGCCAGGCGGCCTTGCCGTTCTCCCGCTCCACCGGCGGGAACAGGTTGCGCGCGAGCACGGTCGAGGCGAGCGCCATCGCCAGCGGCGGCACCATGCCTGCGGCCATGACCGCCGCCATGATCAGGAACGGCACGGCATGGATGTCGCCGGTCGAGGCGCTGGCCAGGCCCGCGGTCGCGAAGGCGTACGCGACCTTGTTGACCGGGCCGCCCAGGTCGAAGCACATCATGAGGCCGAGGATCACGCCGACGATGACGATCGCGCCCGTGCCGGCGAGCTCGGTGAGCCCGTCGTTCATGACGTCCATGAGCGCGGCGATCGGGCGGCCGAGGAACAGGATCATGAGCCCCGACGCCACGACGGATCCCAGCAACGGGATGATGACGACCGGCATGAGCCCGCGCAGCCAGCGCGGCGGGTCGAGCCGCGCGAGCCACCAGGCCACGAGGCCGGCGAGCAGACCCCCGATGATGCCGCCGATGAAGCCGGCGTTCATCAGCACGGCGACCGCGCCTGCGACGAAGCCGGGGGCGATGCCGGGGCGGTCGGCGATCGCGAAGGCGATGTAGCCGGCGAGGGCGGAGACGAGGAAGCCCATCGAGGTGGAGCCGATCATGAAGGCGACCGAGCCGAGGTACTGGCCCAGGCCACCGGCGGGCAGCTCCCACAGCGAGTTCTGGGTGATGACGGTCGCCGCGTTCTCGGTGACGTCGTAGCCGCCCAGGAGGAAGCCGAGCGCGATCAGCAGGCCGCCGCCGGCGACGAACGGGATCATGTAGCTGACGCCGGTCAGCAGCACCCGCTGGATCTTCGCGCCGAACGACTCCGCCTTCGCGGGCTGGGCCGCGGCGGCCGTCTGGGTGCCGCCCACGCGTGACGCGTTCGGGTCCTTCGCCGCCGCGACCGCCTCGGCGATCATCTGCGTCGGCTCCTCGATGCCGCGCTTGACGCCCGCGCGGACGACCGGCTTGCCGGCGAACCGCTGCGGATCGCGCACGTCGACGTCCACCGCGAAGATCACGGCGTCCGCGTTCGAGATGACCTCCGGCGGGAGGGCCTTGTAGCCGCTGGAGCCCTGGGGCTCGACGACGAGGTCGATGCCGGCCTCCGTGCCGGCGGCGGTGAGCGCGTCGGCCGCCATGAACGTGTGGGCGATGCCGGTGGCGCACGCGGTGACCGCGACGATGCGTGCCGGGTGGCCGTCGACCGTGAGGCCGTCGGCCACCGCCGCCGCCGGCGTGGCGGAGGGCGCGGCCGCGGGCGCGGCGCTCTCCTCGCCGATCGCCTGCCGGACGATGTGCACGACGTCCTCGTTCGTGCTCGCCTGGCGCAGCGCCGTGGTGAAGTCGGCCTGCATCAGGCTGCGGGCCAGCTTGGAGAGCACCGCCAGATGCTCCTCCGCGGCGTTCTCGGGCGCGGCGATGAGGAAGACCAGATCGGCGGGACCGTCGGGCGCGCCGAACGCGACGGCGGGCTTCAGACGCGCGAACGCGAGTGAGGCCGCGGTGACGGCCGCGCTCTTGGCATGCGGGATGGCGATGCCGCCCGGCAGCCCCGTCTCGTCCTTCTGCTCGCGCGCCCACGCGTCGGCGGCCAGCGCCTCGGGGTCGGTCGCGCGTCCCTCCGCGGCGACGCGGGCGGCGAGGGCGCGGATGACGGCGGCTTTGTCGTCTCCGAGGTGCACGTCGAGGCAGACGAGCCCCGGGGTGATGGTGTCGGACATGGCGGGTGACCTCCTGTGGTCGGTGTCGTGCGAAGGGAAAGGGGTCAGAGCGGGCGGATCGGGACGTCGCCGTCCGGGAGATCCGCATGGGTCGGGGCCTGGGTGCCGGGCAGGGATGCCGCCGCGGCGCCGTAACGGATCGAGTTGCGCAGCCGAGCGTCGGGCGCGGCGCCGTCGAGATCGGCGAGGAGGTATCCGGCCAGCGAGCTGTCGCCGGCGCCGACGGTGCTCACGAGCCGGATCGCGGGGGGGCGGCCCGCCCATGCGCCGTCGCTCGTGACCAGCACCGCGCCGTCGCCGCCGAGCGTGACCAGCGCCGCACCGGCACGCGACGGGACGAGCTCGCGGGCCAGCGGCAGCACGGCGGCGACCAGGTCCGCGTCGGCAGGGATCGTCGTGCCCGCGAGCTCGGCGAGCTCGTCCTCGTTCGGCTTGATGAGGTCGGGCGCGCCGTCCGCGACCGCGGCCGCGAGCGGAGCGCCGGAGGTGTCGACCGCGATGAGGGGGGCGCCCGCCTCCGCACGCACGGCCCGGATGACGTCGACGTAGAAGCCGTCGCCGGCGCCGGGCGGGAGCGAGCCGGCGAGGACGAGCCAGCGCGCGCCGGCCGAGGCCGCCACGACCTCGGCGATGAGCGCGCGGCGCTCCGGAGCGGTGAGCTCCGCGCCGAGCAGGTTCAGCTTCGTCGTCTCCCCCGTCGGGTCGACGATCGTCACGTTCGAGCGCGCGTGGCCGCGCACGGGCACCGGACGCAGCGGGACGCCGGCGCCCGTCAGCACGGCGGCGTACGGGTCGTCCTCCGCGAGCGGCAGCACCGCGACGGCCGGCGCACCGGCGCGCGCGACCACGCGGGCGACGTTGATGCCCTTCCCGCCGGCGTCCTCCCGTGACGAGACGGCGGTCTGCACCTCGCCCGGCCGTAACGGCGCCGCGAGCGTGACGGCGCGGTCCAGCGAGGGGTTGGCGGTGAGCGTCACGATCATGCGAGCCAGACCTCCGTGTCGGCGTCGTCGAGGGCGGATGCGAGAGAGGAACCGGGGTCCGCGTCGGTCACGAGCACGTCGATGTCGGACAGCGTGGCGAACCCGACGAGCAGCTCGCGCTCGAACTTGCTGGCATCGGCGACGGCGATCACGCGCTGGGCCCCGTGGACGATGGCCTCCTTGACCGCGGCCTCCTCGGGGTCCGGGGTGCTCAGCCCGAAGCCGGCGGAGACGCCGTTGGTGCCGACGAACGCGATGTCCGGTCGGAGAGCCCGTACCGCGGCGACGGTGCGGGCGCCGACCGCCGCGGCCGTCACGCTCCGCACCCGTCCGCCGATGACGGTCAACGCGATCCGGTCGGCGTCGGCGAGGGCCGCCGCGAAGCTCAGCGCGTGAGTGACGACCTCCGCCTGCCCGTCGACCTCCGCCAGCCGCGCCGGAAGCTGCTCCGCGATGGCGGCGGCGGTGGACCCCGCGTCGAGGAAGATCGAGCCCCGGAATCCGCTCCCGATCGCCGTCAACGCGCGAGCCGCGATGGCCCGCTTCTGCGTGCCGTGCTGCTGCGCGCGTTCCCGCACGGTCGGCTCGAGCGTGCTGGAACGCTCGGTGTGGGCGACGGCGCCCCCGTGCACGCGGCGCAGCGCACCGCTCTGCTCGAGAGCGTCGAGATCACGCCGGATCGTCTCGGTGGTGACGTCGAAACGCTGCGCCAGATCGGCGACGGCGACGCGCCCCTCGGTGTTCAGGAACCGTTCGATCTGTTCCTGGCGCTCCATCGCGTACACGGGATCCTCCTTCGGATACCCACACGGTACAACACATTCCCATGCAACACAACAGACATCCACATCGAAGCGAAAAGAGGGTGCCCCGGTCCGGACGACCGGGGCACCCTCTTTCTGCGACGTCGAGGGTCAGGCCTCGCTCATGGCCTGCACCTCGACCTTGCCCTTGGCCGCGTAGTACGCCGCTCGCGCCGCATCCTTCCGAGCCTGCTCGGCCTGGCCGGCGTCCTGCTCCTCCTGCGACAGCGGCACGCTCTCGACGTGGTTCACGCCGTGGTGCTTCTCGATGTACGCGTCGAGCTCGGGGCCGGACTCCCACGACGTGATGAGGCAATAGCGCGGCTCGTCGCCGAGGTGGGTGGCCGCGTGCCACAGGCGCTGCGTGTCGATGATGAGCTGCGCGCCGGCCGGCAACGCGATGCGCACCTCGCCCTCCGGGTCCGTGCGGTTGTCACGCAGCACGAAGAAGCTGTCCTTGTCGTCGGTCAGGTTGAAGAACCCGCGCACGACCCAGCCGGTGCCGTCGGGGTTCAGCCGGTTGTTGTCGTCCTGGTGGAGGTTGTAGAGGCAGTCGCCGTACGGCGTGGGCTGCAGCTCGATCACGCGGCAGCGGCCGACGTTCGCGCCGGGCTCCTGGGCCCGGCGCGTGAGGTTCGGCGCCTTCTCGATCTGGGACGGGATCCAGACGCCGTCCTTGTCGGTGCGCGGCGGCTTGTGGTTCCAGAAGCCGTTGCACTCGATCTCGCCGAACGCGCTCGCCAGCGGCGCGAACCGCGTGTCGCCCGACGACTTCCAGTCGTTGTACTCGAGATCCAGCCATTCCTTCGGATCGAGCGCCTGGTTGTAGCGGTCGAGGACGACGTAGCCGGTCTCCTCGAGAGCCTTGGACGTGATGTAACCCATGATGTGACTCATGCCTTCCGGTGGGGGCCAGCGAAGTTTTAACAGGCCCGGGTGAGGTCAGCCTACCCGGGGCGTTTCGACGGGCACTGGGAGGCCGGCCGGTAAAATCGCGGGGTGGATGCTGCGAGCGTGAACGTCGATGCGACCGCTGTCGGCACCGTCTCCTGGCTCGCGGACGAGGTCGGCAGCATCGTCGTTCCCGTCTATCAGCGGCAGTACCGGTGGGACATCGGCGGCTGCGAGCAGCTGCTCGCGGATGTGCGCTCGGTCGCCGATGCGGACGACGGCGAGCGTCACTTCCTCGCTTCGATCCTGTCGGCGCAGGGGGCCGGCGACGAGCTCGTCCTCATCGACGGGCAGCAGCGCATCACGACCCTCATGCTGCTGATCGCCGCGCTCCAGCACACGGTGCGCCGGAGCGATCCGGTCCTGGCGGCGGAGCTGGCGCGCGTCCTGGTGCAGCCCGGCGACCCGACGCGCACCAAGCTCCGTCCGCATCTGGCATGGGCGAGCGTCTTCGAGAGCGTCGTGCTCGATCGTCGCAGCCCGCACGGCGCACGGGCCTCGCGCTTCGACGACAACTACGCGTTCTTCCGCAGCCAGATCCGTGCCGACGAGGCCGCCCGCATCTGGCGGGGCCTCCAGCGGCTCGAGCACGTCGCGATCACTCTCGGCGCACGCGCGAACGCGCAGCAGATCTTCGAGAGCCTGAACTCCACCGGTGCGCCGCTGCGCGACCACGAGCTCATCCACAACTACGTGCTGATGGGCCTCTCGCACGCCGAGCAGCTCGACATCGAGGCCTCGTTCTGGGTGCCGATCGAGGAGAACACGGGCGAGTCCATCGGCGACTTCTGGCGCCACTACCTCGTCATGCGCACCGGTCGCGAGGTCGCCGTCTCCGGCGGCCGCGGCGTGTACGACGCCTTCCGGCACGAGTTCCCGCGTCTGGACGTGGCCACGCTGCGCACCCGCGCCGCGGAGTGGAAGGAGTGCTCGGAGATCTACCGGGTGCTGCGCGAGCCGGCGCACGCGCCCAGTCGCGCGCTGGGCCGGCGGCTCGAGGCGCTCAACGTGTTCGGTCGCACGATGTATCCGCTGCTCCTGCGCATGTGCCGGCGGATGCTGCAGGGCGAGCTCACCGAGCAGACCGTCGGCCAGGAGCTCGACTACCTGCAGGCGCTGCTGCTGCGGCGGACCGTCGTCGGCGTCCCCGTCGACCGGCTGGTCGCGCGGCTCTGCCGTGCGCTGGCCGAGGGGCTGCCCGCGCTCGAGCACGCCATCGCCCGGATCTCCCCTTCGGACGAGCGGGTCCGTGTCGCCGTCAAGTACGGCGAGCTGCCGCATCCCGGCTACGTCCTCGGCCGCCTCGCCGGGCTCGACAGCCTCGCCGACCTGGACGTGGAGCACATCGTCCCGCTCGCCCCGTCGGACGAGTGGAGCGGGGACGGGGTGCGACGCTGGGCCGACTACGGCGAGGACGAGCGCAACAGCCACCGCGCCCTCGCCGTCACGCTCGGCAATCTCGCCCTGCTGGAGGAGGGCCTCGCCGAGCGCGCTCTGGACCGCCCGTTCCCCGACAAGCGGACGCTGTACCGGGCGAGCGCGATCCCGGACACCGCCGAGCTCGCCGCCCTCGAACGCTGGGACACCGCGGCGATCGCGGCTCGCACCGAGGAGCTGACGGCGCGGCTCGTCGGGCTGTGGCGGCGTCCCCAGGTCACCGCGATCGACGACGACGGGCTCACCCCGATCCTGGATGCCGTGCGCCGCCGCGGCTGGCCCGCCGGGTGGGACAGGGAGTACGCCTACGTCGAGTATCGCGGCGAGCACTGGGAGGTGCATGACGTCGCGCACCTGTTCCAGCGCGTGTTCGCGCGCCTGTGGGCCGACTCCCGCGCCGCCGTGCTCGTCTACAGCGACCGTCGCGGCGGCCCGGTGTACGACGGGCAGTCGTGGAACGGTCAGTGGGAGCTGCTCGACGAGCGCCACTCGCTGTATCTGGGGTGGGACTCCAGCTACATGCTCGCGGCCGTTCAGGGTGTGCTCGACGAAGCCGGCCTCGCATCCGAGGTCTTCCTCAAATACTCCTACATCGGCGAGGCGATGCGCTGAGCGCGGCTACTTCCGCAGCTTGAGCGCCTCGGCCGTGCGGGCGAAGCTCGCCTGCACCTCGTCGGCGTTCCACGCCGTGTTGCCGAGCTCGGGGAACGCCTCGTGCAGCATCGCCGACCACGCTCCCGACCACTGGGCGGGGAAGCATCTGGGCAGCAGGTCGAGCATGATCGCGACCGCCGTCGAAGCGCCCGGCGAGGCCCCGAGCAGCGCCGACATCGAGCCGTCGGCGCTCGTGACGAGCTCGGTGCCGAGCTTCAGCATCCCGACCTTCCCCGTGACCGGCACGACCAGCTGGGCGCGCTGGCCGGCGAAGGTCAGCTCCCAGTCCTCGAGCCTCGCGGTCGGGAAGTAATCGGTCACCTGCCGGAACTTCTTCTTCGGACTCGCGGTGAGCTGACCGACCAGGTAGCGGATCAGGCCGAGGTTCTGCAGCAGCGCCGCAGCCATGACGTGCAGGTTGTGCCAGCGCAGGGTCGTGAAGAAGTCCGTCAGCTTGCCGCGCGTGAGCAGCTTGGTGCTGAAGGTCGCGTACGGGCCGAAGATGAGATAGTCGCTGCCGTCGACCGGGCGGCGATCGAGGTGCGGGATCGACATCGGCGGCGCCCCGTCGGCGGACTGACCGTAGACCTTCACCTCGTGGCGCTTCACGATGTCGGCCTTCTCGGTGCGGAAGAACGCGGCGCCCACCGGCAGGACGCCGTAGCCCTTGACCTCGGGCAGGTGCGCGCGCTGCAGCAGGCGGAGGGCGAAGCCTCCGGCGCCGACGAACACATGCTTCGCCTTGATGCTGAAGCGCCCCCCGTTCGCACGCCCTGCGACGACCCAGCCACCGTCGGGCTGTTTGGTCAGGGTGCGCACGTCGTGCTCGAGACGGATGTCGCCGCCACGGCTGCGGATGAGCTCGACGAGCGCGCGCGACAGCGTGCCGTAGTCGACGTCGGTGCCGCCGACGTGCCGTGAGGCGGCGATCGGCCCGTCGACCGTGCGGCCCGCCATCGTCAACGGCGCCCACTCGGCGATGACCGCGGGGTCCTCGGAGTACTCCAGGTCCGCGAACTGCGGCTGCGTCTGCAGCTGCGCCGAGCGTGCCCGCAGGTACTCGACGTCGCGAGCGCCGAACACCATCGCCAGGTGCGGGGTCGTGCGCACGAAGCTCTGCGGGTCGATGAGGCCCTTCTCGGCGAGGAAGGCCCACCACTGCCGGCTGAGCTGGAACTGCCGTGCGATGTCCTCCGCCTTGCGGCCGTCCGTCACGTCCGGCATGTAGTTGAGCTCGCAGAAGCCGGCGTGTCCGGTGCCCGCGTTGTTCCAGGTGTCGCTCGACTCGACGCCGATCGCGTCCGCCTTCTCGACGAGGATGACGCGCCAGTCGGGCTGGAGCACCGCCAGCATCGAGCCGAGCGTGGCGGACATGATGCCGCCGCCGATCAGGACGACGTCCGCGTCGTCGGTGGACAGCGTGCCGGTCGTGGCCATGGCGATGACTCCTCACGAGATGGTGTGTGGACTCAGCATCCCGCAGCCGGACCGATCCACATAATGAATAACTCGATCTGTAAGATCCGGATATGGATGAATGGATGCCGCAGCTCGCGCCGCAGCTGCGTGCCCTGGTGGAGCTGGCCAGGCAGGACGGCCACATGACGGATGCCGCGGCGGCGCTCGGCATCCCGCAGTCGTCGATGAGCCGCCGCGTCCACGCCCTCGAGGAGCGGCTCGGGGTACCGCTCGTTATCCGCGACGGCCGTCAGGTGCGTCTCTCCCCCGCCGCCGTCGACCTGGCGGAGCGCGCCCGCGGCCCGCTGCGCGAGCTGGAGTCGACCCTCGCGCACGTGACCGACGCCGCCCATCCCGACCGCGGCACGGTGCGACTGGGCTTTCCGCTGACGATGGGCGCGGGAACCGTGCCGGACCTGCTCGCGGACTTCAACCGGCGGTACCCCGGGATCCGGCTGATCCTCAAGCAGGCGCACGGCGCGGCCCTGTTCGACGACCTCCGCGAGGGCACGCTCGATCTGGCGATCACGATCCCGGCGCCCGACGACCTCCCGCACACCGTGATCGCGGCGCAGGAGATCCGCGCGATCATCGCCGCCGACCATCCGCTCGCCGCCCGCACGAGTATCCCGCTCGCAGCCCTGCGCGACGAGACGTTCATCGCGAATCCGCCGACGTACAACCTGCGACACCTGACCGAGGGCTGGTGCCGCCAGGCCGGGTTCGAGGCCGACATCCGCATCGAGATCACGGAGTCGGGCACGATCCGCGAGCTCATCAGGCGCAGCCTCGGCGTCGCCCTGCTGCCCCCGGCGGAGCGCCCGATCGAGGGCGTGGCGGAGGTGTCGCTGACCGGGCCGGGCTACAGCAGGCAGATCGCGCTGGCCGCCGCGACCACGGCGCACACGCGCGTGACGGCGCGCCTGCACGAGTTCATCCTGACGCGCGGGCTCGCGGGGTGAGCACGGATCACGCTCAGCACCGGTGGCGTTCAGCGCGTACATCGTCCGCGGTCGGCGCGCGGCATACTGAGGTCGAGGGGGCTTTCCGCCATGGGATATTTCGTTCTCGTGATCGCGCAGACGATCGTGCTGCCGATCGTGTCAGGAGTCGTCGAGCTCGCCGTCGTCGGAGGAGACCCGGTGCTCGTCTTCGGACGATGGTGGGTGTTCTGGGGTGTCGGCACGCGTCTGCTGGTCGCCGGTCTCGTCCAGGTCTCGGGCGGCGGACCGACGGCCGAGATCCTCGGCTCGAGCACGGTCGGCGTCGCGGAGAAGCAGCTGACCCGGGAACTGGGAACCGCGAACATCGGCATGGGCGCGGCCGGCCTGCTCGCCCTCGTGCCGGGCTGGTCGCTGCCGGCGGGGCTCGCCGGTGGCGTGTTCCTGCTGGTCGCGGGTCTCATGCATCTGCCGAAGAAGGGCAAGAACCGCCAGGAGGTGCTCGCCACCTGGACGGACCTCGTCGTGGGCGTGGCGGTCGTCGTGCTCGCGGTCGACGTCCTCGTCGCGGCGCTGGCGTGAGGAGGCTCCGAGGCCTCCCGGGCGTCAGAGCAGTCGCAGGTCTTCGCCGTCGTCCCAGGCGATGATGTCGGCCACCGCGTCGGCGTAGAAGCGCGCGTACTGGTCCGTCGTCACGTAGCCGATGTGCGGCAGCAGCAGCGTGCGCGGCGCACGGCGCAGCGGGTGGTCGGAGGGCAGCGGCTCGATGCCGTAGACGTCGAGGGCGGCGCCCGCGAGCCGCCCCTCGGCGAGGGCGACGAGCAACGCGTCCTCGTCGACGATCGGACCCCGCGAGGTGTTGAGGAGGTAGGCGGTCGGCGCCATCAGCGCCAGCTCACGTGCCCCGATGAGCCCTCTGCTGCTGCCGGTGAGCGGCAGATGGATCGTGAGGATCTCCGATCGGCGGAACAGCTCGTCCCGTTCCACGATGCGGGCCCGATGGGCGGCGGCGCGTTCCGGCGTGATCGAGCGATCCCAGGCGATGACGTGCATCCCGAACGCGTTCGCGAGGTCGGCGACCGGTCCGCCCAGCCGTCCCAGGCCCAGGATGCCGAGGGTCCGTCCCGCCAGCCCCGGACCGATGGTGTGCTGCCACCTGCCCGCCCGGATCGCGGCGTCCTCTTCGACGAAGTGCCGGGTCAGCGCGATCATCATGCCGATCGTGAGCTCCGGGACGGAGTTGCCCGCGCCGCCGGTGCCCGTCACGCGCACGCCGTGCTCGGCGGCGGCCGCCAGGTCGATCGAGGCGTTCTTCATGCCCGTGGTCACCAGGAGCCGCAGCACGGGGAGCTCCGCGAACAGCGACGCCGGGAACGGCGTCCGTTCGCGCATCGCGACGACGACCTCGGTCCGCCGCAGCCGCGCCGCCAAACGCTCCGTGTCGATATGCTCGGTCACGACGTCGATCTCGAACCTCTCGGCCACCGGCGACCAGTCCGCGCTCGTGCGCGCGACGCCCTGATAGTCGTCGAGAATCGTCACGCGCCGCACGGCCGCTCCCTCCGGGTCGCCCTCATGCCACGATACGCACGATGCGGCTGGTCCGTCGCGGGTCGAGCGCGCAGACTGGGTCGATGGTCACCCTCGACGCCGTTCTCGGCGACATCACCCGGCAGGACGTCGACGCGATCGTGAACGCGGCCAACACGCGCATGCGCGGAGGCGGGGGCGTCGACGGTGCGATCCATCGTGCCGGCGGCCCGGATGTTCTCCGCGACTGCGTCGCCCGCTTCCCGGACGGACTGGCCGTGGGAGACGCCGGCTGGACCACGGCGGGGCGGCTCTCGGCGCGGTGGGTCATCCACACCGTCGGGCCCAATCATGCGGCGGGGCAGCGCGATCGCTCGCTGCTCGTGTCCTGCTATCGCCGGACGCTCGAGGTCGCCGACGAGCTCGCGGCGCGCACCATCGCGTTCCCGCTCATCAGCGCCGGGATCTACGGGTGGCCGCGACGCGATGCCATCGCCGCCGCCGTCGACACGATCCTCGCCGCGCCGACGCGGGTCGGCGAGGCGAGGATCGTCGCCTTCGGTCCTGACGCGTACGACGAGGTGCGCGAACGGCTGTCGGCGGCCGGCGTGTGAGGCGGTCTCAGGCCTCCCGGAGGGAGGGACGCAGGTAGCTGGCACCGATGGCGGCCTGGATGACGCAGGAGATCGACAGCAGCACGGTGACGACGGTCGCGTCGGTGCTCGCGTTCGCGATCGTGCCGCAGATGCCGGCGAGCACCAGGCCGACCAGCAGCGCCCATCGGGCGATGCCCGTGACGACCCGGCCGATCGCGATCACGATCCCCGCGATGATCGCCCCGAGGTAGGTGAGGACGACGAAGAAGAGGGACAGCACGTCCAACGTCGCGGGGTACTGGTCGAAGAAGTAGCTCGTCCAGTACAGGAGCTGCTGCCCTGCCCATCCGATCGCGAACGCCACGAGGGCCACCTTCCCGATGACCGAGGAGCCGACGATCCCGCCGCCGGCGAAGGCGAGGGCGAGCATGGCGACGACGTAGAGCACGATGCTGACGAGGAAGAGCGCGGAGAAGACGACGAAGACCCCGGTGCCGAGGGTCGTGGTCTGCCAGACGAAGTACTCGGTGATGGTCGCTGCCAGCAGCACGAGCGCCCCCGCCAGCAGGGCTCCCCCGCCCCAGGGGCTCCAGGCTGGACGGGAGCCGACGCGGACGGGCGTGTAGGCGAGAGATGTCGTGCTGCTCATGTGCGGATCCATTCGATGCGGAGTGCGACGGAGGGCTTCAGCTCCGCGTCACGGCATCCTCACCGCCGCCCCCGGACGCTGTCCCCATTTGATTACAGTCTGACTGTAGTGAAATGAGCCGTCGCAGGCAAGGACGATCCCCTTGCCGTGTCCGCAAGACAGCGGCAGCCTGGAACATATCTGTTCACCGCGACGCGGAGGTGAGGAAGATGCGCGCGAAGATCGGCGACCGCCTGATCGTGGAGGGACGCACGGACACGGAGCATCGCCACGAGGCGGAGGTCCTGGAGGTGCGAGGGGAGGACGGCGAGCCGCCGTATCTCGTCCGGTGGCAGGACGGCCACGAGGGCCTCGTCTTCCCCGGGCCCGACGCGCACGTGCGCGCCGCCGGGTAACGAGTTGCGGTTCCGTCAGCCGGCCAGGGCAGTCGTGTGCCCCAGCATCCCTACGACGCGTCGGGGATGAACGCGCGAAGGTGATCGCGCAGCGCGGCATCGCAGACGTACACGTAGGTGCCCCGGATGCCTCGGGTGAGGAGCACGGCGTAGATGTTCTTGACATACCGTTCGATGTCGGCGTCGGCGTGGATGATGCCACGTCTGCGGTTGTTCTCGAGCCCCTTCCTGTCTCGATAGCGGGTTCGGTCGAATCGGATCTCCTGGCTTGCCGCATCGAGGCGCAGATCGCGCCCGATGATCACGCCGGCGTAGTTGAGGTCGTATCCCTGGACGGTGTGGATCGAGCCGACCTCTTCGAGGGCGTCCGGAGAGTTGATCCAGTCCTTCTCGGCGGAGTTCCAGCGCCAACGGTGCCCGTCGATCTCGATGTCGTAAGGACGCTCCGCGAGCGGGATGCGTCTCATGCCCTTCTTCTTCGGATCCGACTCCCATGCCCACGCGTATCCGGCGGCGAGGCGCGAGAGGCCGTGCTCGCGGTCGCGTTTGCGGATCAGCTTCTCCATCGCACCGATGTCATCGAACAGCACGAACTCGTAATCGCCGAGATCTGGTCGTTCCGGTCTCCGTCCGGCCAGCATCTCCCTCACGAATCGGATGTAGTCGGCCCCGGCCTTGACGCGCATCTGGGTCTTCAACGGGAAGAAGTGATGGCTGGCTTTCGCTTCGCCGACGACCTCACCGATCACTTCGGGAGGAAGGTCCGCAGGACGTACGCTCTGTTCCGGATCCATCAGCAGGATGCTGTGTCGGCTCTGCACGCGAATCCAGTCGAGCTGCGTGAACTCGTCGGAGTCTTCGCCGAAGAGTCGTTCGTTGATCTGCCTGAACGCCTTGTTGAGCGAGCCTGACGACTGGTTCGCTCGCTGATTCAGCCGGTGCGCCTCATCGACGACGAGGACGTCGTACGGTTCCGTCGCCGTTCCGACGTCGTAGGCGGTGAGGACCATCGATCGGTCGAGACCCGGAGCACGATCGAAGATCTTGACGATGGTGGTACGGAGCGATTGTTGTGGCACCACGAGGCCCAGCCTCAGTCCCTGGAGCACCTCGGGATAGCCCTGCGCGAAGAAGTCGGAGATCGAGCTTCCTTGTTCGGCGTCGTCCACGCCACGGGAGGTCTCGATGTCTCGCAGCGTCTTCATGAGTGAGATGCCGACGACTGTTTTTCCCGTGCCCGGATTCCCGGCGACGACCATCGTCGTGCGCCGCTCCGCTTCGATGTCCTCGAACAGCGCCTTGAGGATCTCAAGGATCGCCCGCTCTTGATCGGGCACGAGGGACTTGAAGGGAGACAGCTTGAAGAAGTCGCTGTTCTCGATCTCACGCAGCGAGTGCCTGAAGAGTCCCCGCTTGCGCAGATCCTCGAAGATCTCCCGAAAGCGCGGCTGGAAGGAGGCCCGGCCGGCGTACTCCTCATTGCGGTGTCCGTCGTTTGCATTGATGACGGTGTACGCGCCGTCCGAGTAGAACCACTGGATCAGGAGCGATTCCAGGTCGTAGCAGGCCGAGCGGTGGAACGTGTCGTCGAGCAGGATCCGTGCGACCTCGAGATGCTGCTTCTTCGGATCGCGCCGGTGCTGCGTCATGCGGAGCAGCGCGTTTCCGGTTTCACCGACGTAGATGTCGCGTCGATTGTTGATGGCGTAGACCGCGGGCCAGTTGCTCAGCTTTCCGGTGGGATCCGGATAGTCCCTGATGCTCGCGGCCTCGAAGGGGATCTCCTCGATCTCAAAGCCGGTCATACTTGGTGCTTCTGCCACGCGACGTCCCAGCGGGGTATTTGGCTCGCGTGATCTCGAGCTTTTCGAGGATGATCGCCTCGGGATCGACCCCCAGCCGGTCCGCGAGCTCGTAGCAGTAGGTCAACACATCCGCGAGTTCCAGGCGGACGCGATCGGCGTCGAACTCGGGCGACCATTGGAACTCTTCGAGAAGCTCGCCCGCTTCTATGACGATCGACTTCGCGAGGTTCTCCGGCGAATGGAACTGCGCCCAGTCGCGCTCCGCGATGAAGGTGCGCAATGCGCTCATCGCAGTCTCGTCGGTCACGTCTTCCAGACTAGACGGCGCCCTCAGCGGTCGACGCGGAAGATCTCGCCGCGCTCTGGCGGTCGGAGGGAGGTCAGCATGTGCAGGAGATCGTCGGGTTCCGCCGTCGAACACCTCCGAGGAGGCTCTCGAGACAGGTCGGGACTTTCCTCGTCGGATGGACGCGTGGGGGGCACCGCACACGTGCGGGAATCGCGCTGTCGAGCTCCCCCGGCCAGAACGGGGTGAAGAGACCTGTTCCTGGAGAAACATGAAAGCCTCTGTCTTCGCCAGAAGACAGAGGCTTTGTCAGCGCTGGGGTACCTGGACTCGAACCAAGAACAACTGAACCAGAATCAGCCGTGTTGCCAATTACACCATACCCCACCGGTCCCGGCCGAAGCCGTGCCGAAGAGCAAGCCTAGTCGACCGCGACAGGGCGAGCAAACCGGGGGTCCGCCGGATCAGCTCCTCCGCACGGCTCGAGGGCCGACGCCCTGTCGAGGCCGGGGCTGGCGCCGGAGGCGCAACGGGCGCCCCCAACCCGCGAGATACGTCCCGCCGGCGACACCCGCTCCGACGCCGAGCACGATACCGGCCGCGGCTCCGAGATGCTCCAGCCCCGATTCGCCGCCCATCAGCTGCAGGATTCCGAAGAAGACCGTCAGCCCGGGTAGAAGCGCGCCCGTGACTCCCATGAGGGCGAGGACCTGCTGCGGATAGCCGATGCGGGCCGCCATCACGACCGTGATGGCACCGAGGACCACGGCGCTCAGCGCGCTGGACCACACGAGCGGCAGCCCTACCAGCTGCAGCGCGAGATTGGTCAGGCTCGTGATCACCCCCAGCGCGACGGCCGGGACGATGAGCGAGCGCCGCCCGCCGTTGGCGAACGCGTTCGCCAGCGCTCCCAGGCCGGAGAAGGTCACCGTGAGGTACCACGGCAGACTGGGCAGCTCCTCCAGACCGGGATGCTGCATGCCCAGCACCTCGCCGAGCGAGAAGGTGAGCGCGCCGCCGACGACGATCCCGGCCGCGACGACCACGACGCTGGAAGCCCGGCTGAGCGCCGAAAGGTAGTCGCCTTCGATCGCGTCGCCGACGCCGCTGATGATCTGCGGCAGCGGCAGCAGGAGCAACCAGGTCACGGCGATCGCGACGGCCGCTCCCACCGGGCTGACGAAGCCCAGCAGCACGAGCGCGGTCGCGAACGTCCCGCCCGCCGTGCTCTGCAGGATCGCGGCGAACAGCTTCGGCATCCGCAGTCGGACCACGCCGATTCCCACCAGACAGGTGATCAGCTCCACTGCGGCCGCCGACACCCAGGCCTGCCAGGTGACACCGACCTGCATGCTGATGAAGAACGCCAGCAGCGTCATGCCGCCGACCACGATCCATTGGCTGGTCGATCGTCCGCGGATACGGGTGACCGCTGCGCTCAGCTCAGCGAGACGCTTCTGCTGATCTTTCCCGTGCTCCGCCAGCTCCCCCGCCATGAGCTCGTCGGCGATGCGGTCGAGACTGCGCAGCCGGGAGCAGTCGATCGTGTCCAGCCCGTGCGCAGCGCCGGAGAGGGTCGCCGTCCCGCCGTCGGGCAGTGTCGCCTCCAGCAGCAGTATCCGGCCGATCGCGGTGAATGAGGCGCCCCGCAGACCCACCCCGGCCGCGCACGGGTCGAGCACGCGCTCCGTCTGCGCGCCGGTCTGACCGGACTCGAGGAAGCCGTGGCCGAGATCCGCCAGCAACTCGAGCCGGACACGCACGTCGACAGGATCGAGTCCCCCCGACTCACGGTCGGCGGCCCCCGGCGAACTCATGGCTCAGATCCTACGATCGCCCCGCCACCGCCCTCAGACCCGCTGCACGAGCGCGCCGAGGCGGCGCACCGACTCGGCCTTGCCCAGCAGCTCCAGCGACTCGAACAGTGGCGGCGACACCCGGCGACCGCTCACGGCCACCCGCAGCGGGCCGTACGCGACCCGCGGCTTCAGACCGAGGCCGTCGATGAGCGCGACCTGCAGCGCGTCCTGGATCGACGCGGCGGCGAACTCCGACTCCGGCACCAGCTCCAGCGCGTTCACCGAGGCCACGAGCACCTCCCCCGCGTTCGCCGGGAGCGAGGCGAGCGCGTCGTCCTCGTACGAGACGTCATCCGTGAACAGGAAGCCGAGCAGACCCGGGACCTGCCCCAGCAGCTGCACGCGCTCCTGCACGAGCGGGGCGGACGCCGCGACCAGCGCCGACTGCGCGTCGGTGGGCGGATCCGACACCACCCCGGCCTCGACGAGGTACGGGACGATCCGCGCGGCGAAGTCGTCGGCGTCCAGCATCCGGATGTGGTCGCCGTTGATCGACTCGGCCTTCTTCTGGTCGAACCGCGCCGGGTTCGGGTTGACGTCCACGATGTCGAACGCCGCCGTGAGCTCCTCGAGCGAGAACACGTCACGATCGGGCGCCAGCGACCACCCGAGCAACGCCAGGTAGTTCAGCAGGCCCTCGTGGATGAACCCCTTCTCGCGCTGCAGGAACAGGTCCGCCTTCGGGTCGCGCTTGGAGAGCTTCTTGGTGCCCTCCTCCCCCAGCACGAGCGGCATGTGCCCGAACCGCGGCACGAAATCGGCGACCCCCGCGTCGTTGAGCGCGCCGTACAGCGCGAGCTGACGAGCAGTGGACGGCATGAGGTCCTCGCCGCGGATGACGTGCGTGATGCCCATGAGCGCGTCGTCGACCGGGTTCGTGAACGTGTACAGCGGCTGGCCGCCGGCGCGCACGACGACGAAGTCGGGGAACGACCCGGCCGGGAAGGTCACCTCGCCGCGGATCAGGTCGACATAGGTCACGTCGTGGTCGGGCACGCGCAGCCGCCACGCCGGCTCGCGCCCCTCGGCACGGAACGCGGCTCTCTGCTCGTCGCTCAGATCGCGGTCGTGGTTGTCGTAGCCGAGCTGCCTGGCGCGACCGTTGGCCTCGTTGCGGGCGTCGATCTCCTCGGCGGTGGAGTACGACTCGTACACGGCGCCGGCGTCGATCAGCTGGCGCAGCACGCGGGCGTAGATCTCACCGCGCTGCGACTGCCGGTACGGGGCGTGCGGGCCGCCCTTCTCTACGCCCTCGTCCCAGTCGATCTCGAGCCAGGTCAGCGCGTCCACGAGCTGGCGGTAGCTCTCCTCGCTGTCGCGGGCGGCATCCGTGTCCTCCACCCGGAAGATCAGCTTGCCGCCGGTGTGCCGCGCGTACGCCCAGTTGTACAGGGCGGTGCGCACCATGCCGACGTGCGGCAGGCCGGTCGGCGAGGGACAGAAGCGGACGCGGACGTCGGCTCCGGACGCGGTCGTGGTGCGGGGATCGGGTGTGCCGGCCATAGGGCTCCAGCCTAGCCGCGCAGGCGCTCGCGCCTCCTCCTGCCGCGAGACCACATCGCCACGCCGAGACCGGGGGAAGACACCACGGTCTCGGCGTGGCGATGCGGTCTCGCGGTGGGGAGCGTCGAGCCGGCTCAGGCGTCGCGGACGCCGACCCGCAGCGTCCCGATCCCGGAGACCTCGACCTCGAGCGCGTCGCCGGCGACGAACGGCCCGACCCCGGCGGGCGTGCCGGTGAGGATCACGTCGCCGGGCAGCAGCGTGAACGCCGACGAGGCGTAGGCGACGATGTCCGGCACGGAGTGGATCATCTCGGTGAGCGGCGCGTCCTGTCTCACCTCGCCGTTCAGGCGCGTCGTCAGCCGGCCCGCGGCGACGTCGAACTCGGTCTCGATGACCGGGCCCAGCGGGCAGAACGTGTCGAAGCCCTTCCCCCGCGTCCATTGGCCGTCGGCGTACTGGATGTCGCGCGCGGTCGCGTCGATCGCGACGGTGTAGCCGAACACGTACTCGGACGCCTGCTCGGCGGCGACGTTCTTGGCGATGCGTCCGATCACGACGGCCAGCTCGCCCTCGTACTCGGTGCGCTCCGACTGCGGCGGCCGCACGATCGCGTCGCCCGGTCCGATGACCGAGGTGTTGGGCTTGAGGAACAGCAGCGGCGCCTCCGGCGCCTCGCCGCCCATCTCCTCGGCGTGCGCCCGGTAGTTCTTGCCGACGCAGACCACCTTCGACCGCGGGATCACGGGGGCCAGCAGCGCCACGTCGGCGAGCGGGATGCGCTGCCCCGTCGTCTCCAGGCCGGCGAAGATCGGGTCGCCGCTCAGCTCCACGAGCTCGTCGTCGTCCACGATGCCGTAGCGGATGGCGTCGCGGTGGCTGAACCGGGCGATCTTCACGGCTCAGCCGTCCAGGCGCACGAGCCAGCCGTGCGTGTCCTCGCGGCGTCCGTACTGGATGTCGGTGAGCTCCTCGCGCAGCGACAGCGCCAGCGAGCCGGCCGGCTGCGCGTCGAAGAAGCTCTTGCCGCGCACCTCCCCGATCGGCGTGACCACGGCGGCCGTGCCGCACGCGAACACCTCGACGATGTCGCCGGATGCCACGCCCTCACGCCACTCGGCGAGCGAGATGGCGCGCCCTTCGACCCGGTGGCCGCGGTCGAGGGCGAGCTGCAGGATCGACTCGCGGGTGATGCCCTCCAGGATCGAGTCGGACTGCGGGGTCACCAGCGTGCCGTCCTTGTAGACGAACACGATGTTCATGCCGCCGAGCTCCTCGACGTTGCCGTCCTGGTCGAGGAACACGACCTGGTCGCACTCGTTCTCGTACGCCTCCGACTGCGGCAGCAGGCTCGCGGCGTAGTTGCCGCCGGTCTTGGCTGCGCCGGTGCCGCCCTTGCCGGCCCGCGCGAAGTCCTCGCTCAGCCAGATCGAGACCGGCGTCACGCCGCCCTTGAAGTAGGCGCCCGCAGGGCTCGCGATCAGATAGTAGGCGACCTTGTGCGCGGGGCGCACGCCGAGGAACGCCTCCTTGGCGAACATGAACGGCCGCAGATAGAGGCTCTGGTCGTCCCCGCCGGGCACCCATGCCGCGTCGAGCGCGACGAGCTCCCGGATCGACTGCAGGAAGTAGGCCACCGGCAGCTCCGGCAGCGCCAGCCGCCGCGCCGAGCGCTGCAGCCGGCGGCCGTTCTGGTCGGGACGAAAGGTGTGGATGGAGCCGTCGGCGTGACGGTATGCCTTGATGCCCTCGAAGACCTCCTGCCCGTAGTGCAGCACGGCAGCCGCCGGATCGAGCGTGATCGGCCCATAGGGCTGCACCCGCGGACGATGCCAGCCGCCGCCGACCGACCAGCAGATGTCGACCATGTGGTCGGTGAAGTGCTGTCCGAATCCAGGGTTGCGCAGGATCTCCTCCCGCGCGGCCGGGGAGGCGGCGGCGAGGTTGCGGGTGACGCTGAATTCCAGCGGCGCGAGGCCGGCGTCGGGGTCGGTGTCGAGGAGGGTCATGGTGATCTCGCTTAGCGCGTGAGCGCGGTCGTGGGCGGTGGCTGCGGCGGATCCAGGTTACGCCTGGAGCCTCGCCGCGATCGCGTCGCCGATCTGGGAGGTCGTGCGGGCCGCGTCCGGCCGGCCGGCGATGTCCTCTTCGACCGCGTGGGTGACGCGGTCGGCCTCGTCGCGCAGCCCGAGGTGATCGAGCAGGAGCGCGACGGAGAGGATCGCAGCCGTGGGATCGGCCTTCTGCTGGCCCGCGATGTCCGGAGCCGATCCGTGCACCGGCTCGAACATCGACGGGAAGGCGCCGTCCGGGTTGATGTTGCCGGAAGCGGCGAGGCCGATGCCACCGGTGACGGCGCCGGCCAGGTCCGTGAGGATGTCGCCGAAGAGGTTGTCGGTGACGATCACGTCGAAACGACCGGGGTGTGTGACCAGGAAGATCGTGGCCGCGTCGACGTGGAGATAGTCTACGGCGACATCGGGGTGCTCGGCGGCCACGGCGTCCACGATGCGCTTCCAGAGCGAGCCCGCGTTGACCAGCACGTTGGTCTTGTGCACGAGCGTCAGCCTCTTGCGCCGGCGCTCGGCCAGGTTGAAGGCGTAGCGGACCACCCGCTCGACGCCGTAGGCGGTGTTCACGCTCGTCTCGTTCGCGACCTCGTGCGGCGTGCCGCGCCGGATCGCGCCGCCGTTGCCGACGTAGGGGCCCTCGGTCCCCTCGCGCACCACCACGAAGTCGACCTCGCCGGGCGCGGCGAGCGGTCCCGGGGCGCCCGGATACAGTTTCGAGGGGCGCAGGTTGACGTAATGGTCCAGCTCGAAGCGGAGCTTCAGCAGCAGACCGCGCTCGATGTTCGCGTTCGTCAGCCGCGGGTCGCCGGGCACGCCGCCCACGGCGCCGAGCAGGATCGCGTCGTGCGCCTTGATCGCGTCGAGGTCTGCGTCGGTGAGCGTGTCGCCGGTCTCCAGGTAGCGGCCCGCGCCGAGCGAGAACCGCGTCTTCTCGAAGGTGACCTCGGATGCCGCGGTGGCGGCGTCCAGCACCTTCTCCGCCTCCGCGACGACCTCCGGACCGATGCCGTCACCACCGATGACGGCCAGCTTCACGACGCGCGACATTGCTCTCCTCGCTCGGGGAATCCGCGACTGCGCCGGAAAGGGCGTCAGGACGCGGTTCGGGACCTTCCCAGCGTAGTCGCCGCGATCACCGCGGCCAGCACGACCAGGCCCGCACCGATGAGGGAGGTCACCGCCACCCCGGAGTCGAACGCGGCGCCGGCCGCGTCGCGCACCACCGCGGCGGCGGTCTCCGGCAGCGACTCGGCGACCGCGTACGCGCCGCCCAACGTCTCGCGGGCGGCCGCCGCAGATGCGTCGCCGAGGCCCGCCGGGAGCACGAGCTGCGCCCGGTAGATCGCCGTGAGGATGCCGCCGAGCACGGCGGTGCCGAGCACGGACCCGATCTCGTACGCGGTCTCCGACACGGCACTGGCGGCGCCTGCCTTGGCCGGCGGCGCACTGGCGAGCACGAGCTCGTTGGAGACGGTCTCGGCGGCCCCGATGCCCAGCCCGAGGCTGACGAACGCCAGGACGAGGCCGCCGGCGTCCGCGCGTCCCGCCCATGCCGCGACCATCACATAGCCGGCCGCCGAGAAGACGAGCGCGACCGGGATCACGACGCGCGGACTGACCCGCGACGCGATCGGGACGACGACCAGGCCGGAGACGACCATCGCCGCCAGACCCGGCACGAGCGCGAGCCCCGCCTCCAGCGGGCCCATGCCGAGGATGAGCTGCAGATGCTGCGCGACGAAGTACAGGAAGCCGACCAGGGCCATGAGGCTCAGCAGGTTGACGAGGATCGCGCCGCTGAACGCTCCGCGGCGGAACAGCGCCATGTCGAGCATCGGGACCTCGGCGGCCAGCTGCCGCCGCACGAACAGCACCGCCGAGACGAGACCCACCGCGACCAGCAGGCCAATCGTGCCGCTCAGGCCGTTCACGGCCGCCTCCTTGATCGCATAGACGATCGGGACCAGCGCGAGCATCGAGAGCAGGATGCCGACCGGGTCGATCCGCCCCGGGTGCGGGTCCTTGCTCTCGGGCACCAGGACCGGCGCGAGCACGAGCAGCGGGATCAGCACCGGCACCGGCATAAGGAACACCGAGCCCCACGCGAAGTGCTCCAGCAGGATGCCGCCGACGATCGGCCCCAGCGCGGCGCCGGCCGAGAACATCGACGCCCAGACCGCGATCGCGAGGCGCCGCTGGTCGCGGTCGGTGAAGATGCTGCGCAGCAGCGACAGCGTCGCGGGCATGATCATGGCGCCGAACACGGCCATGCCGGCACGGCCGGCGATCAGCAGCGCGGCGTTCGGGGCGAAGGCCGCGAGCACCGAGATCACCGCGAACCCGCTGGCGCCGACCAGCAGCATCCGGCGTCGGCCGAAGCGGTCGCCGAGCGCCCCCATCGTGACGAGCAGGCCGGCCAGCACGAGCGGGTACGCGTCGATGATCCACAGCTGCTGCGTGCCCGAGGGTGCGAGCGCGAGCGTGATCTCGGGCAGCACGAAGCTCAGCACCGTGTTGTCGACCGAGACGAGCAGCACGGGCAGCATCAGCACGACGAGAGCGGCCCAGCCGCGGATGCCAACGCGACGCGCCTGCGCGTCCGCCAGCCGAAGGTCTTCTGTCAGTGTCATAGTTACTATACCGTCCAGTTGGTATAGTATCACGCAGACGGAGATGTCATCGATACGATCGAGCCCATGAGCCGGCCCCCGCACGCCCGCGAGAAGGTGCTCGACGCGTTCGAGCGGCTGCTGATCGACGAGGGCGCGCGCGCGGCGACGATCGACGCCACCGCGCGTGCTGCCGGCGTCTCGAAAGGCGGCCTGCTGTACCACTTCGGCTCGCGCGAGGCGCTGGAGGCGGGCGTCGTGGCGCGGCTGAACGATCTCGTGACGGCGGACGTGGCCGCCATGAGCGCCGCCCCGGAGGGTCCGGTCGCCTACTTCCTGCGCACCTCGGCGATGGACGGCGACCCGCTGGACCGCGCCATCATCGCCGTCTCGCAGATCGCCCAGGGCGGCAACGCGCTCGCCCTCGACGCGCTGCACACGATGCGGGAGCAGTGGGCGGAGCTGCTGGAGCCCCACACGGCGGATGCCACGGCGCTCGCGCTCGTGCTGCTCGTGAGCGACGGGCTCTACTTCAACAACGCGATCCGCGAGGGCGGCATCGCCGGGCCGGTCCCCCGCGGCGAGGCGATGAGCGCGTTGATCGCGCTCGTGGAGACGGCGACGCGCCCCGCACGCTGACCGAGCGGGGCGCGCCCGCCGTCTCAGGCCTCGACGATCTCGATCTGCCGGAACAGGTCGGCGCCGACGGCGTCGCGGGTCTCGGCGAGCAGCGCGTCGGGCACCGGCGAGTCGACGGTGAGCACCGAGAGGGCGCGGCCGGAGGCGTCCGGGCGGGCGACCTGCAGGCCCGCGATGTTGATGTTCGCGGCGCCCAGCTTCTGCCCGTAGATCGCGACGATGCCGGGACGGTCGGCGTAGCTCATGACGATGTGGTGCTGCTCGATCGGCACCTCGATCTCGTAGCCGTTGATGCTCACGATCTTCGGCACCATGCGCGTTCCGGCCAGGGTGCCGGCGACGGTGAGCACCGAGCCGTCGGCGAGCGTGCCCCGCAGGATCGTGATGTTGCGGTACAGCGGGCTCTCCGGCTCGACGATGAGACGCACCTCGACGCCGCGCTGCTCCGCGAACAGCGGCGCGTTCACATACGACACGGTCTCGCTGACGATCGGCGTGAAGATGCCCTTGAGCGCGGCCAGGCGGTAGACGCTGACGTCGTAGGCGGCGAGCTCCCCGCGCACCTCGATGTCGAGGCTGGTCAGCGCGCTGTGCGCCAGCCCGCTGAAGAACTGGCCGAGCATCTCCACCAGCGCGATGCCGGGGCGCACGAACGGGTCGATCACGCCGCCGGCGACGTTCACGGCATCCGGCACCAGGTCGCCCTCCAGCGCGAGCTTGACGGACTTCGCGACCGAGACGCCGGCCTTCTCCTGCGCCTCGTCGGTCGAGGCGCCCAGGTGCGGGGTGACGACGACGTTCGGCAGGTCGAGCAGCCGGAAGGCGGGACCGTCCTGCGTCGGCGGCTCGCTGGTGAACACGTCGAGGCCGGCGCCCGCGATCTCATGGGTCGTCAGCGCCTTGTACAGCGCGTCCTCGTCGATGAGACCGCCACGTGCGACGTTGATGACGTACGCGGTGCGCTTCATGCGCCGCAGCTGGTCGATGCCGATCATCCCGGTCGTCTCGGCGGTCTTCGGCATGTGGATCGTGACGAAGTCGCTCTGCTCGAGCAGCTCGTCCAGGCTCAGCAGCTCGACGCCCAGCTGCTGGGCGCGCGCGCTCGTGATGTAGGGGTCGTAGGCGACGACGCGGACGCCGAACGCCTGCACCCGCGCAGCGATGAGCGCGCCGATGCGGCCCAGCCCGATGATGCCGACGGTCTTCTCGAACAGCTCGGTGCCGGTGAACGAGCTGCGCTTCCACGCGCCGCCGGACAGCGAGGCGTGCGCGGCCGGGATGTGACGGGCCAGGCTCAGGATGTGCCCGACGGTCAGCTCGGCCGCCGAGATGATGTTCGAGGTCGGCGCGTTGACCACCATCACGCCGGCGGCGGTGGCCGTCTTGATGTCGACGTTGTCCAGGCCCACCCCGGCCCGCGCGATGACCTTCAGGACGGGCGCGGCGGCGATCGCCTCGGCGTCCATCTTCGTGGCCGAACGGATCAGCACGGCGTTGGCCTCCGCCAGCGCCGGCAGCAGCGCGGCGCGATCGGCGCCGTCGACCTTCCGGATCTCGAAGCCCTCTCCGAGGGCGTCGATCGTGGCGGGAGAGAGTTCTTCGGCGATGAGGACGACGGGCTTGGTCACGGACGGGTCCTTCGGGGCGACGCGAGGCATCCGCGCGCACGGATGCGGGATTGTAAGACGGCCCCGATCGCGACCTGCGGCGAGACCGTCGTCCAGCCTATCGCGTGCGGCGTCCACCGCCTGACCCGGGCGGGTTCACGACTGCATGAAGATCGAGGCTGGCGCTCCCGCCACCATCCCCACGACGTTCAGCCAGAACACCGCGACCAGGGCGAGGCCCGCCAGGAGCAGGAACGCGAAGACGAGGAGTCCGCGCCGCCGGCCTGCGGCGAAGGCCCCGCCGAACACGACGATCGGGAACGCGATCGGCAGCAGGAGCACGAACCAGCCGTAGCCGGTGATGCTCTGCGCCGCGCACTGGATGAGGAACGCGACCGCGCTCCACACCGCGTACGCGTAGAACAGTCCGAACCCGCCCGCGGTCGCGGTCACCGCCCAGACCGGCCGGTGCGCGGGCGCCGCGGCCTGGTCGGTCATGACGTGGCTCCGATGGTGAGGAAGGGCCAGGGGACGAGCACGAGCACGCCCAGCACGAGCAGCAGGATACGCAGCCACACCGGCCGGCGACGGCCGAAGAACAGCACCGCGGCGAACCAGACCGCGGGCGCCAGCGTCGCCAGCACCCACGCGACGACATATCCGATCGGCTCGATCGCGTAGAGGATGGCGTACGCCTGCAGCCGCGATCCGGAGATGAACCAGCCGACCGCGAAGAGCAGGTAGATGCCGCCGAGCAGGCCCAGGCTCACCAGGGCCACGTTGCCGAGCGGTGCCGGCTTCGCCGGGGCGTCGCGCTTCGCGCGCGGCTTCCTCCGGTCGTCGGTGTGCGGATGCACGACCTCGCGTGTGGTCACCGTGCCGTCGGCCGCGGTGACGGTGGCGGTCACGGTGCTGCCGGGCCGGGCCGGGGGCAGCTCCGTGGGCGCGACGGACGCATCCGCGCCCTCGTCCTCGTCGTCCGCGCGGTCGATCCCGTCATCGAGCGTCGGGTCGTCGTCGCCCCACGAGAAGGCGTCGTCGTCGCGTCGTGCCATGGGCTCCAGCCTAACGGGCGCGTTACGGAGGAGATCCGGGATCCTGAGGACGCTCCGGCGGCGTCGATCCTCAGAATCCCCGATCTCCTCAGAATGACCGAGCGGCGGCGGTCAGCGCGCGGCCGAGCCCTCCGTGTAGTCCTTGTCCTGCTGCTTCCACGCGAACAGGCCCCGCAGCTCGCGCCCGACCTGCTCGATCGGGTGCTGGGCGGCCTTCTCGCGCAGCTCGAGGAACTCGACGGCGCCATTGTCCTGGTCGGCGATGAAACGTGTGGCGAACGCGCCCGACTGGATGTCCGCGAGCACGCCCTGCATGTTCTCCTTCACGTGCGGGTCGATGACGCGCGGCCCGGAGACGTAGTCGCCGTACTCGGCCGTGTCGGAGACCGACCAGCGCTGCTTGGCGATGCCGCCCTCCCACATCAGGTCGACGATGAGCTTGAGCTCGTGCAGCACCTCGAAGTACGCGATCTGCGGCTGGTAGCCCGCCTCGGTGAGGGTCTCGAAGCCGTACTCGACCAGCTGCGAGACGCCGCCGCACAGCACGGCCTGCTCGCCGAACAGGTCCGTCTCGGTCTCCTCGGTGAAGGTCGTCTTGATGACGCCGGCGCGCGTGCCGCCGATCGCCTTCGCATAGGCGAGGGCCGTCTCCCAGGCGTGGCCGGAGGCGTCGCGCTCGACCGCGATGATGTCCGGGATGCCACGTCCGGCGACGAACTCGCGACGCACCGTGTGGCCCGGGGCCTTCGGCGCGATGAGGATCACGTCGACGCCCTCGGGTGCCTCGATGTACCCGAAGCGGATGTTGAAGCCGTGCGCGAATGCGAGGGTCTTGCCCGCAGCCAGGTGCGGCTTGATCTCGTCGTTGTAGATCCCCCGCTGGTGCTGGTCGGGGGCGAGGATCATGATCAGGTCGGCCCACTCGGCGGCGTCCGCGACCGACTTGACCTCGAAGCCGTCCTCCTGCGCCTTCGTGATCGAGCGCGAGCCGTCCTTGAGGGCGATGACGACCTCGACGCCCGAGTCGCGCAGGTTCTGCGCGTGGGCGTGGCCCTGCGAGCCGTAGCCGACGATCGCGACCTTCTTGCTCTGGATGACCGACAGGTCGGCGTCGTTGTCGTAGAAGATCTCAGCCATATTCGTTGTTCTCCTTGATTGTGGTTCGAGATGGTGACGGTCAGCCGCGCAGGACGCGCTCGGTGATGGACTTGCCGCCGCGGCCGATGGCGAGCAGGCCCGACTGGGCGAGCTCCTTGATGCCGAACGGCTCGAGGGCGCGCAGGAAGGCGTCCACCTTGCCCTTGTCTCCGGTGACCTCGATCACGAGCGCCTCGGGGGCGTAGTCGACGATCTGCGCGCGGAACAGGTTCACGACCTCGAGGACGTTGGCCCGGGTCTGGTTGTCGGCACGGACCTTCACGAGCATGTGCTCGCGCTGCACCGAGGCGACGGGATCGAGCTCCACGATCTTGATGACGTTGATGAGCTTGTTCAGCTGCTTGGTCACCTGCTCCAGCGGGAGCTCGTCGACGTCCACCACGACCGTGATGCGCGACAGGCCGGGCACCTCGGTGACGCCCACCGCGAGCGACTCGATGTTGAAGCCGCGGCGGGCGAACAGCCCCGCCACGCGGGTCAGCAGACCCGGCTTGTCCTCGACGAGGAGGCTCAGCACATGACTGGTCATCTCACGCCTCCTCTTCGAACGCCGGCGAGTGGTCGCGCGCGTATTGCACGTAGCTGTTGCTCACGCCCTGCGGCACCATCGGCCACACCATGGCGTCGGCGGAGACGACGAAGTCGATGACGACGGGACGGTCGTTCGTGGCCAGGGCCAGCTCGATCGCGGCGTCGATCTCCTCCTCCTTCTCGACCCGGATCGCCAGGCAGCCGTAGGCCTCCGCGAGCTTGATGAAGTCCGGGATGCGGGCGGTGCCGTGTCCCGTGTTCAGGTCGGTGTTCGAGTGCCGGCCGTCGAAGAACAGGGTCTGCCACTGACGCACCATGCCCAGCGAGGAGTTGTTGATGATGGCGACCTTGATCGGGATGTCGTTGATGACGCAGGTCGCGAGCTCCTGGTTGGTCATCTGGAAGCAGCCGTCGCCGTCGATCGCCCACACGACGCGGTCGGGCTGGGCCACCTTGGCGCCCATGGCCGCCGGCACGGAGTAGCCCATGGTGCCCGCTCCCCCCGAGTTCAGCCACGCGTTGGGACGCTCGTACTGGATGAACTGCGCCGCCCACATCTGATGCTGGCCGACGCCCGCGACATAGACGCCTTCGGGGCCGGTCAGCTCGCCGATGCGCTGTATCACGTGCTGCGGCGCGAGCAGCCCGTCGCTGGTGGGCGTGTAGCCGAGCGGGAACTCCTCCCGCAGGCCGTCGAGGTAGGCCCACCACTCGGTCAGGTCGGCCGTGTCGCCGGCGGCGGCGTACGCGGCGTCCAGATCGACGAGCACCTCGCGCAGGTCGCCCACGATGGGCACGTCGGCCGTGCGGATCTTCGAGATCTCCGCGGGGTCGATGTCCACGTGCACGACCTGCGCGTGCGGGGCGAACAGCGACGCCTTGCCCGTGACGCGGTCGTCGAACCGGGCGCCCAGCGCCACGACGAGGTCGGCCTCCTGCAGCGCCAGCACGGCGGGCACGGTGCCGTGCATGCCCGGCATGCCGAGGTGCTGCCGGTGCGAGTCGGGGAAGGCGCCGCGGGCCATGAGCGTCGTGACGACGGGGGCACCGGTGCGCTCGGCGAGGGCGCGCAGCTCCTCGGCGGCGCGCGAGCGGATCACGCCGCCGCCCACGTAGAGCACGGGCTTCGACGCGCCCGCCAGGAGCGCGGCCGCGGCCTGGATCTGCTTGCCGTGCGCCTTGGTCACCGGCCGGTAGCCGGGCAGGTCGATCTTGGGCGGCCAGATGAACGGCGCGGTGTTCTGCTGCGCGTCCTTGGTGATGTCCACCAGCACCGGGCCGGGCCGGCCGGTGCTCGCGATCTCGAACGCGGCCGCGATGGCGGCGGGGATGTCCTCGGCCCGCTTGACCAGGAAAGAGTGCTTCGTGATCGGCATCGTGATGCCGACGATGTCGGCCTCCTGGAACGCGTCGGTGCCCATGAGCGTGGAGAAGACCTGGCCGGTGATGCACACGATCGGCACCGAGTCCATGTACGCGTCGGCGATGGCGGTGACGAGGTTGGTCGCGCCGGGGCCGGAGGTCGCGATCGCCACGCCGACCCGGCCGGACGCGGCGGCGTAGCCCTCGGCGGCGTGGCCGGCGCCCTGCTCGTGGCGGACGAGGATGTGGCGGACGGCCTTGTCGTCCATGAGCGGGTCGTAGACGGGCATGATCGCACCGCCGGGCAGGCCGAACACGTCCGTGACCCCGAGCAGGTCGAGCGAGCGGACGACGGCCTCGGCGCCGGTGATCTGCGGAGCGGAGGAAGTGCGGGCAGGCGGCCGTGGCACGGCCGACGCGGCAGCGTCTGACATGACGGAAGAACCTCGAGACGAGTCGATGGATGAGAGGAAGAGCCGGCCGCTATCCCGTGACCGCGCCTTCGGATGCCGAACGCACGAGCTGGGAGTACTTGGCCAGGACGCCACGGGTATAGCGCGGGGGAAGCGGCTCCCAGCCCTCACGGCGGGAGCTCAGCTCGGTCTCATCGACGAGTAGGTCGAGAGAGCGAGCCGCGATATCGACCCGTATCAGATCACCATCGCGCACGAAGGCGATGGGACCGGCGTCCACCGCTTCGGGTGCTATGTGGCCGATACACAGGCCGGTTGTGCCGCCCGAGAATCGTCCGTCTGTCAAGAGTAGTACATCTTTCCCGAGCCCCGCGCCCTTGATGGCCGCGGTGATGGCGAGCATCTCGCGCATCCCGGGGCCGCCCTTCGGGCCCTCGTAGCGGATGACCACGACGCTGCCGGCCTCGATCGTGCCCGCGGCGAGGGCGTCGAGCGCGCCTCGCTCGCGTTCGAACACCCGCGCCGGGCCCTCGAACACGTCCGCGTCGAACCCGGCCGACTTCACGACGGCGCCGTCGGGCGCCATCGAGCCGTGCAGGATGGTGAGGCCGCCGGTCGCGTGGATCGGGTCGTCGAAGCGGTGGATGACCTCGCCGTCCACCGGGTCCGGGTCGAGCTCGCGCAGGTTCTCGGCGAGGGTCTTGCCGGTCACCGTCAGCGCGTCGCCGTGCAGCAGCCCCTCGTCGAGCATGGCCTTCATGATCACCGGGATGCCGCCGTGCTTGTCGACGTCGTACATGACGTATTTGCCGAACGGCTTCATGTCGGCCACATGGGGCACCTTGTCGCCGATGCGGTTGAAGTCGTGCAGGCTCAGCTCGACGCCGGCCTCGCGGGCGATCGCCAGCAGATGCAGGACGACGTTCGTGGAGCCGCCGAGCGCCATGGCGAGGGCGATCGCGTTCTCGAACGCCTCGGGCGTCAGGATGTCGCGGGTGGTGATCCCGAGCCTCAGCAGGTTCACGACCGCCTCGCCGGAGCGGTGCGCGAAGTAGTCGCGGCGGCGGTCGGCCGACGGCGGCGCCGCGGAGCCCGGCAGGCTCAGGCCCAGCGCCTCGGCGACGGAGGCCATGGTGTTGGCGGTGTACATGCCGCCGCAGGCTCCCTCACCGGGCGCGAAGGCGCATTCGATGCGCTTGAGCTCGGCCTCGCTGATCCGGCCCGCCAGGCACGCGCCGACGCCTTCGAAGGAGTCGACGATCGTGATCTCCTTCAGCGTGCCGTCGGACTGCTTCACCCAGCCGGGGGCGATGGAGCCGGCGTACAGGAACACGCTGGACAGGTCGAGCCGGGCGCTGGCCATCAGCATCCCCGGGATCGACTTGTCGCAGCCGGCCAGCAGGACCGTGCCGTCGAGGCGCTCGGCCATCACGACCGTCTCGACCGAGTCGGCGATGACCTCGCGCGACACCAGCGAGAAGTGCATCCCCTCGTGGCCCATCGAGATGCCGTCGGAGACGGAGATGGTGCCAAACTGCAGCGGGTATCCCCCGCCCATGTGCACGCCTTCCTTGGCGCCCTGGGCGAGCCGGTCCAGGCTCAGGTTGCACGGCGTGATCTCGTTCCAGCTCGACGCGATGCCGATCTGGGGTTTGTCCCAGTCCTCGTCGCCCATGCCGACGCCGCGGAGCATGCCTCGCGACGTGGTGGCTTCGATGCCGTGCGTGACGGTGCGGCTGCGGGGCTTGATGTCGATCGGTTCGTCCGGGTGGATCACGGTTGCATCCTATTCCCGGGCAGCCCGCGCGCGACGGTCGGCGAGGTCCGTCAACAACGATGCGAGCGCGGCGATGTCGGGCACGCACAATGTCGCGGCGGTCTCGCCCGCTCCGACACGGACGCCGAGGTCGTCCGGGCCGAGGCTGCGCAGCGCGTCCTCGTCGGTGACGTCGTCGCCGGCGAACAGCACCGCGGTCGCGTCGACGAGCGAGCGCAGCGCGGCGACCGCGGTGTCCTTGCCCTCGTGCCGGGAGGCGAACTCGAGGATGTCCCGCCCCGTGCGCGTGCGCCAGTCGGGCGCCTCGGCCGTCATGAGCGCACCGATCGCCTCGTGGGCGGCGACCGTGTCGGCGTCCGAGGCCAGACGCGTGTGCAGCGCGAACCCGACCGCCTTCGGCTCGATCCAGACGCCCTCCAGGTCCGCGACGACCTGCTCGGCCCGGGCCCGCAGCTCGTCGCGCAGCCGCAGCGCGGCGGGATCGGCCGCCGGCGCCGGCTCCGCCGGGTCTCCGGGGTGCCAGTACTCGGCGCCGTGGGACGCCGCCAGATGCAGTCGGGAGTCGAGCCGGTGCTCGGCGATCTCCCGCAGGTCGTGCAGGCTGCGACCGGAGACGAGGGCCACCGCCGTGTCGGGCGTCGCGACCAGCGCCGTCACGGCGTCCTTCGCGGCGGGCGTCATCCGCGCCGTCATCGGACGATCCGCCAGCGGGGCGAGCGTGCCGTCGAAGTCGAGCGCGACGAGCAGCCGCGGTGTCCGGGCGAGCCGTTCGACGCATGCATCGGCGCTCATGCGCCGGGCGCGGTCCGGACCGCCGCGAGGGCCGCGAGGAACTCGCGCGACCAGGCCTCGACGTCGTGCTCCCGCACCCGGCGGCGCATGGCGCGCATGCGGCGTCCCTGTTCCGCGGCGGGCATCCCGATCGCACGCACGATGGCGTCCTTCAGGCCGCCGATGTCGTGCGGGTTGATCAGCAGCGCGCTGCCGAGCTCGTCGGAGGCCCCGGCGAACTCGCTGAGCACCAGCACGCCGCGGTTGTCGATCCGGCTGGCGACGTACTCCTTCGCCACCAGGTTCATCCCGTCGCGCAGCGCCGTGACGAGCATGACGTCGGCCGCGAGGTAGAGGGCGATCATCTCCTCGCGGGGGTAGGCCTGGTGCAGATAGCGGATCGCGGTGTGGCCCATGGTGTCGTAGTCGCCGTTGATCCTGCCCACCGTGAGCTCGATCTCGTCGCGCAGGTGGATATACGAGTCCACGCGTTCGCGGCTGGGGCTCGCGACCTGCACGAGCGTCACGTCGTCGACGCTGACGCGACCGTCCTCCAGCAGCTCGCCGAACGCCTTCAGCCGGTGCCGGATCCCCTTCGTGTAGTCCAGCCGATCGACTCCCAGGAGGACGCGCTTCGGGTTGCCGAGCTCCTCACGGATCTGACGCGCGCGCGCCTGGATGTCGGGACGACGGGCGAGGTCGACGTAGACCGCCGCATCGATCGAGATCGGGAACGCCTTGGCCCGCGCGATCCGGGCGGATCCGTCGGGCTGCGGCACCCGGATGCCGGAGGCCTTCGTCTCGAGGTGCAGCTGACGCCGCACCGCCCGGGCGAAGTTGCTCGCGTCCGCCACGCGTTGGAACCCGATCACATCGGCGCCGAGCAGTCCCTCGAGCACCTGGCGCCGCCACGGCAGCTGCGAGTAGAGGCCGTATGCCGGGAACGGAATGTGGTGGAAGTACCCGATCGTGACATCGGGCCGCAGATCGCGCAGCAGCTGGGGCACCAGCTGGAGCTGGTAGTCCTGGACCCATACCGTGGCGCCGCGGCCCGCCGCGTCGGCCGCCGCCCGGGCGAAGCGGGTGTTGACGTCGACGTACGCCTCCCACCACGCGCGGCGGTAGCGCGGCGCCGCGATGACGTCGTGATACAGCGGCCAGATCGTGTCGTTCGCGAAGCCCTCGTAGTACAGCTCGACGTCCGACTCGCTCAGCGCGATCGGCACCAGGCGCATCCCCTCGAAGTCGAACGGCTCCAGCTCGAGGTCGGCCTTGCCGGGCCAGCCGACCCATGCGCCCTCCGTCTTGCGCATCACGGGCTCGAGGGCGGCGACCAGTCCGCCGGGCGAGCTCCGCCAGCCGCCGTCCTCGTCGCGGTCCACGGGCAGACGGTTGGCGACGACGACGAACTCGGCTTCGGACACGCGTTTCTCCTCCAGGTACCGGCGGTGTCCTCAGGCTACCCGTCGGTCCGGGCACGAATCGGTCGCTTGCGCAATGCCGCACGACGCGCAATGCTCGCGCGCTAGCGTGGGTGCATGCGCAGATACCTGTTCGGCACCGGGCTGCTGAGTGCACTCCTGAGCGGCGTCTCCCTCCTGCGCGGGCTGCGCAAGTCCGACGAGCCCGCGACGTGGCGCACGGCGCTCGCGTGGCTCAGCTGGGGCATCACGCTGTCCCTGGCGGTGGGCGCGGTCGTCGACACCTATCGCGCCTCGCGCGGGCACCTGGTCGCGAGCGACTCCCCCGTCGCCGGCCGGGAGCAGAAGCTGCTGCGCCGCCGCCTGGACCGCTGATCGCACCCGGGCGGTGACCGGCGTCACGCCGACTTGCCCGACCGCAGCACGACGAGCCGCTGCGTCGCCCGCGTCATCGCGACGTAGGTGTCCACCGCTCCGGTCACGCCCGCGCCGAACCGTTCCGGGTCGACGAGCACGACGAGGTCGAACTCCAGGCCCGTGACGAGCTCGGGAGACGATGAGCGCACCCGGTCGCGCCCGGGGAAGCCGGCGTCACCGATCACGACGGCGACGCCCTCGGGATGCGTGCGCTCCCACTCGTCCAGGATGCCGTCGAGATCCGACCGGGCACCGTATCCGACCGGCACGCCGGCGCGCCGGATGGAGACCGGCACGTTGGCGTCGGGCACCGCCGCACGGATGACGGGTCCCGCGACCGCCATCACCTCCTCCGGGGTGCGATAGTTCACGACGAGCGTCGAGAGGACGGCGTGCTCGACTCCCACCCGAGCGAGCCGCTCACGCCACCCCTCCGGAAAGCCGTGGCGCGCCTGCGCCCGGTCCCCGACGATCGTCAGAGCTCGCGAGGGGCAGCGCCGCAGCAGCATCCGCCACTGCGCGTCGGTGAGCTCCTGCGCCTCGTCGACCACGAGGTGCGCGAACGGCCCGACGAGCGGATCGGCATCCCGCGTCGCGGGCGCCTCGAGAGTGTGACGCAGGTCCTGTCCGCGCAGCATCGACATGATGCGCAGGTCGCCGTCGTCGGCCGCGATGAGATCGCTCACCACGTCCGACATCACCCGTCGCGCCGCGGCGGCGTCCCGCCGCCCGCGTGCGGCCCGTGCCTCGGCCCGTGGATCCCCGACGGCCAGGCGCGCCGCGTCGAGCAGCGGCAGGTCCGCATCCGTCCACGGGCCGGACGGCGCCGCGGCGAGCCTGCGCACGTCCTCGTCGGCGAGCCCGGGCGCGCACCGGCGCAGCATGGCGGCGGAGGCCAGCAGCCCGCGCAGCAGCGCCTCCGGGTCGAGCGCCGGCCACGCGCCGTCGAACACCGCCCGCAGCTCCTCATCGTTCTCCAGGGCCTCACGCGTCGAACCGTCGGCATCCCACCCGCCGCCGTACGCGTCGAAGTCGTCGCGTGGACGCGACGCCTCTCCCCATCCCTCCGCCCACGGGTCGTCCTCCGCCGTGCCGTCCGGATCTCGCAGCTCGTCGTCGATGCGCTCGACCAGCAGGTCCAGCAGACGATCCCACGCCAGCGTCCGCGAGGCGTTGTGGGACACCCCGTCGTCGCCGGCGAAGATCTCCGCCCACTCCGCCGCCGTCACCCGGATGCTCCCCCACGCCGTGTCGAGCACGACGGCCCGCCCCGGCGGACGCTGCCACAGGCGCACGGCTGCCTCGACCGCATCCACCATCGCCCCCGTGCTCTTGATCCGCCGGATCGCGGCGTCGGGCTCGGGCACGGCGTCCGAGGCGCCCGGGACGAGATCGCTCACCGCGCACACCCGGACACCGTCCTCGCCGAGGCTCGGGAGCACGTCGTCGACATAGTCGACGTAGGGGCGGTGCGGGCCGACGAACAACAGGCCTCCGTTGCCGGCCAGCCGCGGATCGGCGGAGAGCAGATAGGCGGCGCGGTGGAGAGCGACGACCGTCTTGCCCGTCCCGGGACCCCCGTCGACGACGAGCGGGAGACGTGCGTCCGCTCGGATGACGGCGTCCTGATCGGCCTGGATCGTCGCCAGCACGTCGCGCATCTTCGGCGACCGGCTCGCCGCGAGGCTCGCGATAAACGCGGACTGGTCGTCCAGGGCTGCCGTATGGTCCACGCCGTCGGGCGCGAACACCTCGTCCCAGTAGTCGACGATCCGCCCCTCGACCCAGCGGTAGCGGCGCCGCAGGGCGAGGCCCATCGGCTGCGCCCCGCTCGCGGCGAAGAACGGCGCGGCGGCCGGGGCGCGCCAGTCCACGATCAGCTGCTGCTCGTCGGATCCGGACACCCCGAAGCGGCCCACGTAGATCGCACGGCCCTCGAGGTCGACCGTCTTGCCGATGCAGACCTCGAGTCCGAAGCGGCCGAGCAGGCGCGACCGACCGCTCAGCCGTTGCACCTCGAGATCCCGCTCGAGCGCCTGCTGGCCAGAGCCCGCCGGCTCACGGCGCACCCGCGCGAGTCGGGTCTCGACGTCGAGGCGCACCCCGGCCAGCGCGGACGCCACCTGGGCGAACCGTCGCCGGTCATCGCCGATCAGGTCGGGGACGCCTTTCGCGTGCAGCCGCGGCGGCAGGTCGAACACATCAGAGGCATCGTCTGACAACGGCATCCTGCTCCTCTCGGCACGCCGCGGATCCGGCGCGCGACCTGCGATTCTGCCCCACCCCCGGGGTCTTGCGGCAAGCCCCCTCCGTCGCGGGATAATGGAAATGCGGAAGGACGTCGCCGACCACTTGCATACTCTTGGTATATACTCTGGGTATGACAAGAGGCGAAGACATCGAGCGGCTCGTCATCGCCGCACACGCCCTCACCCGCGTCGCGGCCCTCCGCACGCAGAACGAGGCGCCCGCCGCCCAGTGGCGCGCACTGACCGTGCTGCGGAACGAGGGAGCGGTGCGCGTGGGAGACCTCGCCCGCGCCAGCCGCACCACTCAGCCGGGCATGACCCGGCTGGTGGGCCAGCTGGTCGAGCAGGGCCTGGTCGAGCGCGGCAACGACCCGGAGGACTCCCGCGCCACGATCGTCACGATCACCGACGCCGGCGCGGGCGCGCTGGACGCCTGGCGGGAGGAGCTGCGCCGAGCGCTCGAGCCCATGTTCGAGGGGCTCAGCGACGAGGAATGGTCGGCGCTCGAGCACGCTTCCCGCATCCTCACCGCCCGCGCGAGCGAGCCGGCAGGAGCAGCACGATGAGCGCCGCCAAGACGTCGGTCTGGCGCCAGCCCGCCCAGGTGTGGGCCGTCGCGTTCGCCAGCGTCGTGGCGTTCATGGGCATCGGCCTGGTCGACCCGATCCTTCCCGCGATCTCCGAGTCGCTGGACGCCTCGCCGGTGCAGACCGAGCTGCTGTTCACGAGCTACCTGTTCGTCACCGGGCTCGCGATGCTCGTCACGAGCTGGGTGTCCAGCCGCATCGGCGCGAAGGCGACGCTCATGGTCGGTCTCGGCCTCATCGTCGTCTTCGCGCTGCTGTGCGCGCTGTCCGGCGACGTCGACGCGATCATCGGGTTCCGTGCGGGCTGGGGGCTCGGCAACGCGCTGTTCATCTCCACGGCGCTGGCCACGATCGTCGGGTCCGCGGCCGGCGGCAGCGGTGCGGCCATCGTGCTCTACGAGGCCGCGCTGGGCCTCGGCATCGCGATCGGGCCGCTGCTGGGCGGCCTGCTGGGCGAGGTGAGCTGGCGCGGGCCGTTCTTCGGCGTCGTGGCGCTCATGTCGATCGCCTTCGTCGCCGTCGCGGTCCTGCTGCGGGGCCCGAGCGAGAAGCGCACGCCGATGCCGCTGTCGGCCCCGTTCCGGGCGCTCGGCCGGCCCGCCCTGGCCGTGCTCGCGGTCGCAGCGCTCTTCTACAACATCGGCTTCTTCGTGCTGCTGGCCTTCTCCCCGTATCCGCTCGGGTTCGGCGCGATCGGCATCGGCCTCACCTTCTTCGGATGGGGCGTCGCCCTGGCCGTCACCAGCGTCTGGGTGGCCCCGTGGCTCCTGCGCCGCTGGACGCGCACGTCCGTCATGCTGTGGACCCTGCCGCTGCTCGCGCTGGACCTCATCGCCGCGGGCGTCGTGGTCGCGAACGTGATCGGGCTCGTCGTCTGCATCATCGTGGGCGGCCTGCTGCTGGGCGTGATGAACACCGTGCTCACCGAGTCGGTCATGGAGTCCACGGATCTCCCCCGCTCCGTCGCGTCGTCGGCCTATTCGGCGGTCCGCTTCCTCGGCGGCGCCGCCGCTCCCCCGATCGCCGCCGCCCTGTGGAACGCGTTCGGCGCCGACGTGCCGTACTTCTTCGCCGCGGCCTCCGTGTTGGTGGCGACCGCCGTGATCGCGGTGTTCCACCGGGCCCTCGCCCACATCGACGCGCACGAGGCGGACGCCGCGGAGGAGGGCGCCGCCGTCCTCATCGGCGACGCCGCCTGACCACTCCGCGGCGCCGGGACTCAGCCGATCGTCCCGCGGAAGAAGCCGAGGAACGCGTCGTGAAGGACGCCGTTGGTGGCCAGCACGGAGCGACCCGACAGCGTCGCCGTGCCGTCGAAGGCGCTCACCGCTCCCCCGGCCTCCGTGATGATCGGCCAGTGCGAGGCGACGTCGTACTCCTTGACGTCGAACTCCGCGACCATCTCGAGCCGTCCCTCGGCCAGCAGCATGTAGGGCCACGCGTCGCCGTAGCCGCGGTCGCGCCAGACGGCGCGGCTCAGCCGCACGAGGTCGTCGGCTCGGCCGACCTCGTCCCACTGCCGGATGCTCTGGAAGCTCACGCTCGCCCGCTCCAGCGCGTCGACGTCGGAGACGTGGATGCGGCGCGGCGCCGCGGCATCCCCCGTCCATGCTCCGAGTCCCGTCGCCGCCCACCAGCGCCGCCCGATCGCCGGCTGGCTGACGACACCGACAGCGGGCATGCCGTCGGCCGCGAGGGCGATCAGCGTCGCCCACATCGGGATGCCGCGCAGATAGTTGTGCGTGCCGTCGATCGGGTCGATGATCCACTGCCGGGCACCGGAGCCGGCTCGACCGAGCTCCTCGCCGAGCACGCCGTCGGCCGGCCGCTCGACGGTGAGGATGTCGCGGATCGCCCGCTCGGTCGCCAGGTCCGCGTCCGTGACGAAGCTCGCGTCGGGCTTGGCCTGCACCTCGAGATCGGCGGCGTCGAAGCGCGCCATCGCGACGGCGTCCGCGGCGTCCGCGAGTCGCAGTGCGAGCGCGAGATCGTCGGCGAGCGTGGGAGCTGACGTGGGCGCGGAGGTCATGCCCCCAGGCTATCCGTCACGCGCCGCGCCGACCGCGGCCCGATTCGCGGCGTCGGGCCGGTCGATGCTAGTGTGTCTCTTCGGTTCGCGTCACCGCGCACCATGCGCCTCTAGCTCAATCGGCAGAGCAACTGACTCTTAATCAGTGGGTTCTGGGTTCGAGTCCCAGGGGGCGCACCCCGCGCACGAGGCTCGAACCTTGGCCCGAAGAATCACGGGCCGGGGTTCGGGTCTTCTGCCCGTGCGGTGCTCCGCTCCGTCCCAGAGGTCCGCGCCCGCCCTGGCGTCGCATGCTCGCCGCCCATAGGATCAAGCGTGGCGATCGAACGATCGCGATTCGCGGTCCTGCCGGTGCTCACTGCGTGCCTGACGCTCGCGGTGCTGCTGGCGATCGTCTCACCGTTGTACGGGTACCACCGGGACGAGCTCTACTTCCGGATGCTGCCCCTCGAATGGGGCTACGTCGACCAGCCACCGCTCATGCCGCTGCTCACGCAGGGCGCGATCGCCGCCTTCGGCGACTCGGTCGTCGCGTTGCGGATCGTCAGCCTCGTCATCGCCGTCGGATCGCTCCCGCTCCTTGCGCTCGTCGCACGGGAGGCCGGCGGGTCGAGGCTCGCGCAGGGCTTCGCCGCCTGGGGCCTCGCGGGAGCGACGGCCACCCTGACCTTCGGTCACATCCTCATCACCGCGAGCCTCGATCTCGTCGTGTGGCCGGCAGCACTGCTGTTCGCCATGCGGGCGGTGCTACGCGCGGACGGACGCTGGTGGCTCGCGGCCGGCGCCGTCGTCGGGGCGAGCGCGCAGAACAAGCTGCTCGGCGCGGTTCTGCTCGTCGGCGTCGTGGCCGGGCTCGGGGCCTTCGGCCCCTGGCGCTGGCTCCGCTCCGGCTGGCTGTGGGCCGGGGCCGGGGCCGCGGCGCTGCTCGCCGTCCCGGCGATCGTCTACCAGGCGACGAACGGCGTCCCGCAGCTCGCGATGGGCGCGGCGCTGAACGCGCACAACGCCGGCGAGGTACGTGTGCTCATGTGGCCGTTCCTCGCGCTGCTCGTCGGGCCGGTGCTCGCCGTGTTCTGGGTGATCGCGGTGGTCGAGCTCTTCCGGCGGCCGACGTGGCGGCCGATCCGGCTCCTCGCCGGCGTGCTCGTCGTGACCGTCGGCTTCGTCTTCGCCGCCGGCTCGCAGTTCTACTACACGGCCGGCATCCTCGCCGTGCTCGCCGCTCTCGGCGCGGTGCCGGTCGCCGACTGGTGCCGGACGCGCCCGCGGCGGATCTGGATCCCCGTGCTGCTCGCCCTCAACGCGCTCGGCTGCGCGATCTGCTCGCTGCCGGTTCTGCCGGTGACGCTCTTCGGCTCGGTCGGGCTCGCCGCCGTCAACACCGCCACGGCCGACCAGGTCGGCTGGGAGACCTACGTCGCGCAGATCACGGACGCCGCCGAGAGCTCCGGCGCCGAGGCGATCATCGCGAGCAACTACGGCGAGGCCGGCGCCGTCGACCGCTTCGGCAGCGACCTGCCGCCGGTCGTCAGCGGGCACAATGCGCTCTGGGACCTCGGCGGACCGCCCACGGAGGCGACGACGGTCCTCGTCGTCGGCGGCCAGGCGACACGGGTCGGGGACCTGTTCGCGTCGTGCGACACGATCGCCGAGCTCGACGACGGCGTCGGCGTCGACAACGAGGAGCAGGGCGAGCCGATCGCGGTGTGCCGCGGGCCGGTCGAGCCCTGGTCCGATCTGTGGGTTCGGTTCCGTCACCTCGACTGATGCGGCCGATCCGGCCGCGTAGGCTCGCATCCTGTGGCAGCGGGCGCGACGATCTACACGTTCACCGGTCAGCTCGCGGACGTCGATCGCGGCGTGTACGAGGACCTCGATCTGCGGGTCGCGCGGCACCCCTCCGAGACGGACGCGTTCATGCTCACCCGCGTGCTCGCCTACCTGCTCGAGCTCGAGGAGGGCATCGCCTTCGGCGGCGGGATCGCGGTGACCGACGAGCCGGCCGTCCTGGCGCGCGATCTCACCGGCGCGCTCACGGCCTGGATCGAGGTGGGAGCGCCGGACGCCGCCCGTCTCCACTCCGGCAGCATGCGGGCGGGGCGGGTCGTCGTGTACACGCACCGGGACCCCGCCAAGCTCGTCGCGGCGTGGACCGGCAAGCGCCTCCATCGCGCCGACGAGATCCGCGTGGTGAGCTTCGATCCCGGGTTCCTGGATGCCGCGACGGCCTCGATCCGGCGACGCAACGCCATCACCGCGTCGGTCACCGAGCGACGGCTCTACCTGGAGTTGAACGGTGCCGTCCACGAGTCCGAGCTGCATGAGCGAACCGTCGGATGACGGCACGGGGTTGACAATCCCCGGTCGTGATGGTTGGTTAGCTACTCAAGTAACTAACCAACCATCCGGCGGACCATGGACGACACGCGACCGATCTTCGTGCAGATCGCCGAGCAGATCGAGAACGAGATCCTCGAGGGCATCCTCGCCGAGGACGCGCAGATCCCGTCGACGAACGACCTCGCGGCCTTCCATCGCATCAATCCCGCCACCGCCCTGAAAGGCGTGAGCATGCTGGTCGACGACGGGATCGTGGAGAAGCGTCGCGGCATCGGCATGTTCGTCGCCGTGGGGGCGCGCGAGCGCCTCATCGGTCGGCGGCGCACATCGTTCGTCGACGTCTACCTCGCCCCGTTGATCGCCGAGGCGGCCAAGCTCGGCATCGACGCCGACGAGCTCGCCCGGATGCTGCGGGAGCAGAGCGACGGCCGGACCAGCGAAAGGACATCCTCATGACCGCCACGATCGTCCACGTCGACGGACTCGTGAAGCGCTACGGCTCGCTCACCGCGATCGACGCGGTGAGCCTGAGCCTCGGTGAGAACCGCATCTACGGGCTCCTCGGCCGCAACGGGGCGGGAAAGACGACCCTCATGCAGCTGCTGACCGGGCAGCTCTTCCCCGACGGGGGCGCGATCGAGGTGTTCGGCCGCGCCCCGGCTGAGCACGCGGACGTGCTCGGCCGGTTGTGCTTCATCGCCGAGTCCCAGCGCTACCCCGACACCTTCACGGCAGCGCACGTCCTCGCCGCCGCACCGTGGTACTTCCAGAACTGGGACGCCGACTTCGCGGCGCACCTCGTCGCCGACTTCCGGCTGCCGCTCAAACGCCGCATCAAGAAGCTGTCGCGCGGGCAGCTGTCCGCGATGGGCGTCATCGTCGGGCTCGCCTCCCGCGCCGAGCTCACCTTCTTCGACGAGCCCTATCTGGGGCTGGACGCGGTGGCCCGCCAGATCTTCTACGACCGGCTGCTCGAGGACTACGCCGAGCACCCGCGGACCGTCGTCCTCTCCACGCACCTCATCGACGAGGTCGCCAACCTGCTGGAGCACATCGTCCTCATCGATCAGGGACGCATCCTCCTCGATCGGGACGCGGACGAGGTGCGGGGATCGGCGACGACGATCGCCGGCGCGGCATCCGTCGTCGACGCGTTCGTCGGCGACCGCACCGTGATCGGGCGGGAGCGTCTCGGCGGGCTCGCGTCGGTGACGATCGACGGGCGGCTCGACCAGCGCGAACGGGTGCGCGCTGCCGAGCTCGGTCTCGAGCTCGCGCCGGTGTCGCTGCAGCAGCTGATCATCCACCTCACCGGCACCGCGCTCACCGACCATGCCGGCACCGAGAGAAGGGACGCCGCATGAGCGCCACCGCAGCCCCGGCTCGGACGGCCGTGACCCGCTCGCTCCGGCACGATCCGCTGTGGCGGACGGTACGCCTGCATGCGATCAGCCCGTCCGTGTTCTTCGGGGTGCCGTGGATCATCCTGGGAGGGGCGCTCGCCGTCACCCTGGTCATCGGCGGCATCGGCCGCGGCGCGGGCGCACCCGCTGACATCGACGGCATGCGCTACAGCTGGGCCGTGCTGTCGCCGCAGTGGTATCTGATCGTCGTCGGCGTGCAAGCGGTCGGCCTGACCTTCCCGCTGGCGCTGGGCTTCGGGTCGACGCGTCGCGACTTCTGGCTCGGCACCGCGCTCATGTTCCTGCTCGTCTCGGCGGAGATGGCCGTCGCGATCGCGACTCTCGTGCAGATCGAGAAGGCGACCGGCGGGTGGTGGCTCGGCGTCCACATGTTCGACGCCCTCTGGTACGGGCAGAACGGATGGCTCGTCGACTTCTACACGACCTTCGCGCTCCAGCTGCTCGTCCTGTTCCTCGGCGCCGCGGCGACCACCGTGTACATGCGGTGGCGGATCCGCGGGATGGTCGTCCTCGCGTTCGCAACGGTCGCGCTCGTGCTCGCCGTGATCGCCGCGATCACCTTCACGCGGTCATGGCCCGGCGTCTTCGCATGGTTCGCCGGCATCGGCGTCGTGGGCGCGTTCACGCTGGTCCTCGGCCTCGCGGCCCTGTGCGCGGTCGGGGGCTACCTCGTGATCCGCCGGGCCACGACCCGCTGACCGGCGGGACCGCGAACGGGACGCCGGCGCAGCGGCAGGACGGTCAGCGGCCGCGGGCCATGTGGCGCGCGGCGATGAGACCGAACACGCTCGCCGGCCCGATCGTCGAACCCGGGCCGGGATAGGTGTGCCCCATGACCGCCGCCGAGTTGTTGCCCGCCGAGTACAGGCCGTCGATCACGCTCCCGTCGGCGCGCAGGGCGCGCGCATGCTCGTCGGTGACGACGCCGCCCTTGGTCCCCAGGTCGCCGATCACCACCTCGTACGCCGTGAACGGGCCCCGCTCGATCGGCGCCAGGTTGTTGTTCGGATGGATCGTCGGATCGCCGTAGTAGCGGTCGTACGCCGAGTCGCCGCGATGGAAGTCCTGGTCGCGTCCCGTCACCGCGAACCCGTTGAACCTCGCGATCTCGGCGGCGAAGACCGCACGGTCCACGCCGATCTTCGCGGCGAGCTCGTCGAGCGTCGGCGCGGTGACCTTGATGCCCTGCGCCGCCATCGCCCGGTTCGCCTTCGGGTCCACCGCGAACGTCAGGAAGTACCGCTTCGTGTACCGCCGGTCCAGGATCAGCCAGTAGGGTCCTGCCGCGCCGTCGTGCGCCAGCATGTGGTGGCCGAGGTCGACATAGGACTCGGACTCGTTCGCGAACCGGCGTCCGTCCTTGTCGACGATCAGCGAGTACGGCATGGAGCGTTCGCCCACGATGAACGAGCTGAGGCCGCCCTCGACCGGACGCACGGTCGCTCCCCACCACGCGTCCTCCATGTACTCGAGGTCGGCGCCGACCTCGACGGCCATGTCGATGCCGGCGCCGAGCGCGCCCGGGGAGCCCGCGGGGTTGCCCTCGACGCCCTGCAGCTCCTTGCGCCGGGCGCGGTCGCGATCGAAGCCCCCGGCGGCGAGCATCACGCCGTTGCGGGCACGCACCGTGACCAGACGCCCCTCGTGCTCCACCTCGACGCCGACGACGCGATCGCCCTCGACCACGAGCCGTCTCGCCGGGGAGTCCAGCCACAGCGGCACCCCGCCGTCGACCACCACGGCCTTCGCGAGCGCGGCGGCCAGCGCCGCGCCCATCCCCACCAGGATGCGGCCTCGCACGAGACCTCGGAGGGTGCGCACGACCAGCCGCACCCCGCGCCAGAAGCCCGACCACGTCGACCAGGCACGCCCCAGCAGGTACATGTCGGCGTTCATCATCGGGAACGGCAGCAACGCCCGCGACCTCTTCCGCCACTCGCCGATCGTCTTGCTGTCGACGGGGGCGAGCTCGATCGACCGGCCGATCTTGCCGCCCGACAGCTCCGGGTAGTAGTCGGGGTACTGCGCCGCCCGCACCCAGCGGAACCCGTACCGCTCGGTGGTCAGGACGTAGTCGGCGACACCGTCGACGAACGCCTCTTTGCGCGCCCGGTTCGACGCGCGACCGGGCTCCCCCACCGTCTCCTCCAGATAGGTCAGCGCCTCCTCACGCGAGTCGCGCGCGCCCGCCCGCTGCATCAGCGGGTTGTTCGGCAGCCACAGGCCGCCGCCGGACATCGCCGTGTTGCCGCCGAACCTGTCGGTGCTCTCCACGAGCAGGGCCGACATGCCCTCGTCGATCGCGCCGAGCGCGGTGGCGAAGGCCGCCGCGCCCGACCCGACGATCACGACGTCGTACTCGAGCGCGGATGCCGCGGGGTCGGTCATGAATCCTCCTCGATCGATGACGCCCTCATCCTACGGAGCATCCGTCCCGGCGCGCCGGACACGACGAAGCCCCGCACCCCGTTTTGCGGGGGCGGGGCTTCGAGCGGCGACAGTGGCTCGTGGAGCTGGGGGGAATCGAACCCCCGTCCAACGCTGGGATACCGCGTCTTCTCCGGGCGCAGTCTGTGAAGACGTTCTGCTCGGCTCCGACCTTTGTCACAGACACCTAAGTCGACGAGCCCAGCCTGGGAGAAGTCCCACGCGGCGTCCAGGCGCCACCGCGCAGCAAGATCCCTAGATGACGCCAGGATCCGTGGCGGGATCACCCACGGTCTGACGGACTATCGGGCTCGCTCAGGCGGCGAGGGCGAAGTCAGTGCGCTTTGCGTTGGCACTTATTGGTTCGCAGGGAGCGTTCACGAGATAACCCTGCATCCTCGGCCCGCTTCTCGCGGATTCGCAGGCGCTGTCGAAACCGATCAGCCCCGTAATCCTTCTCGCGAAGGGACCACTGTCGCACTGTGGAGTTGCCAGACCGGATGCCGTGGACATCCGAGCCACCCAGCCTACAACGCCGAGCGTCGCATCGCGATTCCCCGCTCCGTCAGGCGTCGTCGGACTCGCCCTCCCGGTCCGCGGCGGCCGCGGCCGCCGCGGCTTCACGCGCGACCTTCTTGTCGGCGAGCGTCGTGCCGCCGTTGGCCCAGTGGGTGGCCTCGACCTGCGTGACGACGACGGTCACCGCCTCGCGGCGCGCGCCGATGGCGCGAACGGTCGCGTCGGTCAGCTCCGTGACGAGGGTGCGGAGCTGGTCCTCGTCGCGACCGGTGCCGATGGAGACCTGGATGAGCGGCATGACGAACTCCCTGGGGTCGGTGCGTGGGCGCGGCGATCGCGCGCCGATCCAGGCTATGGGACGGGAGGCGGACGCCGGACGCCGCGTCGTGCACGCAAAGCATCCCCGACGCGCATCGGCGATCTAGGCTCGGGCCATGAGCCTCCAGGACGACGCGCGCCCGGCGACACCGGCTCGACCCGGCATCGCCGAACGCCTCAGCCGCATGATCCGCCTCCCGACCGTCTCCGCCGAGCTCGAACAGCGCGGCATGGGCCCGTTCGATGATTTCGTCGCCCTGCTGGCCGAGCTGTACCCGCTCACGCACGCGAGCCTGGAGCTCGAGCGGCACGGCGAGCTGGGCCTGCTGTACCGGTGGCGGGGACACGACGACGCCGATCCGGTCGTGCTCATGGCGCACTTCGACGTCGTCCCCGTGGACGAGAGCGATCCATGGACGTACCCGCCGTTCGACGGCGTCATCGCCGACGATCGCGTGCACGGTCGCGGCACGCTCGACGACAAGGGTCCGCTGATCGTCGTGATCGAGGCCGTCGAGAACCTGCTCGCCACCGGATTCACACCGGCCTGCGACGTGTACCTGTCGTTCGGCGGCAACGAGGAGACGTTCGGGGATGCCGCCGCCCAGACCGCGCGCGCCCTCCACGAACGCGGAGTCGTCCCCTGGCTGGTGATCGATGAGGGCGGCGCCGTCGTCGAGGCGCCGTTGCCGTTCACGCGTGGCCAGGCCGCCATGGTCGGGGTGGGCGAGAAGGGCATCATGACGTTGCGGCTGGAGGCGCGGGGCGCGGGCGGCCATGCGTCCGCGCCGCCGGCCACGACCGCCGTGCGACGTGTCGCACGCGCCGTCGACCGACTCGGGCCGCGTACGTTCCGCCCGCATACCCCGCACGCCGTCAGCCGGATGCTGTCCGCGCTCGCGGCGCGCGCGAGCGGGCCACGGCGGACGCTCTATCGTGCGCTCGCCGCCCTCCCGCCGGTCAGCGCACGCGTCTTCGCGGCCATGGGCGGCGAACCTGCGGCTCTGGTCCGTACGACCGTCGCTGCGACCATGCAGTCCGGCGGGACGGCCACGAACGTGCTGCCCTCGCAGGCCTCGGCGATCGTCAACATCCGCATCGCCCTCGGCGAGACGATCGCCGGCACCCTCGCGCGGGTGCGGCGCCGCATCCGTGACCCGCTCGTGATCGTCACGGTCCTCTCGGGCGACGATCCCTCGCCGGAGTCCGCCGTCGACAACGCGCAGTTCGCCCATATCGGCCGCGCCGTCGCCGCGTCGTACCCGGAGGCGGCGACCGTCCCGTACGTCATGATGCAGGCCAGCGACGCCCGGCACTACCACCGGTTCTCGCCCGCGGTCTACCGCTTCGCGCCGCTGACCATGGACGCCGCGCAGCGCGCCTCGATCCACGGCGTCGACGAGTCGGTCACCGTCGAGTCCCTCGAACGCGGTGAGCGGTTCCATCGCGCCCTGATCGAAGGACTGGCATGAGCGCCGCGGCCACCACCCCCGGACCCCACCACGCCCAGAAGGTCACACTCGGCACGCTGGCCGGGGTCGTCGGCTTCCTCGCGTTCGTGGAGTTCACCAGCGGCGTGCTGCAGGGCTACTACACGCCCATGCTGACAGACATCGCCCGCGCCCTCGGCATCCCCGACGCCGACGTGAACTGGCTGGAGGGCACGCAGCTCATGCTCTCCGCGCTCGTGGTCCCGGCGATGGCCAAGCTCGGCGACATGGTCGGCCACAAGCGGATGCTGCTGGTCTCGACCGCCGTGACCGCGGCCGCCTCCCTGGTGCTGCCGTTCACGACCGCGTTCGGGCTGTTCCTCGCCGCCTGGGCGCTGCAGGGCTTCTACGTCGTGTGGCTTCCGCTGGAGGTCGCGCTGATCTGGTCGCGCTCGCAGCGCTCCGGGGGCCGCGCGCTCGTGACGGCACGCGCCGCCGGCATCCTCGTCGCCGCGCTCGAGACCGGCGCGATCGTCGGCGCGCTCACCGGCGGCGCCCTCGTCGATCTGCTGCCGTTGACAGTCGTCCTGCTCGTTCCCGCGCTGCTGGTGGTCGTCTGCTTCGTCGTCGTGCTGTGGGGCGTGCGCGAGTCGCCCGATCCGACCGGCGGGCGCCTGGACACCGTCGGCCTGACCCTGGTCAGCCTCGCCCTGCTCGCCTTCACGGGCGGTCTCAGCCTGCTGCGGTTGAACGGCCCCGGCGACGTCGTCGCCTGGTCGGTGACCGCACTCGGCATCCTGCTCATGGTGCCGTTCGTGCTCTGGGAGCTGCGGCAGGCCGACCCGCTCGTCGACGTGCGCATGTTCCGCTCCCCCGCGCTGGGTCCGGTCTTCGTCACCGCGGGCCTGTTCGGCGTGAGCGTGCTGGGCGCGCAGGCGCCGCTGTCGACCTTCGCCCGCACCGACCCGGAGGTCTACGGGTACGGACTGGGCACGAGCGGGTTCCAGACGTCATTGATCATCGGCGTCTATCTCATCGCGATGATCGCGGGCGCGCTGACGTATCCCGTCGTGGCCCGGAGGCTGACGCCTCGCCTCACCCTGCTCGTGGCGGCCGTGCTGGTCGGCGCCGGCTTCCTGCTCTTCCTGCCGTTCCACACCGCCTACGGCCAGGTGGTCACGAACATGGTGGTCGTGGGGATCGGCTCCGGCGCGCTCGTGGGCGCGCTGCCCGCGGCCGCCGCATCCGCCGCCCCGCCCACGCAGACCGGCGTCGCGACGGGCCTGACCAACTCGGTCAAGACCGTGGGCGGCGCGATCGCCTCGTGCGTCTTCGGGATCGCGCTGTTCCGGGGGACGACGGGAACGGGCGTCGCCGCGGACGGCACCGCCGGTGCGTTCTCCGGCTACGTCACGGTATGGGTCGTGTGCGGGGTGACCGCTCTGGTGGCGGCCCTGCTGCTGCTGTTCGTCCCCCGGCAGGCGTTCACCGACCGCGCGGCGGCCTGAACGTCACTCGCCGAGCCGGTTGCGGCTGCGCATGGCGCGCTCGGCCTCGCGGGTGTCCTGGCGCTCGCGGAGGGTCTGACGCTTGTCGTATTCGCGCTTGCCCTTCGCGACCGCGATCTCGACCTTGGCGCGGCCGTCGGAGAAGTAGAGCTTCAACGGTACGAGCGTGTAGCCCCCCGCGGAGATCGCGTGCGAGAGCTTCACGATCTCGTCCTTGTGGAGCAGGAGCTTGCGGGTGCGCTTGGCCGCGTGGTTCGTCCAGTGGCCCTGCGAGTACTCGGGGATGTGCACCGCGTCCAGGAACGCCTGCCCGCCGTCGATGTAGGCGTAGCCGTCGGTCAGATTCGCCCGGCCCTGCCGCAGCGACTTCACCTCGGTGCCGGTGAGGACGAGCCCGGCCTCGTAGGTCTTCTCGATCGTGTACTCGTGGCGGGCGCGCCGATTGGTCGCGACGACCTTCTCTCCGCGTTCCCTGGGCATAGCGCCCCAGTCTACGCGCGCAGCCAGCGGCGGATCGCGAAGCCCGCCGACAGCGCCGCCAGCACGACGCCGATCACGATGATCACCGGGATGACCACGGCCAGATCCGCCGCGCCGACCCAGGTGGTGACGAACGTGATCCGGCCGCTCAGATAGCTGCCGACGCCGAACTGCACGATCGCCCACACCGCGACGCTCGCGAGGATCGATCCGATCAGCGCCGCGAACACGCCCTCCAGGATGAACGGCGTCTGGATGAACCGGTTGGAGGCGCCGACCAGTCGCATGATGCCGATCTCGCGTCGCCTGGCGAACGCCGACAGCCGGATGGTGGTCGCGATCAGCAGCACGGCGGCGATGAGCATGAGCGCGGCGATGCCCACCGCGATGTACGTGGCGATCGTGAGCGCCGAGAACAGCGGCTCGAGGTACTGCATCTGGTCGGCGACCTCTTCGACCCCGTCCATGCCGCTGAACGCCTCGGCGATCACGTCCGACTGCGACTGATCCACGAGGTTGATCGAGAAGGTCGCGTTGATCTGGTCGGGGGTGATGATGCTGGCGTACTCGTCGCCGAGCTGTGCGATGGCGTCCTGATAGGCCTCGTCGCTCGTCTCGAAGGTGTAGTCGCGGATCAGCGGCGACAGCGCCGGGCCGTCCAGCTCGGCCTCGACGGCGTCGATCTGGTCCTGGGTCGCCTCCTGTCCGTCGGTGCACGTGGGGGCCGTCGACACGCTCGTGCACATGTACACCGCGACCTGGGCGCGATCGACCCAGAAGTCCTTCATCTTCCCGATCTGCAGCTGCATCAACCCGGCGGCGCCGACGAAGGTCAACGACACGAAGGTCACCAGCACGACCGAGATGACCATCGAGGCGTTGCGGCGCAGCCCGCCCAGCGCCTCGCCGAGGATCAGTCCGCCCCTCATCGCGTCGGCCCCACTTCGTCGTCGCCATGGTCGAGCCCGAGACGGTCCGCCAGGCCCAGCTCCTCGACCGGGACCACCGGGATGGCGCCGGTCGGCGTCGGAGGCGGCGCGCTCTGGTCGTCGAGCGTGAGCGGCTCGATCTGTCCGGTCTCGGCGATCTCCCGCTGCAGCTCCTGCACCGCGGTCAGCGCCGCGGTCGCCTCGGCGCCCCGCTCGGTCTGCGGCGCCAGCTTGGGGATCGACGACGTGTCGCCGTACCCGCCGTGGCTCTCGTCGCGCACCATCTCCCCGAACCGCAGCTCGATGACGCGGCGACGCATCTGATCGACGAAGGCGGCCTCGTGGGTGGCGGTGATGACGGTCGTGCCGGCGGCGTTGATGCGGGCGAGCAGCTGCATGATGCCCACGGAGGTCGCCGGGTCGAGGTTCCCGGTCGGCTCGTCGGCCAGGAGCACCTGCGGCCGGTTGACGATCGCGCGGGCGATCGCGACCCGCTGCTGCTCGCCGCCGGACAGCTCGTGCGGCAGTCGCTTCTCCTTGCCGTCCAGGCCCACCAGCGCGAGCGCCTCCGGGACGGCCTGCTGGATGAAGCCCTTCGAGGAGCCGATCACCTGCAGGGTGAACGCGACGTTCTGGAACACGTTCTTGGTCGGCAGCAGTCGGAAGTCCTGGAACACCGCGCCGACGTTGCGGCGGAAGAACGGCACCTTGCGGCTGGGCAGGGCGCGCAGGTCGCGACCGAGCACGACGACCCGGCCCTCGCTGGGCACGTCCTCGCGCAGGATGAGGCGGAGGCAGGACGACTTGCCCGACCCCGACGCCCCGACGAGGAAGACGAACTCTCCGCGCTCCACCTCGAAGTCCACCTGATGCAGGGCGGGTTTGGAGGTGCCGCGATACCGTTTGGTGACGTTCTCGAACCGGATCATGGCTCGGTCAGCCTAAGCGCGGTGCCCGCGAATACGCGCAGCCACACCGGCGCGCCGCGTCCCTATGAGCGCAGGCCGGCTCAGTCGTCGTCCTTGCGCTTGCGCCAGCGGATGCCGGCCGCGATCAGGCCGTCGAGGTCGCCGTCGAAGACGGATGCCGGGTTGCCGACCTCGTAGCCGGTGCGCAGGTCCTTCACCAGCTGCTGGCCGTAGAGGAAGTACGAGCGCATCTGGTCGCCCCAGCTCGCCGTGATGACCCCGGCGAGCTCCTTCTTCTTCGCGGCCTCCTCCTCCTTCTGCAGCAGCATCAGGCGGGTCTGCAGCACGCGCATGGCCGCAGCACGGTTCTGGATCTGGCTCTTCTCGTTCTGCATCGAGACGACGATCCCGGTCGGGATGTGGGTGATGCGCACCGCGGAGTCGGTCGTGTTGACCGACTGGCCACCGGGACCGGACGAACGGAACACGTCGACGCGGATGTCGCCCTCAGGCACCTCGACCTCCTGCGCCTCCTCCATCACCGGGATCACCTCTACGGCCGCGAAGCTCGTCTGCCGCTTGTCCGCCGAGCCGAACGGGCTGATACGCGCCAGGCGGTGCGTGCCCGCCTCGACCGACAGCGTGCCGTAGGCGTACGGGGCGTCGACCTCGAAGGTCGCCGACTTGATGCCGGCGCCCTCGGCGTAGGACGTGTCCATGACCTTCACCGGGTACTTGTGCCGTTCCGCCCAGCGCAGGTACATGCGCATGAGCATCTCCGCGAAGTCGGTGGCGTCGTCGCCGCCGGCGCCGGAGCGGATCGTGACGACGGCGGAGCGGTCGTCGTACTCGCCGTCCAGCAGCGTCTGCACCTCGAGGTCGCCGACGACCTTCTCGAGGTCGGCGAGCTCGGTGCGCGCCTCGGCGGCCGACTCCTCGTCGTCGAGCTCGTTCGCGAGCTGCACCAGCACCTCGAGGTCGTCGAGGCGCTGCCCCACGTCGGTGACGCGCTTGAGCGCCGCCTGCCGGTGGCTGAGCGCGCTGGTGACCTTCTGCGCCTTCTCGACGTCGTCCCAGAGGTCCGGCGCGCCGGCCTCCTCGCTCAGCCGGGCGATCTCGGCGCGCAGCGCGTCGACGTCCACCACCGCCTCGATGTCGGAGAACGTGGAGCGCAGGGCCTGGATGTCGGCGGAGAGATCGAGTTCAAGCATGGCGGTCCAGACTATCGCGGATGCGGGCGGCCGCACTCAGCTCGCCCCCTCCTCCCGCTCGCGGTGGGTCTGGTGCGGCGGGGACGAGAGCCCGAGCGCGACGGCCCGGGCGATCGCCTGCGTGCGGCTGGTCACGCCCAGTTTGCGGTACAGCGAACGCAGCTGGGTCTTCACCGTGTTGACGGACACGAACAGCCGCGCGGCGAGCTGGGCAGTGCTCGTCGTCTCCGCGAGCAGCCCGAGCACCGCCCGCTCGCGCTCGGTCAGTCGGGGCAGCTCGACGCGCACGGCCGGCGCATCCGGCCGCCCGGCCTGCACCTGCGTCGCGAGCTCCGACTCCCCGACGCGCTCTGCGCTCGCGACGAGCCGTGCACGGGCGTCGTCGGTCAGCAGCGCGAAGGGCAGCCGCATCCCGGTCGCGCGCACCTGCTCGGCGATGCGGACGGCGACGGCGTCGGCCGGTTCCTCCTCGTCCGCGGACAGTGCGATCGCCGCCCTCAGCACGTCCGCCCCCAGGGCGTCGCGGGGCGACGGTCGCGCGCGATCGAGGCCGGCGAGCGTCGCAGCCGCCTCGCCGGTGCGACCGAGCCGGGCCTGCGCCCAGGCGAGCTGCAGCGCCGCGGCACCGCCATGCTTCGCC
>NZ_JASGEL010000111.1:0-35665 GCF_047606385.1 Microbacterium sp.
GCCGGCGTCGCCGACCCGGCGCGGCTCGCGATCGAGGGCGGCTCGGCCGGCGGGTGGACGGTGCTCGCGGCGCTGGTCGGGACCGACGTCTTCGCGGCCGGCGTCTCGCGCTACGGCATCGGCGACGCGCGGGCGCTCGCGGCGGACACCCACGACTTCGAGTCGCGGTATCTCGACGGACTCATCGGCCCGCTGCCGGAGGCGGAGGACGTCTACCTGGAGCGTTCCCCGCTGTCGCATCCGGAACGCTTCCGCGTGCCCCTGCTGATCCTGCAGGGCGAGGAGGACGCGGTCGTGCCGCCGGCGCAGGCGGAGGCGATCCGCGACGCGCTGGCCGCGCGCGGCGTCCCCTACGGGTACGTGCTCTACCCGGGCGAGGGGCACGGGTTCCGTCGTCGCGAGACGATGGTGCACGCGTTGGAGAGCGAGTACGCGTTCCTCGGGCGGGTGCTCGGCTTCCCGACGCCGGACGTGCCGGCCTTCGAGGTCACGGTCGGCGCGATCACGCCCGCCGACGGGCCGCGCGGCCGCGAGCTGACCGTGACACCGGGCACGGCCGCGTCCGATCACGCCTCCCGCGACGTCGGCATCGCGATCTCGCGCGAACCGGCCCGGCCGCTCTACGCGCGGACGGCGGACGCGGCCTGGACCGCCGTGTTCGCCGAGCACGGCTTCACCCCGGTCGACGGCGACGACGGCCTCCTGGTGCTGATGCCCGCGATCGACGGCGCCTGATCCTCTCCCTCCCTCTCTCCCCTCCCTCTCCCCGCGAGCCCGCATTCCTCCGCCGAACCCGCACGCGATTTACGCAATTCGGGTGCGGGCTCGCGAACCGGATGCGGGCTCGCGGGGAGAGAGGGGGGCGGAAGGGGCGCTACCGCACGAAGGGGGCGAGTCGTCCGGCGAGGGATGCCGGGACGCGTGCGTGCAGCACGGTGCCCTCCGCGCTGTGCTCCTCCGACTCGATCAGGCCGTGCTCGTGCACCGCCCACACCAGGTCGCCGCGGTCGTACGGCACGACGGCACGCACCTCGACGGCGGGAAGGGGCAGCGCGGCCTCGATGACCGCCCGGAGCTCGTCGATGCCCTCGCCGGTGCGCGACGAGACGAACACGGCGTCCGGCACGAGCCCGCGCAGCAGCAGTCGAGTGTCCGTGTCGACGAGGTCCGCCTTGTTGAACACGACGATCTCGGGGGTCTCGCGAGCTCCGACGTCGCCGATCACGTCGCGGACGGTCTGGATCTGCGCCGCCGGGTCCGGGTGCGAGGCGTCGACGACGTGGACGATGACGTCCGCCTGTCCGACCTCCTCGAGCGTGGAGCGGAACGCCTCCACGAGCTGGTGCGGCAGGTTGCGCACGAAGCCGACCGTGTCGGTGAGCGTGTAGACGCGGCCGTCCTCGGTCTCGCTGCGGCGCACGGTCGCGTCGAGGGTCGCGAACAGCGCGTTCTCGACCAGCACGCCGGCGCGGGTGAGCCGGTTCAGCAGCGACGACTTGCCGGCGTTGGTGTATCCGGCGATCGCGACACCGGGGATCGTGTGGCGCCGGCGCTCGGCACGCTTCGCGTCGCGGGCCGGCGCGAAATCGCGGATCTGCCGGCGCAGCTGCGCCATGCGGGTGCGGATGCGGCGGCGGTCCAGCTCGATCTTCGTCTCACCGGGTCCGCGCGAGCCCATCCCCGCGCCGCCGGCGCCGACCTGGCCGCCGGCCTGGCGGCTCATCGACTCGCCCCAGCCGCGCAGCCGCGGGAGCAGGTATTCGAGCTGGGCGAGCTCGACCTGCGCCTTGCCCTCCCGACTCTTCGCGTGCTGGCTGAAGATGTCGAGGATCACGGTGGTGCGGTCGATGACCTTGACCTTGACCACGTCCTCCAGCGCGCGCCGCTGCGAGGGCGCGAGCTCGGTGTCGGCGATGACGGTGTCGGCGCCGACGGCCGCGACGATGTCGCGCAGCTCCTCCGCCTTGCCGCGGCCGACGTAGGTGGCCGGGTCGGGATGCGGCCGGCGCTGCAGCACACCGTCGAGCACGACCGCGCCGGCGGTCTCCGCGAGCGCGGCGAGCTCGTGCAGCGAGTTCTCGGCATCCGTCGCCCGGCCCTGCGGGTGCACGCCCACGAGCACGACGTTCTCGAGCCTCAGCTGCCGGTACTCGACCTCGGTGACGTCCTCGAGCTCGGTCGACAGGCCGGGCACGCGCCGCAGCGCCGCGCGCTCCTCGCGGTCCCACTGCTCGCCGTCGGTGTCGCCGTATGACACGGTGGCGACGTCCTGCAACGCCTGCGCGGCGCCGGCGCGGCGCACCCTCGCGCGCGGCTCGGCGTGGCTCAGCACGCGTTCCACCGGGTCGATCGCCCGCTCCACGGGCTCGTCGGTGCTCTGGGTCATGTCGCCTTTCCGTGGCCACCGGGGCCAGGTGCCCTACTCTAGCCTCCCGCCGGGGGCACGTCCTCCGCTACGCTCGCTCCCATGCCGAGCGACCACTATTTCAGCGCGTCGCCCGCCAGCGGCGAGAACCTGCGCACCATACGCTTCCGCCTGCTCGGCCGTGACGTCGACGTCACGACCGCGAACGGTGTGTTCAGTCCCGACCGGCTCGACGCGGGCACCGACGTCCTGCTGTCCCACACTCCCCCGCCGCCGGCGGGCGGCAACTTCCTCGACCTCGGATGCGGATGGGGGCCGATCTCGCTGACGTTGGCCACGCAGTCGCCGCATGCGACGGTCTGGGCCGTCGACGTGAACGAGCGGGCGCTCGACCTGGTGCGGCGCAATGCGGCCGCGCTGGGCCTGGACAACATCACCGCCGTCACACCGGATGCCGTCCCCGCCGATCTCGCGTTCCGCACCATCCGTTCGAACCCGCCGATCCGGGTCGGCAAGCACATCCTCCACGACATGCTCGAGCAGTGGATCCCCCGGCTCGACGAACGCAGCGACGCATGGTTCGTGGTCTCCCGCAACCTCGGCTCGGACTCGTTGCAGCGGTGGATCGCGACGTCGTTCCCGCGCGGCTACAGCGTGTTCCGCACGGCGACCGCACGAGGGTACCGCGTGCTGAAGGTGCGCCGGCACGGCAGTCCGGCGACCGAGCCGATCGCGTTGACATGAACCGCTGCTAGGCTCGCGGCGACGACTGAATGGGACGAGAGCGCGATCCGGGTGGGGGACGCGCCGGTGAGGAGTCCCGTGTCCGCTTCCCGTGCCGGCCTGTCCGCCTATCGCGCACTCCCCCGCATCGCCGGGTGGGGGTATCTCGTGGCGACATCGCTCGGTCGTCTGCCGATGTCGATGGTGCCGCTGGCGGTCCTGACGCTCACGACCTCCGCCACCGGGTCGCTGGCGGTCGGCGGCTTCGCCTCGGCGGCCGCGGCTCTCGGCGAGGCCGTCGGCGCGCCGGCGTCCGGGGGTCTCGCCGACCGGTGGGGGCAGCGGCCCGTGCTGCTCGCCGGCGTCGTGGTGCATCTGGCGGTGCTCCTCGTGTTCACGCTGGGGGTGGGCGCCATCCCGGACACGGCGACCGTCGCCCTGGCAGGCGTCGCCGGACTGACCCTCCCGCAGGTCGGGGCCCTCTCGCGGGCGAGGTGGCTCGCGCTCGCCCCCGACGACACCGCGGCCGCGTTCGCGTTCGAGGGCGTCGTCGACGAGGTCGTGTACATCATCGGCCCCGCCTTGGTGGGGCTGCTCGCGGTCGCGTTCGACCCGCGCGTCGCGATGCTGATCGCCGGCGTGCTCATCGCCGTCTTCGTCACGCAGTTCGCCGTGCACCGCACGCATCGGGCCGTGCCCCGCCGGGGCAGGATCGCCGCCGGCGGGCTCCCGGACGCGGTGACGCCGGGGACCGGCCGGCGTACGGCGCTGATCGCCCTGACCTTCACCGGGATGGTCTCGATGGGCGTGTTCTTCGGCGGCAGCCAGACCGCGCTCACGGCGTTCGCCGCGGAGATGGGCGTGCCGGATGCCGGCGCGCTGCTCTACGCGGTGATGGCGGTGGGGTCGGCGGCCACGACCCTGTCGATGGTGCTGGTGCCCGAGCGCATCGGCCCGTGGACCCGGTGGATCCTCGCCGGGATCGGGATGCTGTGCGGCGCCGTGCTGATGACGACCGCCGGCGGCGTCCTCGGGGTCGTGCTCGCCGGTGTCGTGGCCGGCGCGTTCCAGGGGCCCCTGCTGCTGACGATCTTCCGCATCTCCGGATCGATCGCCGAGCACGGCCGGGGCGGGATCACGATGACCCTCACCGCGAGCGGCGTGGTGCTCGGGCTGGCCCTCGGCGCCGCGATCGCCGGGCCGCTGGCCGAGATCCGCGGATCGGAGGGCGGCTTCGCGGTGGTGATCGCGGCGACGCTGGTGCTGCTGCTGCTCGGGGTCGTGGCTGCCGCAGCCGGGCGCGTCCGCCGTCAGGCCAGGGTCAGCTCGCCGCTGTAGACGAGCACCGCGGGACCGGCCAGCAGCACGTGCCCGTCCCGCATCCGCACGCTCAGCTCACCGCCGGGCACGCTCACGCGCCACTGGTCCGGAGCGGCGGGACCCGCCCAGTGCCGCACCGCGAGCGCGGTCGCGGCCACTCCGGTGCCGCAGCTGAGCGTCTCGCCCGAGCCGCGCTCGAACACCCGCATCCGCACGACGCCCACGCCGGACTGGACGAGCGGGTCGGCGGGCACGACGAACTCGACGTTCGCGCCCGCGACCGGCGCGGGGTGCAGCAGCGGGTGATGCGCCAGGTCGAGCCCGGCCAGCTCGTCGTCGCTGGCGACGGCGACCACCACATGCGGGTTGCCGACATCGATGCCCAGCCCGGGCCGGGCGACCGGCAGCCCCCGCGCCTGCACCAGCACGTCGCTCTCGTCGACGGTCCACGGCCCGAGGTCCACCTCGAAGCCGGCGCCGTCACGGGTGAGGGTCTTGATCCCGGCGCGGGTGCCGATCCGCACCGGCTCCTCGCCGATCTCGGCGAGCCCGGTCTCGGTGAGGTAGCGGGCGAAGACGCGGATGCCGTTGCCGCACATCTCGGCGATCGAGCCGTCGGCGTTGCGGTAGTCCATGAACCACTCGGCGCCGCCGGCGGCGGCGTCCGCCCCCTCGGCGACCGCGTCGGCGCGCACGACGCGCAGGATGCCGTCGGCGCCGACGCCGAAGCGCCGGTCGCAGATGGCCGCGACCTGTTCGGCGTCGAGGGCGAGCGCCCCGTCCGGGTCGGCGACGATGACGAAGTCGTTGCCGGTGCCGTGCCCCTTCGTGAACGCGACGGTCTGCGGCATGCGCTCGAGTCTACCGGGGCCGGCGCGAGGCCCGGGTCTCGGACGGGTCAGCGCGGGAGCGCGGCGACGTCGGCGCCGGGGCCGACCCACGCCACGCCGGGGTACCGGCGGAACCACGACACCTGCCGGCGGGCGTAGCGCCGGGTCAGCGCCTGGGTCTGCGCGATCGCCTCGGACTCGTCGAGCTCGCCGCGCAGCTGCGCGAGCGCCTGCGCGTAGCCGATCGCCCGGCTCGCGGTCGCACCGCGTTCGAGTCCTCGCTCGCGCAGCGCGGCGACCTCGTCCAGCATCCCCGCCGCCCACATGCCGGTCACGCGATCGTCGAGTCGCGCCACCAGGTCCTCGCGGGGCACGGCGACGCCCACGACGCGCGTGCGCGGATGCCACAGCAGCGGCGTCTCGGGAAGCGCCGCACCGTGCGTGTCGGCGCCCTGCGCCAGCACCTCGAGCGCCCGCACGATCCGTCGCCCGTTGCGCGGGTCGACCCGGGCGGCCGTCCCGGGGTCGGCACGCTGCAGACGTGCGTGGAGCACCCCGGCGCCGTGCGCGGCCAGTTCGGCCTCCAGCTCCGCGCGCAGCGCCGCGTCCCGTGGGGGGAACCGGAAGTCGTAGAGGACGCTGGACACGTACAGTCCGGAGCCGCCGACGAGGATCGCGTCGGCGCCCCGGGCGAGGATGTCGCCGATCGCCGCGCGCGCCGCATCCTGATACCGCGCCACCGCCGCCTCGTCCGTCACCTCGAGCACGTCCAGCAGATGATGCGGGATGCCGCGACGCTCGCCGACGGGGAGCTTCGCGGTGCCGATGTCCATGCCCCGGTACAGCTGCATCGCGTCGGCGTTGACGATCTCCGCGGAACCGCCGCTCCCGGCCAGGGATTCGGCGAGATCGAGCGAGAGCGCTGTCTTGCCGGTGCCGGTGGCACCGACGATCGCCCACAGCCGGGGGGACGTCTCCCCGCTCACGAGGCGCATCGGGCGACCGGGACGGCGGGAGCGATCAGCGTCCGGCGATGCGGAGGGTCGGCAGGCCGAGAGCCACCGGACGTGGCGCGCCGGGCTCGGGAAGCGCGCACGACTCGGCCTGCGTGCGATCCCAGGCATCGCCGGCGCGCGTGCGGCGGATCCGCAGCGGCCCGCCGTCGACCGCGTCCGCCAGCAGATGGAAGGGGGCTGCGTGCGTGACCGTGACGGTCACGACATCGCCCGGGCGCGGGATCTCGGAGCCGGCCGGCACCTCGAAGTGCACCAGCCGGTTGTCCTCGGCACGGCCGGTGAGGCGGTGGGTCGCGGCGTCCTTCTTGCCCTCACCGGTCGAGACCAGCACCCGCACCTGCCGGCCGACCTGCGCCTGGTTCTCCTCCAGGCTGATCCGCTCCTGCAGGGCGACGAGGCGCTCGTACCGCTGCTGCACGATCTCCTTGGGCACCTGGTCGGCCATCGTCGCGGCGGGCGTCCCCTCCCGGATGGAGTACTGGAACGTGAACGCGCTCGCGAAGCGGGCCTGCTCGACCACGCGCAGCGTGTCCTCGAAGTCCTCGTCGGTCTCCCCCGGGAAGCCGACGATGATGTCGGTGGAGATCGCGGCATGCGGGATGCGTTCACGCACCCGGTCGAGGATGCCGAGGAACTTCTCGCTGCGGTATGACCGGCGCATGGCCTTCAGGATGCGGTCGCTGCCGGACTGCAGCGGCATGTGCAGCTGCGGCATGACGGCGGGAGTCTCGGCCATCGCGGCGATGACGTCGTCGGTGAAGGCGGCCGGGTGAGGGGAGGTGAACCGGATGCGCTCGAGGCCGTCGATCTCGCCGGCTGCGCGCAGCAGCTTCCCGAACGCCTCCCGGTCGCCGAACTCGACGCCGTACGAGTTCACGTTCTGACCGAGCAGGGTGACCTCGATCGCGCCGTCGTCGACGAGCAGCTGCACCTCGCTGAGGATGTCGCCGGGTCGGCGGTCCTTCTCCTTGCCGCGCAGACTCGGCACGATGCAGAACGTGCACGTGTTGTTGCAGCCGACCGAGATGGACACCCAGCCGCTGTAGACGCTGTCGCGCTTGGTCGGCAGCGTCGAGGGGAACACCTCGAGCGACTCGAGGATCTCGAGCTCGGCCGCCTCGTTGTGCCGGGCGCGCTCGAGCAGGCGGGGCAGGGACCCCATGTTGTGGGTGCCGAAGACGACGTCGACCCACGGTGCCTTCTGCTGCACGACGTCCTTGTCCATCTGGGCGAGGCAGCCGCCGACGGCGATCTGCATCCCGGCGTGCCGGTCCTTGCGGCTCTTGAGATGCCCGAGCGTGCCGTAGAGCTTGCCGGCCGCGTTGTCGCGCACCGCACACGTGTTGATGACGACGATGTCGGCCTCCGCGCCGTCCGCGGCGCGGACGTACCCCGCGCTCTCGAGCGATCCGGAGAGCCGCTCCGAGTCGTGCACGTTCATCTGGCACCCGAAGGTGCGCACCTCGTAGGTGCGGGGGACGCCGTCGACGCCGAGGGCGGCGGCGGACGGCGCGATGACGGTCGGCGCGGAGGATGCAGTCATGACGCCGCCATTCTACGTCCGCGGGGAGGTCAGCCCGTCTCGGCCAGCGCCGCACGGGCCGCGTCCATCGCGACGTGCCCGGGATAGCCGCGGCGCGCGAGCTGACCGACCAGGCGCCGCAGGGCGACGTCCCGGTCGAGTCCGCGCAGCGCACGAGCCCTGGTGCGGGCGAACGAGAGCGCCCGCTCCCGATCGTCGTCCGGCAGCTCCGCCAGCGCGGCCGCCGCGACCTCGCGCGGCACGCCGCGTTTGGCGAGCGTCACCGCGATGGCCCGGCGCCCCTCCCCCCGACGATCCAGAGCGACGTGCACGATCTGCTCCGCCAGCGCCGCGTCGTCGAGGTAGCCGCGCTCTTCGCACCGGCTCAGGATGCCGTCGGCCTCGCCGGGCGTCAGGGTGAAGCCGGCCAGCACGGCGCGCGCCTCGACGATCGAGAGCGAACGCGCGGCCAGCTTGCGCAGCAGCGCGTGCTCGGCGGCGTGCGCGGGCGTGGCGTCCGGGCGCGCACTGCCGGCCGGGTGCCGGCGCTGCGCCACCGTGAGAGCATCGTCGCCACGGCTCTGATCCCGCCCTCCGAACAGCGGGATGACGGGAGCCAGCCCGGCGGCAGCGCCCCCGGGCCGCTCCTCGTCCTCGACGAACCGGACCATGCTCAGGCCGGCCGGCGAGCCGCCAGCTCGTCGGAGACCGGGGTCTCGACCGCGCGCGGCCCCCCGATGCCGAGCTTCGTCTTGATCTTCGCCTCGATCTCGGCAGCGATGTCCGCGTTCTTCATCAGGAAGGCGCGGGCGTTCTCCTTGCCCTGGCCGAGCTGCTCGCCGTCGTACGTGTACCAGGCCCCGGACTTCTTGACGATGCCGTGCTCGACGCCGAAGTCGATGAGGCTGCCCTCGCGGGAGATGCCGGTGCCGTACAGGATGTCGAACTCGGCCTGCTTGAACGGCGGAGCCATCTTGTTCTTGACGACCTTCACGCGGGTGCGGTTGCCGACCGCGTCCGTGCCGTCTTTGAGCGTCTCGATACGACGGATGTCGAGACGCACGGAGGCGTAGAACTTCAGCGCCTTGCCGCCGGCGGTGGTCTCGGGCGAGCCGAAGAAGACGCCGATCTTCTCACGCAGCTGGTTGATGAAGATCATCGTCGTGTTGGTCTGGTTCAGCCCGCCGGTGAGCTTGCGCAGCGCCTGCGACATGAGCCGGGCCTGCAGGCCCACGTGCGAGTCGCCCATCTCGCCCTCGATCTCGGCCTTGGGCACGAGGGCTGCGACCGAGTCGATGACGGCCAGGTCGATGGCACCGGATCGCACGAGCATGTCTGCGATCTCGAGGGCCTGCTCACCGGTGTCGGGCTGCGAGACCAGGAGGGAGTCGATGTCGACGCCGAGCTTCTTCGCATAGTCGGGGTCGAGCGCGTGCTCGGCGTCGATGAAGGCGGCGATGCCGCCGGCGCGCTGCACGTTCGCGATCGCGTGGAGGGTGAGCGTGGTCTTTCCCGAGGACTCCGGGCCGTAGATCTCGATGATGCGGCCACGCGGCAGCCCGCCGACGCCGAGCGCGACGTCGAGCGCGATCGAGCCGGTGGGGATGACTTCGACCGGCGCGCGCTCGTCACTGCCCAGCCGCATGACCGAGCCCTTTCCGAACTGCTTGTCGATCTGGGCGAGTGCCGATTCCAGGGCCTTCTCGCGGTCAGCGGGTGATGGCATGTCGTGCTCCTTCTGCATCTGATCCTTCGGCGGCTCGCGCCGCGCCCGGGTGTCGGTCGCCTGTAGGCTGCCACGCCCCGGTCGGGGACTGCGGCAAGGCGGAGGTGGCTTCCTCTCCTCCGGACGCTACGCGGGGGTTCCGACATCCGCCGTCGCCCCACCGCGACCGGTGGACAGGAGTGTCTGCGACACCACCTGGGGAGGAGACTACGCGGAGATCGAACGTATCTTCGACGACACGCCGGATCAGCGGGAGCGCGGATCGAGCCGGCCGACGCCGTAGCGACGGGAGCCCGGGACGTCCATCTCCGCGCACAGCGCCAACCACACCTCGCGCGGGGCATCGCCGTCCGCGAGAGCGCGCGCGGCCGTGCGGCCGCCGCATCCGGGCAGGCTCACATCGGTGAGCACGAAAGCCGCGCCGCCGCCGAACTCCTCGGCGACGGCGCGGTCGAATTCGCTTCTGCGCACGCTCAGCGCAGCGACAGCTCGGGCTCGATCTCCGCGACCAGCTCGTCGGGGACGACGTCGGGGAAGGTCTGCAGCCCCTCGAGCACGGAGAGCCGGTCGGCCACTTCACGCATGATGGTCGCGATCGGCACATCGAGGGCTTCGGCGACGGCGGCGAGGATCTCGCTCGACGCCTCCTTCTGGCCTCGCTCGACCTCGCTGAGATAGCCGAGGGCGACGCTGGCGCGACTGGCGACCTGGCGGAGGGTGCGGCCCTTCTGCTGTCGGAAGTCCCGAAGGACGTCGCCGATCTCGTGACGTACCAGGATCATGTCGGTTCCCCTCCTCTTCTCGCCCAGTCGCGGTCCCGGGTGGACCACGGTACAGCACCGGATGCAGCCAATCTAACCCCGCGCACTGAGGGCGAGGTGAGAATCACCGAATGTAACCCGTGTGAAACACCCGCTATTCCGCTGGGCGTGCGGTGGTCAGGCGCGACGGATGCCCCGGCGGCGCGACAGCCCGAGGGCCATGCCGCCCAGGAGCAGCAGCACGACGGCCGCGCCCGGCGCCCAGCCGGTCTCGTAGCCGGTCGCGGCCAGGCTGCCGGCCGTCGCGCCGGACCCGGACAGCGCCTGTGTCACCGTGATGTCGTACCAGCCGAGCACGGCGCCCGTGGGGTCGGTCACGGCGACACGGTGCGACCCGACCGCGAGGTCGACCGGGATCGTGACCGAGAAGCTGTCGCCGGTCAGGCCGGTGGCGATGCCCAGATCGGTCGCGGTGGAGAAGATCCACGCGTGGACCGTGTCCGGGTGCTCCCCCGTCAGCGTCAGCGTGATCTGCTCGCCCTGCGCCGCCGTGCCCGGGCCGGTCAGACCGGTGCGGTTCGCCTCCGTCAGCTGATCCTCCGTCGGAACCGTGTCGATCGAGCCCGATCCGTCGCCCGAGCCGTCGCCGGAGCCGTCGCCGACCGTGAGCGAGCCGCTCAGCGTCCTGCCGTTGGCGACGTTCCTCATGTCGATCTGATACGTGCCGTCGGTGATCTCGCCCGTCAACGCGAACACGACGGACTTGTCGTCCTGTGCCCATGTGAAGGAGGAGATGTCCAGCGTGGTGCCGTCCTTCGTGATCGTGAACTGCGCGTCAGCGGGGCTCAAGGCGCGGTCGAAGGTCGCCGTCAGCTCGTCCGTGCCGGTCCGGGTGACCGTCATGGTCGGGTGCGTGCCGGGGTCGGGCTCGGTGACCTTGATCCACATCGCCGGACGCACGCCGCCCAGCGGGTTGGACACGAGACGGCCGTACGAGGCGACGAAGCCCGACGCGTTCGTGAACACGGCGTAGCGCTGGTCGATGCCCGGGGTGCGCAGCCACCACCAGTCGGAGCTGTCGGCGTTCAGCGTGCTCACCAGCTGCGAGTCCGAGGCGATGTAGGTCTGGTACTCGGCCTGCGACAGCAGGAAGATGTCGTCGGTGGTGTCGCTGCCGCCGAGGGACTTGTACTCCGAGTTGTCGCCGTTGCTCAGTCGTGTGCTGATGATCTCCGACTGCTCGTCCGTGGTGAACGAGTCGTAGAAGTCTCCGTTCAGATAGTCGCGGAGCTCGCTGTCCTCCCAGGTGACCTGGGCCTCCTTCCCGGTCGAGGCGACGATCGCGGTGTTGTACGCCGCGCTCTCGATGTCGTCCTTCGCGACGATCAGCTCCCGGTCGTCCTCCGCGACGAGCACGACCCACTCGCGACCGCCGAAGGTGATGACCTCGTTGCCGCCGTCGTCGAAGTCGGCGCTCGGAGTGATGCCGGCAGGGTCGTCGAGGATGACCGATCGACCAGAGGCGTCGTAGCTCACGTCGAGACCGATCGTCTTCGCGACGTACAGCAGCGGGATGTACAGCTCGCCGTCGAGGATCTGCGCCGCGGCGTCCATCGTGACGGTCGTGTGCACCACGGTCGCCGAGTCGCTGCCGGCGGTCAGAGTGATCGAGACGTCGGTTCCGGTGGCGGACGCCGTCTGGGTCACGTCGTCGTACGTCGTGGTCAGGCCGAGCGAGCTCAGCACGGTGTAGGGCACCAGCACCTCGTCGCCGATCGTGACCGGGGCGTTGTCGAGGGTCAGCGGGGCGCTGTCGTAGATCACCGCGATCGCACCGGTGAGCGCCTCCTGCTCGGCCTCGATCCGCGCGACCGCGTCGATGTACTTCTGCGTGCCGGGATAGTACTGGGAGCCGAGCATCTCGTCGTAGATCGCGAGCGCCCTGTCGAGGTCGGCGGGGGTCGCGACGCCGTCGGCCTCGTTCCGACCGGTCTCGTAGATCTCGGCGAGCTTCTCGAGCGCCTCCTGCATCTTGCGGATGGTGCCGTGGTCCGCGATGGCCTGCGCACGCTCGAAGTAGTACACCGCCATGGAGACCTTGGTCTCGCCGGCCGGGATCGGGAGATCCGGGCCGGTGCCGTCTTCGTTGAGGTACCAGAAGCCGAGGTAGGCGTTGGCCGTGGCGTCGTTGCTCAGGTAGGCGGTGGGGTCGGTGTCGGAGTCGTAGCCCTCGGCCGCCTTCTCCATGTACATCAGCGCCTCCTCACCTGCGGTCCTGCCGTCGGTCGGGGCGAGGCGGCCGAACCAGTACAGCTCGGCGACGTAGCGCCATCCCTTGAAGTCGCCCTCCGAGTTCGCCGCCGCGAGGTAGTACGGCAGCGACGCGGCGTAGTCGATCATGTCGGGGTATATCGCCTTCATCTCGTCGTTCGCGTAGGACTCGGCGAGGGCATGGTAGATGTCCGACTGCGCGGTGCCGCTGTTGTCGAAGCTGTCCAGGTCGGCGAGCGTGTTGCCGGCGACGCCGTCGACGGCAGCCAGGCCGAAGCGACGGATGATGGACCAGCCGTTCTCGCCGTCGGGGTTGATGCCCATGTTCTCGCCGTCGTACGGCGTGTAGATGTTCGACTGGTCGTCGCGGACGAGGCCGCCGCGCTCGTAGTACGTGTAGTTGACGATCGCGTCCATGGCGCCGATGTCGCCGAGCTCGGCGGCCTGGTACCACAGCGCCAGCGCCTGCGCGTTGTCCTGCGCGGTCGTGGAGCCGAGGAACGCGCCGTCGCCGTAGGGGTCGCCGGCGGTGGTGGTCGTCCACAGCAGGTTGCCCTGCTGGAAGAGGTCGGTCGCTTCCTCGTCGGCCTTGTAGTACACCGAGATGACGGTCGAGCCGTCGTCGGCGATCGTCGTGGTCGTGGTGGAGTCGTCCGTGTCCAGCTCGTAGCCGTTCGGCGCCGTGACGTCGTCGCCGGAGAGCGTGACCGTGTCTCCGGACGCGCCGGTGCGGGTGGCGCTGGAGGAGGCCGTGGTCGGGTAGTCGCCCGCCGCGGTGCCGGTGAACCACTGGACCAGGTAGCTGACGGTGTCGCCGGTGACGGCGGATGCCGAGGGGGCCGGGAGCCCGAGGGCGGCCACCAGCGCGGCCGTGGTCGCCGCGACGACTTTCGTCCGTGTCCTCTTCGTGATGCGAACGTCTTCGTTCCTGAGCACTGTGTGCCTTTCGGTGAGCTGTCGGCTGGCCGGGCCGGAACGTCGTCGTTCGGCCGGGCCTTCTTCGCCACCCAACGTGTCGCACGTGGGACGCGCGCGGGAGACGGCGTCCTGCAACCATAAAGTGCATATCATGATGTATCGCTAACTCGAGACATCGCGGCTGAAGCCGAGGACCGCATCGGCCGATGCGGTCGGAGGCGGAGACCCTCGGTCAGAGCGCGTCGAGCACGAGACGCAGTGCCCGGCGAACGGCCTGCGCCCGGATCTGCTCGCGCGAGCCCGACAGGGCGAGCGTCTCGACGCGGGTGCCCAGCGGCGTGGAGACCCCGATGTGGACGGTGCCGACCGCCTGCCCGTCGGGCGAATCGGGGCCGGCGATGCCGGTGGTGGACACGCCGACGTGCGCGGGCACGCCGGCGACCGCCGCGGCCTCGCGCACCCCGTCGGCCATCTGCCGGGCGACCTTGGGCTGGACGGCGCCGTGGTCGGCGAGGAAGCCGGCGTCCACGCCGAGCAGCGAGTGCTTGAGCGCCGAGTCGTAGGCCACGATGCCGCCGCGCACGCAGGCGGAGGCGCCGGGCACGTCCACGAGGGAGGCCACGAGCAGCCCGCCGGTCAGCGACTCGGCGACCGCGATGGTCCAGTCCAGCTCCCGCAGCCGGTCGACCACCCGCTCCGCCTCGGTGCGCCGGCCGCGGCGCACGATCGTGGTCGCCGCCTCGAGCGGCTCCTCGTCGAAGCCGCTCATGGCCGGCGGCTCCGCCTCGCGCCGCGCACCTCGCTGACGGCGTAGTCGACGCCGCTGGCGATCGTGAGGATCACGGCGATCCACATCGCGGCGGTGTCGACCCAGTCGACCCATTCCCCCAGCAGCGGTCGCAGCGGAGCGAGGGCGAGCGAGAGCGCGACCGCCTGCATGACGGTCTTCAGCTTGCCCATCCACGCCGCCGCCAGCACGTGGTTGCTCACGACGATCAGCCGGTACACGGTGATGCCGATCTCGCGCACCAGCACGACGATCGTCACCCACCACGGCAGCTCGCCGAGGATCGACAGACCCACGAACGCGCAACCGGTCAGCGCCTTGTCGGCGATCGGATCGAGCAGCTTGCCGAGGTCGCTGACCAGGTCGTAGGTGCGGGCGAGGTGGCCGTCGATGCCGTCGGTCGCGATCGCGACGACGAACAGCACGGTCGCGATCCAGCGCATCGCGCCGTCGGCGCCGGCATCCGCAAGCAGCAGCCACAGGAAGACCGGCGCGCACAGGATGCGCACGATCGTGATCGCGTTGGGCAGCTGCCGGGGTATCGCCACAGCGCGAGCCTATCGACCGGTCAGCTGCCAGGCGTCCTCGTCGCCGTCGGCCTCTTCGACCGGCAGCCCGGCGAACTGGGCGTCGACGGGGTCGGCGCCGGCAGCGGGGACGTCCTCACCGCGCAGGCGCGCGAGCACGGCCGGCAGCTGGTCGGGCGTCACGAGCACGTCGCGCGCCTTGGAGCCCTCGGACGGCCCGACGATCTCGCGCGACTCGAGCAGATCCATGAGCCGGCCCGCCTTCGCGAAGCCCACGCGAAGCTTGCGCTGCAGCATCGAGGTCGACCCGAACTGCGTCGAGATGATCTGCTCCGCGGCGGCCAGCAGCAGCTCGAGGTCGTCGCCGATGTCGGCGTCGATCTCCTTGCGGGACGCTTCCGCCTGCACGTCGGCGCGGTACTCCGGCCGGGCCTGCCCGGTGACGTGCTTGACGACCTTCTCGATCTCGGGCTCGCTGACCCATGCGCCCTGCACACGGATGGCCTTGGACGCGCCCATCGGCAGGAACAGGCCGTCGCCCTGGCCGATGAGCCGGTCGGCGCCGGGCTGGTCGAGGATGACGCGCGAGTCCGTCACGCTCGTGACGGCGAACGCGAGCCGCGAGGGGACGTTCGCCTTGATGAGGCCGGTCACGACGTCGACCGACGGACGCTGCGTGGCCAGCACCAGATGGATGCCGCTGGCACGAGCGAGCTGCGTGATGCGCACGATCGAGTCCTCGACGTCGCGCGGGGCCACCATCATCAGGTCGGCGAGCTCGTCGACGACGACGAGCAGGTACGGATAGGGCTTGAGCACCCGCTCGCTGCCCGGCGGCAGCTGGATCGCCCCGGCGACGACCGCCTTGTTGAAGTCGTCGATGTGCCGGAAGCCGAACGACGCCAGGTCGTCGTACCGCATGTCCATCTCCTTCACGACCCACTGCAGCGCCTCGGCCGCCTTCTTGGGGTTCGTGATGATGGGGGTGATCAGATGCGGGACCCCGGCGTAGCTCGTGAGCTCCACGCGTTTGGGGTCGATGAGCACCATGCGCACCTCGCTCGGCTTGGCGCGCATCAGCAGGCTCGTGATCATCGAGTTGACGAAGCTGGACTTGCCCGACCCGGTGGAGCCCGCCACGAGCAGGTGGGGCATCTTCGCGAGGTTGGCGACCACGAAGCCGCCCCCGACGTCCTTGCCGACCCCGATCGTCATCGGGTGCATCGAGCTCGTGGCGGCCTGTGAGCGCAGCACGTCGCCGAGGGTGACGATCTCGCGGTCGGTGTTGGGGATCTCGACGCCGATCGCGCTCTTGCCGGGGATCGGGGCGAGGATACGCACCTCGTTGGAGGCCACGGCGTAGGCGATGTTGTTGGTGAGGGCCGTGATGCGCTCGACCTTCACCCCCGGGCCCACCTCGACCTCGTACTGCGTGACCGTCGGCCCGCGCGAGAAGCCGGTGACGACGGCGTCCACCCCGAACTGCTCGAACACGCCCGTGATGGCCGCGACGATGCGGTCGTTGGCCTCGGAGCGCGCCTTCGGGGCGGTGCCGGCGGACAGGGACGCCGTGGACGGCAGCACGTAGGGCGCCGAGGGCGGCACCCGATCGCCGGTCGCGCCGAAGCCCGCGGCGTCCGGCAGCGGATCGATGTCGCCGGTGTCGCCGTCCTCCTGCAACGCCGTCGCGCCGGCCGCGACGCGCTCGGCGGCGGCCAGCACGGACGGGTCGATGACCTCGGTGACCGCGTCGGGCAGCAGCGGCGGCGTCAGGGCCTGCTCGAACCCGCCCTCGATCGTGCCGGTGTCGGCCAGCAGGGCGGTGAGGTCCTGCGACCCGAGCCCCTCGTCGGGGTCCTCCTCGCGACCGCTCTTGTTGCGCCGCCACCAGGGGACCGACTCGGCGGCGTCGTCGCCGGCCGCCGGCATCACCGCGGTCGGCCCGGTCGGCTCGGTCGGCTCGGCCGGCCGCTCGGTGCCGAACATCCACGCGTACAGGTCGCCGAGGCGCCGCCCGATGCGGTTCGGCGGCGTCTTGGTGATGATGAGCACGCTGAGCAGCGTCAACAGCCCGAGCACGACCGCCGCGCCCGCCTGGGTGAGCGCGAACGCGAGCGGCTCGCCGATCATCCATCCGAACAGGCCTCCGGCCGCGCTGAGCGCGGGCAGGCCGTCGCTGGGGACGGGACGACCGCCGAACACGTGGCAGAACCCCGCCGACGACACGACGAGCAGGGCGAAGCCGATCCCGATGCGGCCGTTGTCGTGCACGGACGAGGGATGCCGGAACAGCCACCCGGCGAGCACGACCAGCAGCACCGGCAGCAGGAAGGCGATGCGACCCACGAGTCCGCCGACCGTGTAGGCGCTGAGCGCCATCGCCGCGGCGTCGCCGATGAAGAACCACTCCACGACCGCGCCGGCGATCGCCAGCAGCACGAGCAGGAACGGGAAGCCGTCGCGGCGCTGCTCCTTCTCGAGGGTCTCGGGACCGAACGCGCGGAAGATGCCCCCGATCGCGTGGGCGAGTCCGAGCCACGCGCGCACGGCCACCGGCGGCTTCTCCTCCTCGCCGACATACTGCTTGGGCGCCGGGGCGCTCTTGCGGGCGCGCGAGGACGAACCCTTCGCGGACGTGCGCGAAGACGCGGTCGTGCCTGTGCTCCTGGGCATGCGTCCACGCTATTGCCCCCGGGGGACAACGCGCGGGAGCGACGCGGCACCCCGCCCGGGTCAGCGCAGGCGCTTGACCATGGTGTCGCGGCCGTTGCCGGCCTCGACGACGACGAAGCCCTCGCTGCGGTAGAGCACCGCCGCGTAGTTGCCGCGCTGGACGCTCAGGCTGAGCCGGGTGAAGCCCTCGGCCTGCGCCTGCCGGACCAGCTCCTGCAGCAGCGCGCGGCCGACGCCGTGCGCCCGCCAGATCGGACGCACGCCGATGATGAGCTCGGGCACGCCGGTGCCGACGTAGCCGAACCCCGGCTCGGTGCGCGGCAGCATCCGGTGCCAGGCCGCTCCGATCGGGCTGTCCTGCGAGTCGAGCGCGACGACCCCGGTGTCGCTCGGCCGCTGCCAGCCGGCGAGGTAACGGCCGTGGTGCGGATCGCTGACGATCTCGTGCCGTGGCCTGGGCGCCCCGGCATGCCAGTTGGCGGCCTCCACCACCATGTCCGCCAGGAACGTCCCGTCGCCGGGCACGGCGGGCCGGAGACGGAATCGGACGGGCATGCCGCGAGTGTATCGAGCGTCAGGCCTCGATCACGAGCGGGACGATCATCGGGCGGCGGCGCAGCCGCTGGTTCACCCAGCGTCCGATCGTACGGCGCATGACCTGCGACAGCGCGTGCGTGTCACGCACGCCCGACGCGGCCGCCTCGGCCAGTGCCGCGGCGATCTTCGGCTTCACGTCGTCGAACACGGAGTCGTCCTCGGCGAAGCCGCGGGCGTGGATCTCGGGGCCGCTGATGACCTGGCCGGTCGCGGCGTCCACCACCGCGATGACCGAGATGAAGCCCTCCTCGCCGAGGATGCGGCGATCCTTCAGGTCGGCGTCGGTGATCTCGCCGACCGTCGAGCCGTCGACGTACACGAAGCCGATGTCGTGCTGGCCGACCACGCGCGCCACGCCGTCCCGCAGGTCGACGACCGTGCCGTTCTCGCCGACGATCGCACGGTCGGCCGGCACGCCGGTGTCCTGCGCGAGCTTCGCGTTGGCGATGAGGTGCCGGTACTCGCCGTGCACCGGCAGCACGTTGCGGGGCTGGAGGATGTTGTAGCAGTAGAGCAGCTCGCCGGCGGCGGCATGGCCGGACACGTGCACCTTCGCGTTGGCCTTGTGCACGACGTTCGCGCCGAGCTTGGTGAGCCCGTCGATGACGCGGTAGACCGCGTTCTCGTTGCCGGGGATGAGGCTGGAGGCGAGGATCACGGTGTCGCCGGGGCCCGGCTCGATCTCGTGGTCGAGGTTGGCCATGCGGGCGAGGACCGCCATGGGCTCGCCCTGCGAGCCGGTGGACATGTACACGACCCGGTCGTCGGGCAGGTCGCGCGCCTTCTTGTAGTCGATGAGCACGCCGTCCGGCACGGTCAGGTAGCCGAGGTCCTGCGCGATGGTCATGTTGCGCACCATGGAGCGGCCGAGGAACGCGACCCGGCGTCCGCGGGCGGCGGCCGCGTCGACGACCTGCTGCACGCGGTGCACGTGGCTGGAGAAGCTCGCGACGATGACGCGGCGCGGCGCCTTGCCGATGACCTGGTCGAGCACCGGCCCGATGGAGCGCTCCAGCGGCGTGAAGCCGGGCACGTCGGCGTTGGTCGAGTCGACGAGGAAGAGGTCGATGCCCTCCTCGCCCAGCCGGGCGAAGGCGCGCAGATCGGTGAGACGGCCGTCCAGCGGCAGCTGGTCCATCTTGAAGTCGCCGGTGGCCAGCGCCATGCCGGCCGGGGTGCGGATCGCGACCGCGAGCGCGTCCGGGATCGAGTGGTTGACCGCGACGAACTCCAGGTCGAACGGGCCGACCTGCTCGCGCTGCCCCTCCGAGACGGTCAGCGTGTACGCCTTGATCCGATGCTCCTTGAGCTTGGCCTCGGTCAGGGCCAGCGTCAGCTGCGATCCGATGAGCGGGATGTCGCTCTTCAGCCGCAGCAGGTAGGGCACCGCGCCGATGTGGTCCTCGTGACCGTGCGTGAGCACGAGGCCGACGACATCGTCCAGACGGTCCCGGATGGGGGCGAAGTCCGGGAGGATCAGATCCACGCCGGGCTGGTGCTCCTCGGGGAAGAGCACACCGCAGTCGACGATGAGGATCTTGCCCTCGAACTCGAACGCGGTCATGTTGCGGCCGACCTCGCCCAGGCCGCCGAGCGGGGTGACCCGCAGCGTTCCCGGTTCGAGGGCGGGCGGGTCGTAGACGGTGGTGGCCATGGACTGCCTTTCCGGATGCGGCGGTGTGCAGCATCCGCTCTCTCACCCGCGGGCGGGTGTCTCCGGCTCGTGCCGGGTGTTGTCAGCGTGTGGTTCCGTGCACCTTGGGCAGCGCTCCGCCGGCGGCGGCGTTGCGGTCGGGACGGAAGTTCTCGACGTCGATGCCGGGCACGTCGTGGACCAGCGCGAGCTCGTCCTCGATGATCGCGGCCTCCCACTCCTCCGGGCCCACCAGCGGCAGCCGCACACGAGGACTCGAGATGCGGCCGAGGCCGTGCAGGATGTACTTCGCGCTCACGGTGCCGGGCACGTGCGTCATGACGGCGCGCACCAGGGGCTCCAGGCGCCGGTGCTCGGCGGTCGCGGCGGCCAGGTCGCCCCGGTTCACCGCGTCCACGATCGTGCGGTACGGAGACGCGGTGATGTTCGCGGTGACGCCGATGAGCCCGGTCGCGCCGATCGACAGGTGCGGCAGCACGTTCGCGTCGTCGCCGGAGAAGTACATCAGGTCGGTCTGGTTGAGCACGCGGCTCACCTCGCTGAAGTCGCCCTTCGCGTCCTTGATCGCCCGCACGTTGGGGTGCTTCGCGATGCGTAGGATCGTCTCGTACCTGATCGGCACGCCGGTGCGGCCCGGGATGTCGTAGAGGATGACCGGCAGGTCGGTGGCATCGGCGACGAGCCGGAAATGGGTGAGGATGCCGGCCTGGGTCGGCTTGTTGTAGTACGGCGTGACGATCATGATGCCGTCGGCGCCGGCCTTCTCGCTGGCCTTGTAGAGCTCGATCGCGTGCGCGGTCTCGTTCGACCCGCCGCCGGTGATGATCTTCGCGCGCCCCGCGGCGACGTCCTTGCCGACCTCGACCAGCCGCAGCTTCTCGGCATCCGTCAGCGTGCTCGTCTCGCCCGTCGTGCCGGTGACGACGATGCCGTCGGCGCCGGAGACGATGACGTCGTCGATGTGCTTCGCGACGCCGTCCCAGTCGACCTCCCCGTCAGCCGTCATCGGGGTGACGAGCGCGACGAGCACCTGTCCGAACGGGTTGCCCTGGTGCGTCATGGTTCTCAGGCTATCGGTTCTGGCGCTCTGCCAGGCTGGCGGCATGAGCTGGACGACGCGCGCCTCGCGGACCGTGTACGAGAACCGATGGATCAGCGTGCGGGAGGACGAGGTCACCGGACCCGCGGGCGCGGGCATCTACGGGGTCGTGCGGATGCGGCATCCCGCCGTGTTCGTGGTGGCCCTCGACGCCGAGGACCGGGTGTGCCTGGTCGCGATCGACCGGTACACCACGGGGCGCTCGTGGGAGGTGCCCGCCGGCGGCAGCGACGGGGAGCACCCGCTCGTGGCCGCGCAGCGGGAGCTCGCCGAGGAGACCGGGCTCGCGGCATCCGACTGGACCGCGCTGGGCACCATGGACGCCCTGAACGGCATCGCCGAGGCGCCCGAGCACGTGTTCCTCGCACGAGGACTGAGCTCGGCGGCGGATGCAGCGGCCACGCAGCGCGAGGAGGGCATCGTCGAGCTGGCGTGGGTGCCGTTCGCCCAGGCGCTCACGATGATCGCCGACGGGCGCATCGCCGACGGCGAGACGGTCGCCGCCCTCGCCTACGCCGGCATCCGCCTCGGACGCTTCGCCTGAGCGGCCCGGTGCCGCGTGCGCAGGCGACGCCATAGGGTGCTGGCATGGCGGATGACTTCAGAGTCGCACGACGGCACCTGGACCGGGGCCTGCGAGCATGGGGGTTCCGTGGACAGGGGAAGCCCTGGGGTCGGGCGGAGGCCGCCGACGCGATCGCCGAGTTCCGGCGCGCCACGGAGGCCGCCCCGTCGATGTGCGACGCCTGGCTCGCGCGCTGGGCGTTCCACGACCGGACCAGGGAGATCCCCCGGATGATGCTCGCGTCCGTCTCACGACTCGGCGAGGATCTCGCGCCCCACGGGCTCGAGCCGTGGTCGTTCCAGCAGCGCTTCGACCTCGACCCGTACGGCTGGCTCAGCACCGGGATCGCCGGTCAGGAGGACGTCTGGCTGCTGGAAGCGTCGCACCTCCTCGGCGAAGGCGCGCACCGTGAGGCCGATGAGCTGCTGGAGCGGTGGACCGAGCCGAGCGTCGCCGTGCGCTTCTCGCGCGCCGTCGCCTACCGGCAGGCCCTGCGCTGGGACGCGGTCCTCGCCGTCGCATCGCCGGGCACCGCCGACGCGGATACGGCGATCGCGACGGGCAACAACGTGCACGTCGGCGAGGCGCTGGCGCACCTCGGGTACTTCCACGAGGCCCGCGCGCGGCTGGAGGAGGTCCGGCGCAGCGAGCTCACCGGCCTCCGCCGCCACGCAGGCTTCGTCCTGGCATTGATCGCACGCGAGGAGGGCGACGAGGACGAGGCGCAGCGGATCCTGCAGCGCCTGCTCGCCGAGGTGCCCGGAGACGAGTCCGTCGCGGAGGCGATCCACGATCCGTCGTACCGGCTGCTCCTCACGACGCGCGAGTCGATCGCCGCACGGTCCGATCCGTGGGATCCGGCGTCCGCGCCGCAGCCGGACGAAAGGGACCGCTCGTCGCGGCGCGCGCTGCTCGACGAGGCGCTGGCGGAGCTCGACGGCGAGGTGGGCCTCGCCGCGGTCAAAAGCCAGGTGCGGACGCTGGTCGCCCGGGCGGAGCTCGCGCTCGAGCGCGAGGCCCGGGGCATGCCGGCCGAGCGCCGGCCCCGTCACCTCGTCTTCCAGGGCCCGCCCGGAACCGGGAAGACGACGATCGCCCGGATCGTCGCGCGGATCCACTTCGCGCTGGGCCTGCTCGCGTCCGACCGCGTGACGGAGGCGAGCCGCGCAGACTTCGTCGGCGAGTACCTCGGGCAGACGGCGCCGAAGAGCAACGCGCTCATCGATCGCGCGCTCGACGGCGTGCTCTTCATCGACGAGGCGTACACGCTGCACAATCCGCAGGGTCTCAGCGGCGGTGACGCGTTCGGCTCGGAGGCGATCGGCGTGCTCCTCGCGCGGATGGAGAACGACCGAGAGCGGCTGCTGGTCATCATCGCGGGCTATCCCGACGAGACGCAGCAGTTCCTCGCCGCGAACGCCGGCCTGGAGAGCCGCTTCTCGTCGCGCCTGGACTTCGAGCGCTACGACGCGGACGAGCTCACGCGCATCGCCGAGTCGTTCGCGGGGCGCGGCGACGCGCTGCTGACGCCGGAGGGCGCCGCGGCGTTCCGCGCCGCAGTGGGAAGACTCGATCCCGCCCGCCTCGACCGTCTGGGCAACGCGCGGTTCGCTCGCGAGTTCATCGCCGACGCGATCGAGCAGCGGGACCGCCGCCTGTTCGAGCTCGGTGCCGAGCGGCGCGCGGCCCTCGCGGACGACGAGTTCCGGCAGCTGACGGGCGACGACGTCGCCGCCGCCCTCCGGGCGCGCGGCATCTGAGCGCGGACGGCACGGACACGACCCCGGACGCCAGTCGCGGGGCGCGCGCCTGCCGCGCACCACGTCCGCATCGTTTTCGTGCGTCTCGCCGCCCTATTTGGCGCGCACACGTACGAAATCGTCTCGGTCGTGGGAACGCCGCAGATGGATGCGCACCTCGTGCGGACGGATCAGGAGGCGGGAGCCCGCCGTGCGGGGGGCAGCGACGGGGCCTCAGCGGCCGCGGCGTCCGAGCCGGGCGGCGAGCCGGTCCGGCAGCGCGCGCACGAGCAGGGTGAGCGCGCGATAGCGCAGCGTCGGCACCGACACCGACCGGCCGCGCGCCAGATCGCGCAGCGACTGCGCGACGACCGTGCGGGCGTCGAGCCACATCCAGCCGGGCACGCGTTCCTGCCCGGGCGGCAGCCCGAGCCGCTCGTGGAAGCCGGTGTGCGTGAAGCCGGGGCAGACCGCCGTCACGGTCACGCCCCGAGGCCCGTACTCCGCGTTCGCCCATCGACTGAAGGACACCAGCCAGCCCTTGCAGGCGCCGTATGTCGACCGCGGCATGAAGGCGGCCGTCGACGCCACGTTCAGGATGCGGCCGTGCCCGCGCGCGAGCATCGGGCCGAGGGCCGCGTGCATGAGCCGCATGGGCACCTCGACGTGCAGGGCGAGGTGCCGCGCCTCCGCCTCGACGTCGTTGCGCTCGAAGGCGAGCGGCAGCCCGAAGCCCGCGCTGTCGACCAGCAGCTCGACCGGACGGTCGGCGTCCGTCAGCCGCGCCTCGACCCGCGCGCGGTCGGCGGGATCGAGCAGGTCCGCGGGCAGGACTTCGACGGCGACGGGCGGGAGGGCGTCCGCGAGCCGGCGCAGCGCGGCCTCGTCGCGCGCCACGAGCACGAGGTCGGCGCCGCGCGCCGCCAGCTGGCGGGCGTACTCCGCCCCCAGGCCCGAGCTCGCCCCCGTCACCAGCGCGGTGGGCACTACGCCTCCCGCGCGTAGGAGACGAAGCGGTAGCGGATGCCGGTGCGCGAGGTGTGCCAGCCGTCCGCCGGGTCCGCGCGGGCCTCGCGCCAGCCCGCGAGCGACGGCGCGTAGGTGTCGCCGTCGGCATCCAGGTCCAGATGGGTGACCTCGAGCACGTCGGCCTCCTCGATCGCCTGCGCGTACAGCTGTCCGCCGCCGACGACCCACGCCTCCCCGCCTACGAGCGCGAGCGCTCCGGCCAGCGACCCCGCACGCTCGGCCCCCGGGGCGTGCCAGCCGTCCTGCCGGGTGACGACGACGTTGCGCCGCCCCGGCAGCGGGCGGAAGCGCTCCGGCAGCGACTCCCAGGTGCGCCGGCCCATGACCACCGCCGCTGTCCCGGTGACCGCGCGGAAGTGCGCGAGGTCTTCCGGGACATGCCAGGGCATGCCGCCGTCCGCGCCGATCACGCCACCGCGCGCCTGGGCCCAGATCAGCCCCAGCGTCATACCGCGACGGCCCCGCGGATGGCGGGATGATGCTGATAGTCCTCGAGCACGAAGTCGTCGTAGGAGTAGTCGAAGATCGACGCCGGCTTCCGCGCGAAGCGCAGCGTCGGATACGGGTAGGGCGCGCGACCCAGCTGCTGGCGCACCTGCTCGAGATGGTTGTCGTAGATGTGGCAGTCGCCCCCGGTCCACACGAAGTCGCCCGGCTCCAGGCCGGTCTGCTGGGCGATCATGAGCGTCAGCAGCGCATACGAGGCGATGTTGAACGGCACGCCGAGGAACAGGTCGGCGCTGCGCTGGTACAGCTGGCACGAGAGCCTGCCGTCGGCGACGTAGAACTGGAACAGCGCGTGGCAGGGCGCGAGGGCCATGTCGGGGATGTCCGCCGGGTTCCAGGCCGAGACGAGCAGCCGCCGCGAGTCGGGGTTCGCACGGATCTGCTCGATCACCTGCGCGATCTGGTCGATGTGCGCTCCGTCGGGGGCGGGCCACGACCGCCACTGCACGCCGTACACCGGTCCGAGCTCGCCATCGGCGTCGGCCCATTCGTCCCAGATGGTGACGCCGCGCTCCTGCAGCCAGCGCACGTTCGACTCGCCGCGCAGGAACCAGAGCAGCTCGATCGCGACCGATTTGAAGTGCACGCGCTTGGTCGTGATCAGGGGGAAGCCCTGCGACAGGTCGAAACGGATCTGCCGGCCGAAGGCGCTCGTGGTCCCCGTGCCGGTGCGGTCGTCCTTGTGCGTGCCGTGCGCGAGCACGTCGCGCAGCAGGTCTTCATACGGCGTCGGGATCGCGGCTGTCACGCCTGTCACGATACCCGCGGCGTCCGACACCCGGGCGGTGCGCGTGTTACGGCGATCCGTCATACTCGGCCGAGCCGGCCCCGGCACCGGAGAGCGCCCTTAGTCTGGGATGCTGTGAACCCGGTCATCGCGCTGCTCGTCGTGGGCGCCCTCCTCGTCGCCACCCTGGGCGTCGGGCTCGCCGTGCGCCTGTGGCCGCGCCGGGCGCGACGCGTGCACGGGCAAGAGGTCGTCGATCCGGTGCGGCTGGGCGCAGAACGTCTCGGCGAGCAGGCGACGCTGCTCCAGTTCAGCACCGAGCTGTGCGCGCGCTGCCCCGGCGTGCATCGGGTGCTCGCGAGCGTCGCCGAGAGCCGTCCGGGCGTCGCCCATCTCGACGTCGACCTCACGCACCGTCCCGACATCGCGCGGCATTTCCACGTGCTGCAGACCCCCACGACCCTGATCCTCGACCGCCACGGCGTCGCGCGCACCCGCTTCGGCGGCGCGCCCGGCCGGGATGTGCTCGAGCTCGAACTGTCCCGCATCACCGAGGAGACTTCACATGGCTGACCCCGCCCGTATCGATGCCCGCGCCCCGCGCTTCGTGGCATCCATCACCGCCGTGCTGCTGCTCGTGGACGTCTTCCTGGCGCTGGTCACCGGCGGAGGCGCCGGCGCGAATGTCGCCGAGCGGATCGCCGACCCCGCGTTCCTGCTGCTGCTGGCGATCGCGATCCTGTTCGCGTGGAGCGTCATCTGGCCGCGCACCGCGCCGTGGGGCGCCCTGTACCGCACCGTCGTGCAGCCGCGGCTGAAGCCCCCGACCGAGTTCGAGGACCCGCGGCCGCCGCGCTTCGCGCAGGGAGTCGGCCTGTTCGTCACCGGCGTGGGCCTCGTGCTGCAGCTCGCGGGTGTGCCGTGGGGCCTGACCATCGCCGCCGCGGCGGCCTTCGTCGCGGCGTTCCTGAACGCCGCGTTCGGCCTGTGCCTCGGCTGCCAGCTGTACCTGCTGCTGCAGCGCGCCGGCATCGTCGGACGCTCCGGCACCGCGGTCTGAGAGCCGGGCTGTCAACCTGTCGCGCACCGCAGGACGCCGGTACTAGCCTGAGCCCGCGGGCGTGGAAGGTCTGCGCCGCGTGCCGAAGGAGCAGAGCATGAGCGTGACGAGCGACGCGACCACCACCTGGCAGGGAAGCCTCGTCGAAGGCTCCGGCGAGATCGCGCTGGAGAGTTCGAACCAGGGTCCGTTCGCCGTGAACTGGAAGGCCCGCAGCGAGGGCTCGGATGCGGTGACCACCCCGGAGGAGCTCATCGCCGCGGCGCACTCGTCGTGCTACAGCATGGCCCTCTCGCACGCCCTGGCAGGCAACGGCACTCCCCCGCAGCGCGTCGAGACCACGGCATCCGTCACCTTCATCCCCGGCACCGGCATCACCGACAGCCACCTGAACGTGAACGCCGTCGTGCCTGGGCTGTCCGAGGAGGACTTCGCCCGCCTCGCCGGCGAGGCCAAGGACGGCTGCCCGGTGTCGCAGGCGCTGGCCGGCATCGAGATCACCCTCGAGGCCACGCTTGAGTGATCGCCGCGTCGTGCTGGCCGGGGCGTCGGGCCTGATCGGCTCGGCGCTCGCGGCGTCGCTGCGCGCGGACGGCGTCGCCGTCACGCGGCTGGTGCGCCGGCCGGTGTCGGCGCCGGACGAGGTGCGATGGCGCCCGGGCGAGCAGGACCTCGACCCCGCGGTGATCGCCGGAGCCGTCGCGGTCGTCGGCCTGTCCGGCGCGAGCGTGGGCAGGTTCCCGTGGACGCGCGCCTACCGGGACGAGCTGTACCGCTCCCGGATCGAGCCGACGCGGACGCTCGCGACCGCGATCCGGTCGCTGGGATCGGATGCGCCGGCGCTCGTGAACGCGTCGGCGGTCGGCGTCTACGGCGCGTACGGCGGCGGGGTGACGGAGACCACGCCGCCCGGCGAGACGTTCCTCGCCGAGCTGTGCGTCGCGTGGGAGCGCGAGGCGCGCGACGCCGGGCCCCATGCCCGCGTCGCCCTGCTGCGCACGGCGCCGGTCGTGCACGCGGACGGCGTCCTGAAGCCGCTGATCCTGCTCACCAGGCTCGGACTGTCCGGCCCGATCGGGCGCGGCACGCAGGTCTGGCCGTGGATCTCCCTCGCGGACGAGGTCCGCGCCATCCGCCACGTCATCGACACGGACGCCGACGGCCCCGTGAACCTGACCGGCCCCGCCCGCGCGACGGCGAACGACCTCGGCTTCGCGCTCGCGCGCCGGCTGAACCGGCCGTATCTGCTGCGCGCGCCGGCGTGGGCGCTGCGCGCCGTGCTCGGCGCCGCGGCGACCGAGGCGCTGCTCACCTGCGACGTGGAGGTGGCGCCGGCGGCGCTGACGGCGTCCGGGTTCGCGTTCACGCACCCCACCGTCGAGGACGCGGTCGCGGCGGCGGTGCCCGCCTGAGCCCGGGTGTGCCGGCGTCCTACGCCCGGCGCGACGCCCGCTCCAGCCGGATCGCGGTGCGCACCGCCGCGCGGGCGCGACGACGGTCGCCGGAGCCGTCGTAGGCGAGCCCGAGCCGGTACCACGCCCGCCAGTCCTCGGGCGCCTGCTCGACCGCCTCGCGGTACCGGGGGAAGACGGCATCCGCCTCGTGTCGCAGCACCCGCCCGCTGGGACGGGCGTCGAGCTCCTCCTCGGGCAGGGCGTGCTCGGCCTCCAGCATCCGGCCGAGCCGTGAGGCCTGGACGCCGAACAGCAGCTCCCGCCCGAGCGCCCAGGCGGCGATGACCGGCAGCACGATGAGCGCGACCCCCATCGCGACGCCGACCGCCTCGCCGGTGCCGATGAGCATCACCGCCAGCTGGGCGACCAGGACGATGTACAGCAGAAGGCAGGCCGCGATGATCGCGACCCCGATGCGAGCGCTCATGCGCTGGTCGCGCGCGCGACCTGGCCGGGCACGCCGTCTTCGCGCACGGGCTCCTCGTCGTCGGTCCCGGGGCTGCGCAGCCCGATGTCGAGGAACGCGTCGAGGCCCACGATCACCCCGCGTGCCTCCCGCGCGTGGGCGAGGGCGAGACGGATGCCGGGCGCATAGGCGAGCGCGGGGTCGACCGTGTCGTGCGTGAGGGTGAGCGACTCGCCCGGGCCCGAGAGGACGACCTCCTGACGCGCGATCACCCCCGGCCGACGCAGCGAGTGGATGGGAACGCTCGCGACCTGCTGCCCGCGGGCGCGCTGATCGACGTGAGGGGAGGCCACCGGCCCGATGCTCTCGCGGGCGGCGGCGATGAGCTCGGCGGTGCGCACGGCGGTGCCGCTGGGCGAGTCGACCTTGGTCTCGCGGTGCGCCTCGACGATCTCGATCGACGCGAAGAACGGGGCGGCCGCGGCCGACAGCGCCGTGCCGAGCACGGACCCGAGGGAGAAGTTCGGGATGAAGACGGCACCGGTTCCGGCGGCGGCCACGAGCGGCCGCACCAGGGCGATGCGCTCGGCCGACCAGCCGCTGGTGCCCACGAGCACGTTGACGCGGCGTTCGATCGCGGCCCGCACGACGTCGATCGAGACCGCGGGGGTCGACGCGTCGATGACGAGGTCGGCGCCCTCGATCGCGCTGAGCTCGTCGCGCGAGCCGAGCACGGCGTGCACCTCGTAGCCGGCCTCGGCCTCGACCACATGGCGGATGATGCTGCCCAGCTTGCCGGAACCGCCGACGATGGCCACGCGCGTTGTCATGCCTCCAGCCTAGGCGGGGTAGCCTGTGCGCCATGCCCCGTGTGCGCCCCGCCTCCGTCGAGGAGCCGGACGCGCACGCGCTGCTGACCGACTACTTCGCCCTGCGTGCCGAGACGTTCCCCGGCGGCGCGTATCGCACGGTGTTCCCGGATCCGGCGACGTTCACGGAGCCGGCCGGCGTGTTCGTGGTCCTCGAGGACGACGAGCACGGCGTGGTCGGATGCGGCGGCATCCGGCGTCTGGATGCGGCCCGCTGGGAGGTGAAGCACCTGTTCGTGCGCCCCACCGGCCGCGGTCGCGGCTGGGGTCGGATGCTGTTGGCCGACCTCGAGCAGCGCGCCCGCGCGGCCGGCGCCGCCGAGCTCGTGCTCGACACGCATCATTCCCTGAGCGCCGCCGCCGCGCTGTACGCGAGCGCGGGCTTCACGCCGATCGAGCCGTACAACGACAACCCGAACGCGACGCGCTGGTTCGCGAAACGGATCGACTGATACCTATCTGGTATCATGACCGCCATGGCCATGACCCTTCGGCTCGGCGACGCGACGGACGCGCGTCTGGAGCGACTCGCGGCGCTGAAGAGGTCGTCGAAGAGCGCGCTCGTGGTGCAGGCGGTCGAGCAGCTCCTCGACCGTGAGGAGCGTCGCGCCGAGCTCGACGCCGGACTCGAATTCGTGCTGTCGCATGATGCCGAGCTCCTGAGGCGCCTCGAGGACGCGTGACCCGATACCTCGATCTCGAAGACGCGCTGCACATCCTCCAACGGTACGGCTTCGTCATGCGCGATGCGGGGCTGCTCGCATCGGCTCTTGCCAGAGCGGCCGCGACATTCGAAGGCGCCGCGCTCTACGACTCGATCGAGCTCCAGGCGGCTGCGCTGCTCGAATCGCTGACGCGAAATCACGCACTCGTCGATGGCAACAAGCGGACCGCCTGGACGCTCATGGTCCTGTTCCTCTGGATCAACGGCCTCGCCCACAAGTTCGATACGGATACCGCCTTCGATCTCGTGCTCGGCGTCGGCAAGGGGCGGGTCACGCTGGAGGGTTCCGCCAGGGTCATCGCCGCGCACCTTGTCCGTCGAAGCTGACGACCGGATCGTCGAGGTCATCGTGAGGAGATCCGTGATTCTGAGGAGGGATGCCGCCGATTTCTCCTCAAGAACCCGCATCTCCTCAGAACCCGGGACACGGATGCACGCCGCCCTCAGACCGGCGGCACCTCGGTGAGCCCGGTGCGCAGCTCGAACGGCAGGTGCGCCAGGTCGTTGTGCGCGACGAGGGTCCACGGACGGCCGTGCTTCTGCGCGATCACGCTCAGGCCGCAGTGGGCCTGGTTGAGCGTCATCCACCGCCACTCGGGCGCGTCGAGCACCTCGCGCACGAACCATGAGATCACGAAGTTGTGCGTGATCAGCAGCTCATGCACGTCGCCCTGCCGGCGGACGAGGAACGCCGCCATCGCGTCGGCCATCTGCGCGCGGCCGGCGTCGATCTCGGCCTCGGTCACCGATCCGAAGAACGACTCGAACGCGGCCGGCGTCTCCGGTGTCATGCCGGTCGGCACGCAGTCGAACAGCAGCGACGACGGCTGCGGGGCCACGGCCGGCAGCCGGGCCGCGACCGCTCGCGCGGTCTCCGCGGCCCGCACGAGCGGCGAATGCCAGACCGCGTCCAGCGGCACTCCGGAGAGCCGGTCGGCCAGCAGCTCGGCCTGACGGCGGCCGCGCGTGGACAACGGTCCGTCGGCGAGGCCGTGCTCGGCGTCCTGGTGCTCGCCATGACGCACCAGGTAGATGTAATGCGTCACACGTGCTCACTTCGTCGGGGCCCGCAGCCGGGCGCGCACTCCACCCTAACCCGCTATTCGGATGCGCGCCCGATTTCCGCCAACTGGCCGCGGGTCAGTCGCACGCCGACGCCCTGGACCAGCTCCGCGACGTGCGAGACGGCATAGGCGTTGACGATGGGCGCGGCGACCACGCGCTGCGAGAGCAGCCACGCGACCGCCACCGCGGCGTCCGGCACGCCGAGCTCGGCACCGATCGCGTCCAGCGCCCGGAGGGTGCGCGCGCCGCGTTTGGTGAGGCCCTCGGCCAGCTGGGCGGAGCGGACCGAGCGCACCGGCACGCGCCGGCGCACGCCGCCGGCGAGGAAGCCGTGCTCGAGCGGATGCGAGGGCGTCAGCACGATCCCCTGCGCGCCGACGACCAGCCGCAGGTCGCCGTCGAACTCCCGACGGCGCAGCACGTTGTACGGCACATCGAGCACGGTGAGGTGGGGATAGCCGGCCGCCGCGAGGATGCGGGCCTCCACGAGCTGCTCGGCGCGGAAGCCGAACGCCCCGAGCCGGCGCACCTTGCCGGTCTCGACGAGCCATGCGGCGGTGGCGAGGGCCTGCTCGAGGGAGGGGACGTCGGCGGTCGCGTCGAGGTACAGCACGTCGATGTGATCGGTGCGCAGGCGGGTCAGCGAGGCCTCGACGGCACGGACCAGGTTGACCGGCCCCAGCCCGGGGTGGTCCGGGTGGTGCCCGACGCGCACCCCGAGCACGATCTCCTCGCGCACGCCGCGGGTGTGCATCCACTGCCCGATGATGTGCTCGCTGCGTCCCGCGGTGAAGCTGTCCGCCGTGTGCACGGCGTTCCCGCCGGCCTCGGCGTACGCGTCGAGGATGCCGTGGGCGGTGTCGATGTCGACGTTCCAGCCGAACTCCGCGCCGCCGAGCATGAGCGGGAACACGGCGGGACCGCCGTCGCCGAGCGGCACACGGACGCCGGCACCGACGCCGGGGCCTTGCACGGGGATGGGCGCGGAGGGATGGGCCATCGCGGGTGCAGCCGGGCCGATCCCGAAGAGCCTCATCCGCACACCCCCTGCAGTCTTCCGGCCGGAGGTGCGATCGCTCGCGTCGCCGACGCGTTAGTACGAGGGTAGGCGACGACATCGGATCCTCGGCGCAATCCGGTGGACACGCCGGGAACAACTCATAACTGTTTGGTCACGGTTCCCGCACGGGAAACGGCCCCGGTCCGCACGACGCGGGCCGGGGCCGTCTGCCTGCGAGGATCAGGCCTCGGCGGGAACCGGCTCGACCGGGCCCTCGGCAGGAGCCTCCGGACCCGGGTTGGCCGCAGCGCGCCCCTCCTGGTCGGCCGCCTCCTCCAGGACCGGCTCGAGCGACAGCTTGCCGCGGTCGTCGATCTTGGTGATCTTCACGAGCAGCTTCTGGCCGACCGAGAGCACGTCCTCCACGTTCTCCACGCGCTTGCCGCCGGCGAGCTTGCGGACCTCGCTGACGTGCAGCAGTCCGTCCTTGCCCGGAAGCAGCGAGATGAACGCGCCGAAGGTCGCGATCTTGACGACCGTGCCGAGGAACTGCTCGCCGACCTCGGGGTTGGTGGGGTTGGCGATGGCGTTCACCTGGGCGCGGGCCGCCTCGGCCGACGGGCCGTCGGTCGCGCCGATGTAGACGGTGCCGTCCTCCTCGATGGAGATCTGCGCGCCGGTCTCGTCCTGGATCGCGTTGATCGTCTTGCCCTTCGGGCCGATCAGCTCGCCGATCTTGTCGACCGGGATCTGCACGCTGATCACGCGCGGCGCGGTCGGCGCCATCTCGTCCGGGCCGTCGATCGCGGCGTTCAGGACCTCGAGGATGCGCAGGCGCGCGTCCTTGGCCTGGGTCAGGGCGCCCGCGAGCACCGACGACGGGATGCCGTCGAGCTTCGTGTCCAGCTGGATGGCCGTGACGAACTCGCTGGTGCCGGCGACCTTGAAGTCCATGTCGCCGAGCGCGTCCTCGGCGCCCAGGATGTCGGTCAGCGCGGCGTAGCGGGTCTGGCCGTCGATCTCGTCGGAGACCAGGCCCATCGCGATGCCGGCGACGGGGGCGCGCAGCGGCACACCGGCGTTCAGCAGCGAGAGGGTCGACGCGCAGACCGAGCCCATCGAGGTCGAGCCGTTGGAGCCGAGGGCCTCGGAGACCTGGCGGATCGCGTACGGGAACTCCTCGCGCGACGGCAGCACCGGCACGAGCGCGCGCTCGGCGAGGAAGCCGTGCCCGATCTCGCGACGCTTCGGGCTGCCGACCCGGCCGGTCTCACCGGTCGAGTAGGGCGGGAAGTTGTAGTGATGGATGTACCGCTTGCTCGTGATCGGCGCCAGCGAGTCGATCTGCTGCTCCATCTTGAGCATGTTCAGCGTGGTGACCCCCAGGATCTGGGTCTCGCCCCGCTGGAAGATCGCGGAGCCGTGCACGCGCGGGATGACCTGGACCTCGGCATCCAGCGCACGGATGTCGGCGAGCCCGCGGCCGTCGATGCGCACGCCCTCGGTGAGGATGCGACCGCGGACGATGAGCTTCGTGACCGACTTGTACGCGGCGCTGACCTCGCCCAGCGCGCTCGCCGGAAGCTGCCCGGACTCGACCGCGACGGCGACCTCGGCCTTGACGCGCTCCTTCAGCGCGTCGTCGGCGTCCTGACGCTCGATCTTGTCGGCGATCTGGTAGATCCCCTTCAGCTCGTCGTAGGCCCGGCCGGCGACGAAGTCGTAGGTCTCCCGCTCGTACGCCGGGAAGACCGGGTAGGGCTGGATCTCCTTGGCGGCAGTGTTCGCGACCACGTTCTGGGCGGCGACGAGCTCCTTGATGAACGGCTTCGCCGCCTCCAGGCCCTGCGCCACGATCTCCTCGGAGGGCTTCACGGCGCCCGCCTTGATGAGGTTCCAGCTGGCCTCGGTGGCCTCGGCCTCGACCATCATGATCGCGACGTCGCCGTCGTCCAGCACGCGGCCGGCGACGGTCAGGTCGAACACGGCGTCCTCGAGCTGGGCCACGTTCGGGAACGCGATCCACTGGTCGGCGTGCTCGCCGTGACCCGGGATGAGCGCGAGACGGACGCCCGCGATCGGACCGGAGAACGGCAGGCCCGAGATCTGCGTCGACAGCGACGCCGCGTTGATCGCGAGCGCGTCGTAGAACTCGCCCGGCGCGATCGAGAGCACCGTGACGACGATCTGCACCTCGTTGCGCAGGCCGTCGACGAACGATGGACGCAGCGGGCGGTCGATCAGGCGGCACACCAGGATCGCCTCGGTCGAGGGACGGCCTTCCCGGCGGAAGAACGACCCGGGGATCTTGCCCGCGGCGTACTGACGCTCTTCGACGTCGACGGTCAGCGGGAAGAAGTCGAAGCCCTCACGCGGGTGCTTGCCCGCGGAGGTGGCGGACAGGAGCATCGTCTCCTCGTCCAGATACGCGGCGACGGCGCCCTGCGCCTGCTGCGCGAGACGACCGGTCTCGAACCGGACCGTGCGGGTGCCGAAGCGGCCGTTGTCGAGAACGGCCTCAGCGGCGGTGATTTCCGGACCTTCCAAGAGGTCCCTCCTTCTTTGTTTAGGCTCGCACGTCCCTGTGACGGGCGAGCGGCATGCGAAGGAGCAGGAACAGGCAGATATGGGCGCGCGGCACGCTCGTGCGGTTCGCCTGCGCTGGCCACCAGTAGAAGACCACCCGGCGTGCGCGACGACGGGGAACCCACCACAGGGGACCAGCTTCCTGCCGGCCTGCTCCGTTGGCTCGTGTGTAGTTGAGCGGCCGTCCGGAAGACAGCCTTCCCCAGCCTACCAGCGACGCCTGTGCGGAGCATCCGAGGGCCGGGCATGGCGCATCGCACGGCCGGCACCTATCGTGGCCGTATCCGACCCGGGAAGGAGCGACGACCCATGAGCGATCCCGACATCCCCACCACGAACGACGACGAGCGCGAGGTTCCCCTCGACGACGAGGCGGAGTTGGAGACGCCCCCGCCCACCATCGACCCCGAGGAGCGCATCGAACGCGACGAGCTGATCCGCGAGACGGAGTTCGACGCCTTCGAGCAGGGCATTCAGGGCTGATCCGCCGCCGCGGCCCCACCGTCGAGCGGTGAGACGGCTGTGACTGATGATGCTGGTGGGGTTGGCGTGGCGGCCGGCGGCGGATACCGTGGCCGCATGCCCGTTCGCCGTCCGGCTCTGCGCCGCGCGCTCGCCACCGCGGCCGTCGCCGCGGCGATCGTGGTGCTCGCGGTGCCCGCCGACCCGGCATCCGCCGAGGACTACCCGTCGTGGTCGGACGTGCAGAACGCGCAGCAGGACGAGGCCGCGACGCAGGCCATGATCCAGACGCTGGACGCCGCGCTCGACGACGCGCAGAGCCAGGCGGCGTCGCTCTCGGACGCCGCGCTGACCGCGACCCAGACCGCACAGCAGGCGCAGACCGACGCCGACGACGCCGCCGCGCGCGCGGACGACCTGACGGCGCAGAGCGAGGCGGCCGACGCCGCGCTGGCGACCGTCCGGGCGCAGCTCGGCACGATCGCCTCCGGTCTGTACCGCACGCAGTCCGACGGGGCGCTGATGGCGCGGCTGCTGACCTCGGCCGAGCCCGAGACGCTGCTGGCCCAGCTGGGCCTGCTGGACCGGCTCACCGGCACCTGGGCGGGGCTGGTCGCGTCGGCCCAGCGCGACGCCGGGACCGCCGAGTCGCTGCGCGCGCAGGCGGCGGACGCCGAGGTCGC
>NZ_JASGEL010000112.1:0-6890 GCF_047606385.1 Microbacterium sp.
CCGCCGGTGGCGGGCGGCCGGATGGTCGGCGCCGAGCCGCGGGCCGGGCGCGCCGGTCAGCCGCTCCCGCAGGCTCCCGCCGCGCGGCTGCGCCGGCAGCGACCCGCGTTCGCGCAGGATCGGCATGACCTCGTCGATGAACCGCCGGTAGGTCTCGACGCCGCCGTAGGTGCACTCGATGAGGAACCCGTCGATGTCTCCCTCGGCCGCGATCCGCTCGAGCCCGTCGGCGACCTGCTCCGCGGTGCCGGTGACCTTGAACCCGCCGGACTCGCTCGTGATCTGATCGAGCAGCGCCCCCACGGTCGGGGTCGCCGGGTTGTCGCCCCAGAGGGCGAAGGTCGTCTTGCTGCCTTGCGGGTCGAGGTCGGCCAGCAGCGTGTCGTGGTCGTAGCTGGTGAGGTCGACGCCGGTCCAGCCCATGAACAGGGTCGCCGCTGCGTCGCGCGAGGCCGCGGCATCCAGCTCGGCCCGCTCGGCCGCGGCCTGCGCCGGCGTGTCGCCGACGACGATCGACACCCCGTTCAGCACGACCAGCCGACCACGCCCCGCCGCCGTCGCCCGCGCCCGCAGATCGCCGATGTGCGCGGCCGCCGAGGCGGTGTCCCGGTAGGACGTGAAGATGCACTCGGCATACGCGGCCGCGAACTCCTTGCCCCGGTCGGAGGTGCCGGCCTGGAACAGCGTGGGGGTCCGTTGCGGCGACGGCGGGGCCGGGAAGTATCCGTCGAGCGAGAAGTAGCGCCCGCGGTGGCGGATGCGGTGCACCCCCGCCGGCTCCGCGTACACGCGGCGGGCCTTGTCGGCGACGACGGCGTCGTCGTCCCAGGCGCCCTCCCACAGCTCGAGGACGAGCTCGACGAACTCGGTCGCGCGGTCGTAGCGCTCGCCGTGCGGCACGACGTCGTTCTGTCCGAGCAGCCGCGTCAGGGCGTTCTGCTGGTCGGTCGTGACGATGTTCCAGCCGAGCCGGCCGCGGGTGAGATGGTCGAGCGTGGTGAACGTGCGGGCGTGCAGGTAGGGCACCTGCGAGGTCGTCGAGGCCGTCACCACGAAGCCGAGCCGGTCGACGGTCGCCGCGAGGCCGCTGATGAGAGCGACCGGGTCGAGCACCGGGAGCTGCACGGCCTCCCGGATCACGGCCTCCGGCACGGCGCCGTCGGCGGTCATCGGGTAGCCGAGCGCCTCGGCGAGGAACAGGAAGTCGAAGCCCGCCGCGTCCAGCTCGCGCGCGAGCTCCTGCCAGAACGAGAGCTCGGCGTACCGCGTCGACACGCTGCGCGGGAGGTGCCAGGAATGGTTCACGAAGTTCGGGGTGAACTCCTCGAAGGCGGCGAGGGCGAGCTGTCGGCGCGGCATCCACCCATGGTCCGCGTTCGAGGTTTCGCCGGTGTTTCGCCGCCGGGCGAGGGCGCGCAGCGAACGGCGCAGGGCCGGTCCCGGGTGAATCCGGGACCGGCCCTGTCTCAGGGATGCGGAAGGTCAACGCCTCCCGCGTGCCGTCTCAGTCGTGGGTACGACGCAGACGGCGGCGGGCGGCGACGACCGCGCTGCCGCCGAGGAGCAGCAGCAGCGCCGACAGGAACGCGACCGGGGCGGCGGGGAAGTCGCTGCCGGTGCTGGCCAGCGAGGAGCTGCTGGACGCGGCCGCCGTCACCGTCAGGTCGGCGTAGACCGCGGTGCTCGTCGCCGGGCGGAGCTCGATCTGGTGCGAACCGGTCGTCGTGGACGAGGGGATCGTGACCGTCAGCGAGAACGTGCCGTCGGAGTCCGCGGTGCCGGTCGCCAGCTGCACCGGGTCGGAGTGCAGCCAGATCTCGTAGCTCTCGTTCGGCTCGAGGCCGCTGCCCGAGACCGTCACGGTTCCGCCGGCGGCGACGGAGCCGGGCGAGACCGTGAGCGTGGGAACGGCTGCCGTGACCTCGAGGGTCGCCTCACCCGTGGATCCCTCGAATCCGGAGCCCGTCGCGTACGTGGCGGTCACGGTGTGCGAGCCGACCGCGAGGTCGGAGGGAAGGGTGAGGGTGGCGGTGCCGTCGGCGTCGAGCGTGGCGGTGCCGACCTCGGTGCCGTCGACGCTCACCGTGACATCGCCGGCCGGGGTCGCGTCGTCGGCGGCGACGGTGACCGTCGCGTCGGCGGCGGTGCCCTCGGTGACCGAGCTGGACGAGACCGCGACGGTGGTGGTCGTCGGGACCAGGTCCGCGACGGTCACGACGATCGGGTCGCCGTAGGTGCCCGTGTAGGTCTCGCCGGCGACGAGGTCCGAGGGGGAGATCGGCGTGCTGCCGACCGTGCCGCCGGAGATCGTCACGGCCCGGCCGTCGGCGCCCTCGATGCTCGAGGTGTCGTCGGTCGTGAGGCTCGTGACGTACGAGGTGCCGGTCACGGTCCACGTCGAGCTGTCCGCCAGGCTCACGATGACGCCGTTGTTGACGGGCGTCGTCGCGGTGTTGGTGACCTCGCCGATGTTCTTGTAGCCCTCGCCGTCGTCGTAGGAGATGGTCGCCACGTCGTGCACCGAGGTGCTGGAGGTGATGAGGCCCGCGACCGACGAGCCGTCGAGGTTCAGGATGAGGTTCTTCGGCGTGTCGGTGTAGACCGCGTTGTAGAAGTCGCCCGCCACGTCGAGGTCGGTCAGGTTCACGATCGCCGGCTTGTCGGCGCTCGTGCTGCTCAGGTCCCAGCTCGTGTCACGGGTCGCCGTCGCGGTGGGGTCCGCGTACACCGGGTCCGTGTAGACGGAGGTCGTGCTGAGGCCGCCCGGGTCGTCGCTCTCCATGAGCTGGAAGATGACGCCCGTGTCGCTCTGGATGGTGGCGCCGTCCGAGCCGTCCACGTTGAGCGTGACCCCGTTCGCCTTGTCCTGGAACGTGGTCTCGCCGGTGTGGATCGCGGTGGCGCCGTCGATGCTGACGGTGCCCGCGGCGATGTTGCTGCTGCCGCCGCCGTGCCACATGATGCCGAACCGGCCCGAGTCGATCGTCGTGGCCGCGTCCACCACGTCCGCGATGTCCTCGTCGGTCAGGCCCAGGTCGTGGGCGTCGTTGAGGGCGGTGACGGCCGCCTGGCTCGCGTCGCCGATGTTGATCGTGCCGCCCGTGCTGATCACGCCGTAGTCGTCGACGTCGAAGGTCGTGCCGAGGAACGTGTCGGTCACCGACTGGCCGTCGGCGTACGACCCGTAGCCGCCGTCCAGCGTCGTGATCGTCGTGCCGATCGAGGTGAGGAAGCTGTTCGACGTCGAGTCGGTGGACAGCACGCCCCAGTTCGTCGAGCTCACGTCGTCGTTCAGGTAGGTCGCCTTGGTCCCGTTGCCCACCAGGTTGGTCGCGCGCACGTTGCCGGTCAGGCCGAGCGCCCAGGGCACCGCCCGCATGTTGGGCGGCGGGGACAGGGTGTAGTCGTCGGGCAGGACGCCGTCGGCGGTGGCGATTGTGGAGTCCTTGACGACGGCCGTCGCGCCGTCGGTGACGACGATGCCGGAGCGCACGGCGCCGGTGTTGTCGATGTCCGCGCCGTCGACCCGCACGCTCGTGCCGCTGTTGGCGACTCGGATGCCGGCGCCGATGCCGGCGAAGTCGAGGCGTCCGTTGCCGTCGAACGCGATCGTCGGATCGTTGATCGCGTACTCGCCGCCCTCGACGTCGATGCCGGCGAGGCCGTCGCCGGTCGAGGTGATGGTCACGCCGTCGGCGCTGTCGTCGTCGTAGCTGCCACCCGTGATGGCCTGCGTGACCGAGCCGTCCTCGACGACGCCGGACGCGTCGACCTCGAGAGCCTGTCGCAGCGGGAACGTCGTGCCGAACTGGGTGTACGAGAGCGTGGCGGTGACCACGAGCTGCACGCCGGTGTCCGAGGCGCTCTCGTAGGTGCCGGGCACGAGGCTGGGCGCGACCGCGCTCGCGGCGCCGTCGTAGTACTGGCCCGTCTCGACGCCGTCGACCACGATGCTGAGCGAGTAGCCGTCGGGCACCGCGATCGCCGAGGTGGCGTCGGTGATGACGAGCTTCTGCAGCGACGTCGTCGCGGTGACGGTGCACGTCTCGCCGGATGCGACCGTGAGCGTGCCGCCGCTGAGCGCGCCGCCGTCGGTGCACGTGATCGTGTCGGCCGCGAAGGCGGCCACGGGCCCGAGGCCCATCGTCGCTCCGACGAATGCGGTGATGGCGATCGCGGCGCCCGGGGCGATGCGGCGTCGTCGGTCCGCGGCGCGGTCCCGCGCGGCGGGGGAATGAGAACGGACTTGGAGCATGTGATTCCTTCCACAGCGGCGCGGCGCGCCTGACGGCAGTGTCGTCGTCATCCAAGCGGTGGCGATGTTCTCAGGAGAACATCAGGCCGTCGATACCTTGTATGCATGCTCCGGCGGTAGCGGGATGCCGCGGATCATGCGACGACGGCCCGGTCACGCGGCGTCGACCAGGCCGGCGCCCACGGCGTCCAGCCATCGCGTGAGCGAGGCGCGCGCCTCGGGCGTGTCCGGATAGCGGCAGCGCAGGTGCATGCCGGAGTCGTCGACGACGAACCACACCATGACGCCGTCGGTCTCGATCACCGCCGACACCCAGTACGGGTCGGATGCCGCCGGCGCGGCGACCGGCAGCCGCCGCAGGTCCAGCCACGACACCGCGAACATGCCCGGTGCCTGCGGCATCCCGCCGTAGGGGGCGAGGATCGGCGCGAGCGGGTACGAGCCGAGGATGAGCGCCTGTTTGAGCGCCGCGGCGCACGCCCGCGGGGCGGGGTCGTCGCACTCGATGACGGCGTTCGTGATGAACCAGCCGACCGCGTCGTGCCAGCGCTGCTCGTTGCGGCTGTGCACCGGGAACACGGCGCGCAGCGGCGCGTCGGCGAGCTCCCGCATCACGCGCGTGAGCACCGACAGTGCGAGCGCCGTGACCCGCACCCCCGCCGCGTCCGCGTGCGCGCCGAGGCGTCGCACGCCGTCGGCGTCCAGCACGTCGCGCACCTCGACGACCTCGGGACGGGGGACCGACACGTCGCCGAGCGGCAGCGGGAACCGCGGCATGACGCCGCCTTCGGCGTCGAGCACGCGGTGCCACGCCTCGTGCACGGCGTCGGGGGCGGCCGGGGCCGCCGCGAGGATCGCGGTGTGCTCGCCGAAGCCGGCGACCGGCTCCCCGAGCGCGTCGCCGCCGAGGGCCGAGCTCAGGTCGCGCGCGAGGACGATCAACGACCACATGTCGACGTGGGCGTGGTCGGCGCCGATGACCACGACGGGTCGGGGGTCGGCGGCATCCGCGTCGGGGATCACGAGACACAGCCGGTGGGAGGGCTCCGTGAACGGGCGGCAGTGCGTGTCGAAGACCTCGCGCACGACCTGCGCGCCGGTGCGGCCCGGCGCGGCGGGATGCTGCCGCCACGCGCCGGGCGCGATCTCCGCCTCGTGCAGGCGCACGTCCCCCTCCGGCCCGCGGGAGAAGACGGTGCGCAGCGTGTGGTGGCGGTCCAGGACCCGGTGCCAGGCGGCGGCGAGCCGCGCCGGGTCGGCCTCCGGCATCCGGAACGAGATGGCCATCCACGAGCCCGGCCGGTCGCCGGCGCCGATGTGCCGGCCCTGGTCGAACGACACCGGCAGCGGCCGGTCGGCGCGCGGCGCCGCGGTGACGTCGTAGCTGTGCACCGTGCCCGCCGGCAGGGGGAGCTGCGCGATGTTCGTGAGCCGCATGGCGCCGTAGTCTATGGGTCTCGGATGACGGCGGATGACACGGGGTGGGGATGTACGAGATCGAGATCCGCGGGGTGCCGCTGCGCTACGACATCTCCGGCGACGAGGGTCCCCTCGTGATCCAGCTGCACGGACTCACCTCGAGCCGCGGCCGGGACGCACAGCTCGGCCTGGACCTCGGTCGGGCGCTGCGGGAGCACCGGGTGCTGCGGTACGACGCGCGCGCGCACGGGTCGTCGGGCGGGACGGCGGATTCCGCCGACTACGGCTGGGACGCGCTCGCCGCGGACCTGCTCGCGCTGCTGGACGCCGTCGCGCCGGGGGAACGCGTCCACGCCGTCGGTCCCTCGATGGCGACGGGCACTCTGCTGCACGCCGCGGTCACCGATCCCGGCCGGTTCCGCAGCCTCACCCTGGTCACGCCGCCCACGGCGTGGAAGACACGGACGCTGCAGGCGGAGGTCTACCGGGCCAACGCCGACATCGTCGAACGCGCCGGGATGTCCGCCCTGCTCGAGCTCGGCCACACCGCCCCGGTGCCGCCGGCGCTCGCCTACGCGCCGGAGACCCGTCCGTCGGTGCCGGCCGAGCTGCTTCCGATCGTCTTGCGCGGTGCGGCGGCCACCGACCTCCCGCGCAAGAAGGACATCAAGCGCATCACCGCTCCGACGCTGATCCTGGCGTGGACCGGCGATCGGACGCATCCGCTGAAGACGGCGCGCGTCCTCGAGGAGCTCATCCCGGACAGCCGCCTCGTGATCGCGCGCAGCCCCTACGGCGTGATGGCCTGGCCCGGGCTGTTCGCCGAGCACGTGACGATGGTGCGCTGAGCGGGGCACGCTCGGCGGATGCATAGCCCGCGCCGATACCGTGCCGGGGTGATCGTGTCCACGCGCGTGCTGGTCGGGCTGTCGGTGTGGCTGCTGGGCGGCTTCGCCGTCGCGATGGCGGTGCTGCCGTTCGTCGGCGCCGGCTCGCCCGCCTGGCTGCTGCCGGCCGTGCTGACGGTGCTGGCGGCATCCATCGCCGGTCCCATGATCGTGTTCGGATGGATGCTGGGCCGCGTCTTCGCCCGGCACGGCGGCTGGGTCGGGGCGCTCGCCGCGGCCGGCGTCGCCACCGGCGCGGGCGCGCAGACCGGGGATCTGCCACCTCTCGCGCTCGGCGGCTGGATCGCGGCCGGCGTCGGCGCGGCCGG
>NZ_JASGEL010000113.1:0-20538 GCF_047606385.1 Microbacterium sp.
CGACGGCTCGACCTCGCTGGGCACGGCCGATGTCGAGTCCGGCACGGCGACCCTGACGACGTCTGCGCTCGCGGCGGGCGACCACTCGCTGACCGCGGTGTTCACGCCCGAGGACGAGACCGCGTACACCGCCTCGACGTCGGATGCCGTCTCCTACACGGTCGCGACCGACTCCGGCTCGGACGACGTCTCCGGCGCGACGCTGGAATGGGGCTTCAAGCAGAGCTTCCTCAGCTACATCACCGGCGCCATCGCGAACGGCAACATCGCGACCTCGGGCGTCTCGACGAACGACTCGAACGAGTTCGTCTGGTCGAACGGATCCGGCACGTACGACATCGACACCCAGACGGGCGAGGTCTCCTACTCCGGCAGCGTCCACTTCACGGGCCACGACGGCGCCCTGGACATCACGCTGTCCAACCCCCGGATCGTCGTGACGGGTGAGACGACCGCGACGCTGTACCTCGACGTGGTCTCGAAGGGCTACAACGGCAGCGCGGACGTCGACGAGACCGACGTCCCGTTCGCGACGCTCACGCTGCCGGCGGGCGTGCAGGCCGACGACGGCGCCATCACGTGGACCGACGCGGCAGCCGTGCTCACCTCCGACGGCGCCACCGCCTTCGCCGGGTTCTACTCGGCCGGCACGGTGCTCGACCCGGTGACGTTCACCTTCCCGGCGAGCTCGTCGGGCTCGGTCACCCCGGTGCTCAGCTCCGACACGACCAGCGTCGCGCCGGGCGACACGATCACCTTCACCGCCACCGGACTGGACGCCTACGAGTCGGTCGACGCCGAGGTGCACTCGGCCGTGGTCGACCTCGGATCGTTCACCGTCGTCGACGGCGGCGTGACGATCGCCTGGACCGTCCCGACCGACTTCGACCCGGGCACGCACACACTGCTCCTGCTCGACGCCGACGGCAACACGATCGCGTCGGCCTCGTTCGTGGTGACCGCGGTGAGCACCGACTCCGGCACCGGAACGGACACCAGCTCGGACGAGACCACCACGACGACCACGGAGGACGTCTGCGTGGCGAACTCGGTGTCGGGCGCGACGATCAGCTGGGGCTTCAAGCAGTCGTTCGTCGACTACATCAACGGCCCGATCGCGAACGGCGAGATCACCGGCGGCTGGGGCACCGGCTCGGGTGCGTACAGCGTCGACAACCACAGCGGCTCGGTGCGCTACAGCGGCTCGGTGCACTACTACGGTCACTCGGGCATCCTCGACATCACCCTGTCGAACCTGCGCATCCAGGTGACCAGCGCCACCACGGCGGTGCTGTACGTGACCACGTCGTCCACGGGCGAGATCGCGCTGGCGAACCTCACCCTGCCGACCGCGTCGTCCACGGGCAGCAGCATCTCCTGGTCGAACGCCTCGGCGACGATCACCTCGGCGGGCTCCGCTCTGTTCAGCTACAACGGGAACGCGTTCTACCCGGCGGGCACCGCACTGGACTCCGTCACGTTCAGCTTCCCGCTGGGCGCTGAGGTCGCGTGCGACTCCACCACGGACGGCACGCTGGCCTCGACCGGCGGGTCGGACGCGAACGGGATGCTGTGGATCGGGCTGACGATGATGGCACTGGGCGTCGGAGCGGTGGCGCTGCGCCGCCGTCGCGCGGCCCGCGCCTGACAGATCGCCGACGAGGGGCGCTCCGTGATGCGGGGCGCCCCTCGCGCGTGCGCGGCACGACCGGGCGACGCGGACAGGGCGGCGCCGGGCCTCCGCTGCGGGCGGCCGCACAGCCACCCGGATGAGAGAATGGAGGAATGGCCGACGAGGCGACCCCCGAACCCCGCGTCACCGTCGAGGAGCATCTCGAGACGGTGAACGTTCGCCGCGCACCGCGGCACGTGCTCTTCCTCGTGCTCGGGGCGCTGCTCGGCGTCGTCGCCGCGCTCGTGCTCACCCTCGTCTTCAACGGCACCGACCAGCCCAGCGAAGAGGGCGTGCAGTACACGCGGTGGGAGGTGTTCGGCTTCCTCGCGCTGGTCGGCATCGTCGTGGGCTTGCTCGTGGGCGCGCTCGTCGCCCTGATCCTGGACCGCACCGTCGGACGCCGCAGCCGCGAGGTGCGCGTCGACCGCGAGCGCGTGCGCGTGGAGGACTGACCGCGCGTCGTTCGCGACGGGGCGCCGGCTACGCGAGCTCGGCGATGATCGGGTGGATCGCGGCGTCGAAGGCGGCGACATCCCGTCGCAGCCCGTCGGTGACGGCGATCGTGAGCGACCCGATCCACCACAGCCCGCGCTGTGTGAAGGGCAGCACCTGCACGTTCAGCTCGAACGAATGCGCGCGGCGACCCACCTGGCGCTCGTGCTCGGCGATCGCGCTGGCATAGGCGCGGTAGGCGTCCCCTGTGCGCGGACCCGACTCGCGGGCCACGTATGCCCGGTGCGCACGCCGCGCGTAGGCGACGGCGTCCGCTCCGAGCGGCGCGATCTCCCGGCGCAGCACGTCCGCGCCGTCGACCGGCAGCGCCACGAGCGTGTCGAATCCGTCGACGAGGTCGAGCGGCACCGGCGACGGGTGCGCCTGCGGCTCGACCGTCATCGCCCAGTACTCCCGCCACTGCCGCTCCAGCAGCGCCTGCTCGTCGTCGGGACGGTCCGGCTCCGCCGAGACCACCTCGCGGAGGGCGGGGATCTCGGACGGGCTGCGCAGCCCCAGCCGCTGCCGCAGGAACAGGGCGAGCAGGACCGGCTGGCTCGCATCCTCACGGATCAGCCATTCCGGGCGCCCGGGGCTGTTCATGCGGCCATTGTAGGGGCGGGGCCGGGCCACGGGACGGCGACCGGCGCCCGGACCGCGTGCATCCGCCGGCGCGCAGTGCAAGACTCGACGAACGATGAGCGACTCGAACGCGATCCCCGCCGGCTGGTATCCCGATCCGGCTCGCGACGGCACCATGCGGTACTGGGACGGCGCCGGATGGGCCCCCGCGACGGCGCCGGCGGTCGGCGTGCGACCGGCGCCGCGCCGCAGCCCGGGCCTCGACCCGGGCACGGTGTGGATCTGGCTGATCGTGCTGCTTCCCGTCATCCCGGTCCTGCTGCTGCTCCTGGTGCCGTGGGGAGAGTCGTTCGACGTCGGCACGATCGCCCAGGACCCGTCCGCCGTCGCCGCCGAGTTCGGCATCTTCCGCTCCCCTGCCTACTGGGCGTGTGTCGTCCTCGGCTACGCGGTGTACGGCCTCAACGTCTGGTTCGCCGCGCGCGATCGGCGCGCGCTGCTCGCACGGGGGATCGACGCGCCCTTCCCCTGGTACTGGGCGTTCCTCTCCTCGGTCTACCCGATCGGCCGCAGCGTGATCGTGCTGCGACGCACCGGCCGCGGCGCCGGTCCGCTCTGGGGGATAGGGGCGGTGATGCTCGTGAGCCTGGTGATCTCCGGCGTCATCACCTGGACGATCGCGAGCGCGATGACGGGGGCGATGCAGGAGCTCTTCCACTACTCCGGCACCGTCCGGTAGGCCCATCCGCATGAGGCGACCGCCCAGGCGGGCGGCCGGTAGGCTGGTGCGGTGGCCGCTGCACCCCGCAACCCGTACTCCGAGGCAGGCGTCGACACCGCGGCCGGCGATCTCGCGGTGGAGCTGATGAAGTCCGCCGTACGCCGCACCCACGGGCCCGAGGTGCTCGGCGGCGTCGGCGGTTTCGCCGGCCTGTTCGACGTCTCGGCGCTGCGCTCCTACGCGAAGCCGCTGCTGGCGACCAGCACGGACGGCGTGGGCACGAAGGTCGCGATCGCCCAGGCGATCGACAAGCACGACACCATCGGCCAGGATCTCGTCGGCATGGTGGTCGACGACATCGTCGTGGTGGGAGCCGCGCCGCTGTTCATGACCGACTACATCGCGTGCGGCAAGGTCGTGCCCGAGCGCATCGCCGACATCGTCCGCGGCATCGCCGACGGCTGCTCGGCCACCGGGACCGCCCTGGTCGGCGGCGAGACCGCCGAGCACCCCGGCCTGCTCGGACCCGACGACTACGACGTCGCCGGCGCCGCGACGGGCGTCGTCGAGACCGATCGTGTGCTCGGCGCCGAGCGGGTGCGTCCCGGCGACGCCGTGATCGCGCTCGCCGCCAGCGGCCTGCACGCCAACGGCTACTCGCTGGTGCGTCATATCGTCGCCGGGGCCGGCGTCCGGTACGGAAACCACGCCGTCGACTTCGGCACGTCATGGGGCGAGGCGCTCCTCGAGCCGACGCGCCTGTACACCGCGCAGCTGCTGCGGCTGGCAGGCGCGCTCGGCGATCGGCTGCATGCGCTCAGTCACGTCACCGGCGGCGGCATCGCCGCGAACCTGGCGCGCGTGCTCCCCCGGGGCACGTGGGCCGATCTCGACCGCGGCACGTGGAGCCCCCTTCCGGTCTTCCGCGTGCTCGCCGACCTGGGCGGCCTCGAGCTGACCACGACCGAGGGCACCTGGAACCTCGGCGTCGGCTTCCTCGCCGTGGTCGCGCAGGATGCCGCCGACGCGGCGATCGCGACGCTCCAGACGGACGGGATCCCCGCCTGGCAGATCGGCGTCGTGCAGGACGGCGCGAGGCCGGACGGAGAGTTCGTGCACGGCGCCAAGGGCGTCGACGGCGGCGCGGTGCGCCTGGTCGGCGCCTACGCGGACACCCCACGAGATGGAGCGAAGTAACACCACATGTGCGGCATCGTCGGCATGGTCGGGCAGGGCCCGGTCAATCAGGACATCTACGACGGTCTGCTGCTGCTGCAGCACCGCGGCCAGGACTCGACCGGCATCTCCACGGCGGAGCAGAACGGCGTGTTCCACATGCACAAGGCCCGCGGCCAGGTGCGCGAGGCGTTCCGCACCCGCGACATGCGGTCCCTCCTCGGCTCGATCGGCCTCGGGCACTGCCGCTACGCCACCAAGGGCACCGCGTCCAGCGAGGAGGAGGCGCAGCCGTTCTATGTCAACGCCCCCTACGGCATCGTGCTCGTGCACAACGGCAACCTCACCAACACGCGCGAGCTCACCGACGAGCTGTTCCACAAGGACCGTCGGCACCTGAACACGAGCTCCGACACCGAGCTGCTGGTCAACGTGCTGGCCAACGAGCTGCAGGCCGCCATCGGCGGGCTCGAGCTCGACCCCGAGCAGGTGTTCCAGGCCGTGTCCCGCGTGCACGAGCGCGTCGAGGGCTCGTACGCGGCCATCGCGCTGCTGGCCGGCTACGGGCTGCTGGCGTTCCGCGACCCCTTCGGCATCCGGCCCCTGATCCTCGGCACCCGCAAGGCCGAGAACGGACGATACGAGTGGCTGGTCGCCTCCGAGTCGCTCGTGCTCGACAACGCCGGCTTCGACGTCGTGCGCGACGTCCTGCCCGGCGAGGCCGTGTACATCGACCTCGACGGCACGCTGCACACCCGCCAGTGCGCGGCGAGCCCGCAGCTGGCGCCGTGCTCCTTCGAGTACGTCTACCTCGCCCGGCCCGACTCGGTGATGAACGGCATCTCGGTGTACGAGGCGCGGCTGCGCATGGGGGACCGACTGGCGGACACCATCGCGAAGTACACGCCGACGGGATCCATCGACGTCGTCATGCCGATCCCCGACTCCGCCCGGCCGGCTGCCATGCAGGTCGCCCGCAAGCTCGGGCTGGAGTACCGCGAGGGCTTCTACAAGAACCGCTACGTCGGCCGGACGTTCATCATGCCGGGCCAGGCGGTGCGCAAGAAGAGCGTGCGGCAGAAGCTGAACGCGATGCCCAGCGAGTTCAAGGGCAAGAACGTGCTGCTGATCGACGACTCGATCGTGCGCGGCACGACGAGCAAGGAGATCATCCAGATGGCGCGCGACGCGGGCGCCAAGAGCGTGACCTTCGCCAGCGCCGCCCCGCCGGTGCGCTTCCCCCACGTCTACGGCATCAACATGCCCTCGCGTCACGAGCTCGTCGCCCATGGGCGCACGATCCCCGAGATCGCCACCGAGCTGGGCGCGGACTACATGGTCTATCAGGAGGTCGAGGACCTGAAGGCCGCCATCCTCGAGGGCTCCGACATCGAGGATCTCGACATGAGCTGTTTCGACGGCCGGTACGTCACCGGCACGGTCACCCAGGAGTACCTCGACTGGGTCGAGGGCTCGCAGGTCTCCTGACGGCGAGGACGCCGCGGCTCACGCGGTGACGAGGTCGCCGTGCGCGGCGGAGCTCAACGGGTCTCGACCCGCTCCTCGTCCTCGTCCTCGTCCTCGAACTGGTCGGCCCACTTGTCGACGTACTCGGCCTCACCGGACGCCGGGTGCCCGAGCTCGCGCTCCAGAGCCGCGTAGTTCACCGAGTACGAGTCGTACTTGAGTTCGCGGGCGATCTTGGTGTGCTTCGCCTTCTGACGGCCACGCCCCATGCGAGACCCCCTCACGTTCTGATGTCGCGGGCTGTGCGGGGCCCGTCGCATTCACAGGTCCGGCTTCGAGGCCGGTAAGAGTAGCATTCAGCATATCACCGCGCCCACCCGCGACGCCGCGCGGTCGGGGAGGAAGAGATGGCTTCGGATGCCGCGGACTGGGCCGGATCGGTCGTCGTCGGCGTCGTGCCCGATCTGCCGGCGCGAGTTCTCGACGAAGCCGTCCGGTACGCCGGCCTGTTCGGGGTCGGCCTCGTGGTCGCCTACGTCGACGTCACGAGGTTCGTGACCTACGAGGATCCCGACGGGACGCCCCACACCGCCCCCATCGACATCAACATCGCCGGCGCGGCGGACGCCGTCGAGAAGGTGCGGCTGCAGGCCGCCGCCCGGTTGGACCGGAGCGAGGTGCGGTGGACCGTGCGGTCGCTGGTCGGCGATCCGGCGATGGCCCTGAAGGACCTCGCCGAGCAGCTCGACGCGCCCCTCATCGTGGTCGGCACGCGCCGGCGGGGGCTCGGGGAGACGATCCGCGAGTTCTTCACCGGCGCGGTGGCGGCACGCCTGGCGCACCGGCAGCGCCGGCCCGTGCTGGTGGTGCCGCTGCAGGATCCGGTGCCCGACGACGTCGAGGAGTGGCCGGCGAAGAGCTGAGTCGGTCAGTCCGCGTCGGTCACGGCATCCCGCGCCGCGCGGCCGACCACGAGCGCGCGCGTCACCTCTCGCGCGGCGGCGTCCAACGAGTCGGCGAGGGCGTCGACGATCCCGGAGTCGAGATCGCCGCCGCGCGCGACATGCGTGCGCAGGTCGGTGCGCACCTGCGCACGGAACTCCGCGATCAACGCCTCGGCCCGGCGGATCTGGATCCGGCTGCGGACACGATCGTCGCCCGAGTCGTCGCCCGCTCGCTCCCCCGCTCGTTCCGCGGCCGCCGCCGCGGCGAGGTCGGCGCGCAGGCTCTTCATCGCCGCGCGGACGCTGCCGCGCACCTCTTCGGCGATGAGGCGGACCGAGTCGGCGAGGTCGGCCTCGATCCCCTCGAGGTCGCTCTGACGGGCGGCGACCTCCGCATGTCCGGCGTCGGTGATCGCGTACACGGTCTTGCGGCCGTCGACGGTCTTGGAGACCAGGCCTTCCTCCTCGAGCTTGGCCAGTCGCGGATAGATCGTGCCGGCGCTCGGCGTGTAGGTGCCGCCGGTGCGCTCGGTCAGCGCGTGCATGAGGTCGTAGCCGTGCCGGGGCTCCTCGTCGAGGAGGTTCAGCAGGTACAGGCGCAGGTCACCATGCGAGAACACCGGGGACATCACGCCGCCGCCTCGCCCGCGTCGCGACGCACCACGGTGATGTCCCCCGACACCGAGTTCGCGCGCACGTCGACGAACGATCCGCTGAGCTCGCCGACCGAGCCGGTGTAGTTGGTCGTCGGTCCGGAGCCGCGGCCCGAGCGCACGACGCCGTCCAGCTGCACGCGCCCGCTGACGCTGCGCACGACGTAGTTCGCGGGGTGTTCCGCGTCGAGCCGGACCGTCGCATCGCCGGAGACCGTGTTCAGCGAGATGCGGTGCGCATCGCCGGCCGCGTCGATGAGCATCCCGCCCGAGACCGTGTCGGCGGTGACCTTCGTGAGCGCGCCGGTGGCGATGACGTCGCCCGAGACGCTGTTGGCCGTCAGGGACCCGGTCAGGTCTCGTACGTGGAGGTCGCCGGAGACGCTGTTGGCGACGAGATCGCCGGTCAGCGAGTCGACGACGAGGTCGCCGGAGACGGTGTTCAGCCGGGCGTCGGTCGCGAGATCGGCGACCAGGGCGTTCGCGTTGACCACGCCGAGGACGAGCGCGATGTCTCGCGGGACCGCCACGCTGACCTCGGCCTTCGGGCCGCCCGCACCGAAGTTGCGGAACACCTCGAGGAAGTTGTCCCACCGCAGCTGCGGGTGGTCGATCTCGACGGCACCCCCGGCGACCTCGATGCGCAGGTCCTTGACGGTGACGGAGTGCACCTCGATGCGCACCCCCGGCTCGTCGTGGGCGACGACGTCGACCTGTCCGCCGACGAGGCTCACCTTGAGCGAGCGGATGTCGTCCAGGTCGATGATCCGGGTCTCGCCCGGGTGGATGAGCCATTTCTCGGGGGCCATCTCTGCTCCGATCTCACGTTATATCGCGTTTGTTCGTAAACACGTTATATCGCGAGTTGGATGCTGTCAACCTGCGACGGTCGACCGGCTTGACCTTGACGCTGCGTCAATGTCTACGGTCGTACCGAGAGGAGGTCGACGGACATGGACTGGTCGATCCAGGAGGTCGCGCGCCTCGCCGGCACGACGAGCCGCACGCTGCGACACTACGACGCGATCGGGCTGCTGCATCCGCTCGGGACCGGGCCGAACGGCTATCGCCGGTACGGTCCCGACGAGCTGCTGCGGCTCCAGCGCATCCTCCTGCTGCGCGAGCTCGGACTCGGGCTGCCGCAGATCGCGGCGGTGCTCGACCGGGTGGCGACGCCCGCGGCGGCGCTCGCCGCCCACGGCGAATGGCTGCGGCAGGAGCGGGCGCGGATCGGACGTCAGCTCGCGTCCGTCGAGCGCACCCTCGAGCGACTGGAGAGAGGAGAACCGCTCATGGCGAGTGAGATGTTCGACGGCTTCGACCCGCACCGCCACGAGGTGACCGCGCGGTGGGGAGCCGATGCCTACACGGCAGGAGAAGAGTGGTGGCGCGGCATGGATGCGGCCGAACGCGCGCAGTGGCGAGAGCGCGTCGACGTACTCGCCCGGGACTGGAGCGATGCGGCCGCTCGCGGCATCCCCGCCGACTCGGACGAGGCGCAGGAGCTGGCCGCGCGGCAGGTCGCCTGGTTGCGCGGCGTCCCCGGCACGCCTGCCGCGGATCCCGCCGGGGACATCGCCGGGTACATCACGGGACTAGGCGAGATGTATGTCGTGGACGGTAGGTTCGCGCGGCACTACGGCGGCGAGGAAGGGGCCCGGTTCGTGCGCGACGCGTTGCGCGCCTACGCGGAGCGCGAGCTCTGAGGGACGGGTCAGGCCCCGGCGCGCGAACGCGCCGGGGCCTGCGGAGCGGGTCAGCGGCGTCCGCCGCTGATGACCCGGAAGAGGAAGGCGATCAGGGCGATCACGCCGACGATGATCGCGACCCAGAGCAGCCAGCTGAGAGCCGAGTTCAACCCGCTGAAGATCGCGATGAGGATGGCGATGACGATGATGATGACAAGCGCGATGTTCATGGCACTCCCCTTACGGTGACCGGGTGCGTCCGCTCACGCCTGCCCCGGGTGCCGCGATGGCACACGCCCAGGCTTCCACTCGGCCCCGCGCGGGTCGGGTGGGGTTGACGCTCGCGCGAGCGCGGTGCTAGCAGCCCGCCACCCACGTAGCCCGCCGCCCCCGGCCGTGTCAACCGGCCGCGGCGCCCGCCCGGCGGTCGTACGCTCGCCCCTGAGGCGCGGGTGACGGCGCCGGAGAGCGAGAAGAGCATGCCTGGCGGACGGGGATCGAACAGCCTGAAGGATCCGGAGCTCTATGAGACGTTGCGTGACGAGGGCGCGTCGAAGGAGAAGGCGGCGCGCATCTCGAACGCCGCGGCGCGCGACGGCCGCAAAGCGGTCGGCCGGCGCGGCGGCGAGGCCGGGGACTACGAGGAGTGGACGGTGCCCCAACTGAGGAAGCGGGCGAAGGAGCTCGGGCTGACCGGGTATTCGTCGCTGCGCAAGAGCGAGCTGATCGCCCGCCTCCGGTCGCACTGAGGTGGCGAGACTGCGACGGGTCGTCCCTGGTGACGACCCCGGACTGGTGCGCGTGCGCGCGGGCACCGGCTTCCGATATCGCACGAGCGAGGGGAGCGACGTCGCTCGGCGCGATCTCGAACGCATCCGTGCCCTCGTGATCCCGCCGGCGTGGGAGGACGTCTGGATCTGCGCCGATCCACGCGGACACATCCAGGCCGTGGGGACGGACGCCGCGGGACGCCGCCAGTACATCTATCACCCGCAATGGCACACGCCGCGCGACCGCGGCAAGTACGCGCGGGCGCTGGCGCTCGCCGCAGCGCTGCCCCGGGCACGTGCTCGGGTCACCGCCTCCCTGCGCCATGACGGGGAGTCGCGCGAGCGCACTCTCGCCGTGGCCTTCCGGCTGCTGGACGCCGGCGCGCTGCGCATCGGCTCCCGCCGGTATCTCGCCCGGGGCGGCGGCCGGGGTCTGACGACGTTGCAGCGACGCGACGCCACCGTCACCGGGTCCGTCGTGACGCTGAGCTTCCCGGCTAAGAGCGGCGTGCTCGCCCGCATCGAGATCGACGACGAGGACCTCGCCCGTGCGCTCGCGCCGATGACCGGCGGCCGGCCCCGTTCGATCCTGCTCAGCTACCGGCGCGGGCGGAGCCGCGTCGCGCTGACCGCCGCCGACGTGAACGCGTACGTGCGGGCGCTGACCGGCGGCGAGTTCACCGCGAAGGACTTCCGCACGCTCCGCGGCACGATCGCCGCGGCGACCTGCCTTGCGCGCGGCGGACCCGGCACGAGCAAGAGCGAACGGAAGCGGGCCGAGCGCGAGGCCGTGCGTGCCTGCGCCGCGGTGCTCGGCAACACGCCCGCCGTCTCCCGGACCAGCTACATCGACCCTCGTATCTGGCGTGCCTACGCTCGTGGCCGCCTCCTGGACCTCTCGGTCAGCGGGGAGTCCGCGCTGCAGGCGCTGCTGACGGCCTAGACGGCGCCGGGGGCGGCCCGGCGCCGTGTCATAACTCCGCCTCGTCGACACCGCCGCCGGCACGCGTCCCCGGAATCCCGCGGCAGCCGCGTCGCCGTCCTGCGGGCGAGGCGGAATTGCGACACGGGCGCGTGGAATACTGACGCCGTGTCCGGTCTGGCCGTCCTGAGCCTGCGCAATCGCGCCCTCATCGCGCTCGTCACCATCGTCGTCGCCGTGTTCGGCTCCATCGCCCTGGTGAACCTGAAGCAGGAGCTCATCCCCTCGATCGAGTTCCCGACGCTGTCGATCCTCTCCACCTACCCGGGCGCGTCGCCCGAGGTCGTCGCGAACGACGTGTCGACACCGATCGAGAGCGCGATCCAGAGCGTGCCGGGCCTGGAGTCCACGACCGCGACCAGCACCACCGACGCCTCGATCGTGCAGGCGTCGTTCACGTACGGCACCGACCTGTCCACCGCCGAGCAGAAGATCACCCTCGCGATCAACCGCATCAAGGACCAGCTCCCCTCCGGCGTCGAGCCGAACGTCGTCTCGGTGTCGATCGACGATCTCCCGGTCATCCAGCTCGCCGTCACCGGGTACGGCGACGAGCAGGCCATCCAGGCGCAGCTGGAGAACTCGGTCATCCCCGACCTCGAGCAGATCGAGGGCGTCAACGCGGCATCGATCGTCGGCGGGGTGGGACAGCGGGTGACCATCACCCCGGATGCCGCCGCCCTCGCGGCCGACGGCTACACCCAGCAGGCGATCAGCGACGCCCTCAGCGACAACGGGGTGCTCTTCCCGGGCGGGGACATCACCCAGGGCGACCAGACCCTGACGGTGCAGACGGGCGCGAAGCTCACCTCGGTCGACGAGATCGCCGCCCTCCCATTGGTGCCCTCCACCTCGGCGCAGCTGGCCGCCGGCACGGTCACCGTCGGTGACGTCGCCGACGTCGCGCTCGACACCGACCCGGTCACCTCCATCTCGCGCGTGAACGGCGAGGCGGCGCTCACCATCGCCGTCACGAAGCTTCCCGCCGCCAACACGGTCGAGGTCTCGCGGGCCGTGAACGACGCCCTCCCGCAGCTGAGCGACGACCTCGGCGGCGCCGCGCAGTTCACGGTGGTGTTCGACCAGGCGCCCTACATCGAGCAGTCGATCGAGTCGCTCGCACAGGAGGGACTGCTCGGTCTCGCCTTCGCGGTCATCATCATCCTGATCTTCCTGCTGTCGGTGCGCTCGACGCTGGTGACCGCGATCTCGATCCCGACGAGCGTGCTGATCACCTTCCTCGGCATCCAGGCGTTCGGGTACTCGCTGAACATCCTCACCCTGGGCGCTCTGACGATCGCCATCGGCCGGGTGGTCGACGACTCGATCGTGGTCATCGAGAACATCAGACGCCACTACGTCGTCCCCACGCCCGCGCCACCCGACGCCGCCGCGTCGCGCGGAGCCTCGCGGCGCGTGGGCCCCGCCCATAAACGCGAGGCGGTGCTGCGCGGTGTGCGCGAGGTCGCGTCGGCGGTCACGGCATCCACCCTCACGACCGTCGCGGTGTTCCTGCCGATCGCGTTCGTCGGCGACCTCACCGGCGAGCTGTTCCGGCCGTTCGCGCTCACCGTCACGATCGCGATGGTCGCCTCGCTGCTGGTGGCCCTCACGATCGTCCCGGTGCTCGCGTACTGGTTCCTGAAGCCCGGCGCGCAGATCCTGGGCGCCACCGGCGTCCCCATCGATCCCGAGGACGCCGCCGCGCCGCCGTCACGGCTGCAGCGCGCGTACCTGCCGATCCTGCGATGGACCCTGTCCCATTCGTGGACCACGATGCTGCTCGCGGCCGTGGTGCTCGCCGGCACCGCCGCCCTCGCGCCGCTGATGACGACGAACTTCCTCGGCGACTCCGGGCAGAACACCCTGACGGTCACCCAGACCCTCGGCGACGCGGCGAGCCTCGACGCCGAGGACGCCGCCGCGCAGCAGGTGGAGCAGGCGCTGCAGGCCGTCGACGGGGTCGAGAGCGTGCAGACCTCGATCGGCTCCAGCGGCTCCGCGATCCGCGATGCGTTCTCGGGGGGTGCCGGCGGGATCACCTACTCGATCACCACGGCGGCGGACGCCGATCAGGTCGCCCTGCGCGAGCGGGTGCAGCAGGCGGTGGCGGGACTGCAGGACGCGGGCACGATCACCGTGGCCGCCTCGTCGAGCAGCTTCGGCTCCAGCGACATCGAGGTCGACATCACCGCGCCCGACCAGGACAGCCTGCAGCAGGCGTCGGATGCCGTCGTCTCCGCTCTCGACGGCGCGGACGGCGTCAGCCAGGTCGCGAGCAACCTCTCGGCCTCGCTGCCGTACATCGCGGTGACCGTGGACCGTGACGAGGCGGCTTCCCTCGGGCTGTCGGAGGTCGCGGTGGGGGCCATCGTGTCCGGCGCGATGCAGCCGACCTCGATCGGATCGGTCGAGATCGACGACAGCACGCTGACCGTCTACCTCGCGGCCGAGGAGACGCCGGCGACCCTCGACGAGCTGCGCGCGCTGTCGATCCCGACGGCAGCCGGCGTCGTGCGGCTCGACCAGGTCGCCACGGTCGCCGAGGCACAGGGACCCACCTCGATCACCACGGCGCGCGGGCAGCGCACCGCCACCGTGACCGTGACCCCGGCCGGCGACGATCTCACCACGGCGACGGCATCCGTGAACGCCGGGCTGAGGGATCTGGACCTGCCCACCGGCGCGAGCGCCGCCATCGGCGGCGTGGCCACCCAGCAGTCCGACGCGTTCACGCAGCTGGGCCTGGCGATGCTCGCCGCCATCCTCATCGTCTACGTCGTCATGGTGGCGACGTTCCGATCGCTCCGGCAGCCGCTGCTGCTGCTCGTGTCGATCCCGTTCGCGGCCACCGGCGCGATCCTGCTGCAGATCACGACCGGCGTGCCGTTGGGTGTCGCCTCCCTGATCGGCGTGCTGATGCTCATCGGCATCGTCGTGACGAACGCGATCGTGCTGGTGGACCTGGTGAACCAGTACCGTGCGAAGGGGCTCAGCTCGTACGACGCGACCGTCGCCGGCGGCTCCCGGCGGCTGCGGCCCATCCTCATGACCGCGCTGGCGACGATCTTCGCGCTGACGCCGATGGCGCTGGGCGTGACCGGCCACGGCGGGTTCATCTCGCAGCCGCTGGCGATCGTCGTGATCGGGGGCCTGGTGTCCTCTACCGTGTTGACGCTGCTCGTGCTGCCGACGCTGTACGACCTCGTCGAGGGAGCACGCGAGCGGCGCGCGGCGAAGCGGGTCGCATCGGCGGGCGAGCCGAGGCCCGCCGGCTGAGAGCGACCGCCGAGCGGCGGATGCGACGGGCCGCCGGCGTCGGGCAGGTGGGCGTCTCGGGTGCGGAGGCCGCAGCGGACACGGCCGCGACGGGATCCGACGTCGTGGCGACGGGCTCGGACGCGGCCTCGACGGCCTGCGCCTCCGGAGCGACGTGCGTCGCGAAGACCTGCGGCATCCCCTGGACCTCGGCGCAGCATCGCGACAGGCAGAACACGAAGACCGCGGACCAGCCGAACATGGCGGAGAAGGCGATGACCTCGAACAGGGCGAGGTTGATCGCGCCGCTGCCGAAGAACAGCCAGGCGCCCGCGGCGAGGTAGGACAGCGAGCCGAGGGTGCTCGCGAGCAGGCGCTTGGGCATGCGGTGCATCAGCAGGGGGCTCGTCAGCAGCAGACCGGCGAACCCGGCGACCATGACCATCGTGATGTGCTCGTGGACGAACTTGTTCACGTCGAGCGGGATGCAGCCGGTCAGGGCGAGGCCCGCTCCCACCGCGGAGAACAGGATGCGAGCCGTGCGGGCGGTGCCGCGACGGATGTGGATGCCGGACAGCCGCCGCAGCTCTCGCTCGGCGGCGCGGGCGAACAGCAGCACGACGGCGCCGCCGACGATCAGGGTGCCGTTGAACACGGCGCTGGAGGCGTCGTCGAAGGTGCCCAGGCGGCTGAAGTGCTCCTGCCACCACACCGGGTCGCTCGTGGATACGATGGCCACCGAGATGCCGCCGAGCAGCACGGTCAGCGCGAGGACCGCGAGCTGCAGCGGCGAGGCCGCCAGCAGCGCGGTCAACGCGGTGCGAGCACGAGCGCCCTCCGGCGGGGTCTGTCGGGAGTCGGCGAGTGCGACGCGGACCGGTGACGGAGACGCGAGGTCGATGCGCATAACGGGGTACCCTCCACCCAGTGGGACACCTCAGATCCGGAGGACGAAGGGTTCCGACTCCCACCGGATGACGAGCGCCGAACCCTGATTCCGACGCGACGGCGACGCCGCTGGGCGTCATTCTAGCGGGACCGCGTGTCGGGCAAGGATGGAGAATATTACCGTCTGGGACGCGGATCGCGTCGCCGTGGCGCGATCAGATGCGCAGATCGATGCCCCATTCGATCTGCCACGACTCGCCGGGCGCCAGCAGCCGCAGGTCGCGGCCGGAGTTGAGCGCGTCCGCGGGGGCGGTCATCGGCTCGATCGCGACGGCCAGATCGTGGCCCGGGTAGCGGTCGGTGGTGAACACCTGCAGGTAGTCGATCCCGGTGCCGCCCCACAGCGTCAGGCGCCGGCCGTCGGGGGCGCGCAGGATGCCGCGGACGCGGTCGCCGGCGTCCCGCCGCAGCCGGGTGTACGCGGTGTCGAGGTCGAGGTCGCCGACCCGGCGCGGCCGGCGCAGGTCGTGTGCGGCGTCGACGGCCTCCTCGGCGATCGGCAGGTTGCGCTCGTCGAGACGGAACCAGGTCTCGGCGTCGACCTCGAGGGTCAGATCGGCGGTGGGAACGTCCGAGATGCACAGGTACGGGTGCGTCCCCAGCGCGACCGGGGCCGCGGTCGCGCCGACGTTCGTGATCTCGTGGCGCACGTGCAGGCCGTCGTCGGAGAGCGCGTAGGCGACGAGCGTGGCCAGGTGGAAGGGGTAGCCGGTCTGCGGGAAGACGTCGGCGGCGAGGCTGACGGCGTCCGGGGCGGAGTCGACGACCCGGTAGGCCGTGAACCGCAGCAGGCCGTGCGAGGCGTTCCCGAGCTTCGGCTCCGTGATCGCGAGCTGATAGTCGACGTCGTCGTGGCGCCATTTGCCGTCGCGGACGCGGTTCGGCCACGGGACGAGCACGACTCCGGACGCCGCCGGCGTGGGCACGTCGTCCGGGTAGCGCGGCACCAGGTCGACGTCGCCGATGCGCAGTGCGCGCAGTGCGGCCCCCACCTCGGTGATCTCGGCGGTGGCGTGCGCGGCGCGCAGGACGTGGCGGTGCCCGGTGGGGTCGGCGGTCATGGCACCAGGGTAGTTCTCAGCGTGAGGCGGTATGGTGAAGGGTCGGCTCCGGACACCGCGCGATTCGCGCGGGTGGGTGTGTGAGTCCAGGGGGCCGATGATGGGCGCCGATCGGCGCGCATGACCATCATCGAAAATGGCCCCGGCCGACGATTGTCCGGGTATGTCCGCGCGCATTCCGCCGCGGACGCTGTTCTCGTGCGAGAGCACCCAGAAGGACATCCCATGCCCAAGAGCAAGAAGCCGGCCGGCGGCCGCGCAGCCAAGAACTTCGAGCCCCGCTACGGCGCGAAGACCTCGTTCCAGGATCGCAAGCGGCGCCCGGGCGAGGCCTCCGCCGGCACCGCCGGCTCGAAGAGCCCGAACCATCGCGGCCACCGTCCGGCCGAGGCCGAGGCGCCCGCGAAGCGCCGCTGGACCGCGCAGGAGAAGGCCGGCCGCGAGGAGGCCCGTGGCATCCGCAGCCAGGCGCGGACATCGGGCGCCCGCACCGACCGTCCGTCGCGCTCCTACGACGACCGTCCCGCGCGGCCGTTCGACTCCCGCCCCGGGCGTTCGACCGACTCCCGGCCCGCGCGGCAGTATGACGACCGCCCCGCTCGCCGCACCTCCGGCGACCGTCCCGCTCGCTCGTACGATGACCGTCCGACGCGCTCGTATGATGACCGTCCGGCTCGTTCCTTCGACGACCGTCCCGCGCGCACCGCGCGGCCGGCGGGCGATCGCCCGGTGCGCGCGGACCGTCCGGCGCGGCAGTTCGACGACCGTCCGTCCCGTCGCACCTACGACGACCGTCCGGCGCGGCAGTTCGACGACCGTCCGTCCCGTCGCACCTACGACGACCGTCCCGCGCGCTCGTTCGACGACCGTCCGGCTCGTTCCTTCGACGACCGTCCGGCGCGCACCGCGCGGCCGGCGGGCGATCGCCCGGCCCGGCGGTTCGACGACCGCCCTGCGCGGCGGAGCTTCGACGACCGTCCGGCTCGCCGCGCCTATGACGACCGCCCCGCCCCGCGCGACGGCGACGCGTGGAGAAGGCGTGGCGAGGCGAAGCCGGTGCGCGACGCCGCCGCCGAGGAGCACGTCGATGTCGTGCACGAGCGTCTGCAGGCCGAGGCGGTGGATGCCGCGACGGCGGCCGAGGCGTCCTTCGCCGAGCTCGGCCTCGGCGACAACATCGTCCGTGCCCTGGCACAGCTGGGAGCGTCCAGCCCGTTCCCGATCCAGGCGGCGACCATCGCGCCGATCCTCGAGGGCAAGGACGTGCTGGCACGCGGCCGCACCGGCTCGGGCAAGACCATCGCGTTCGGCGCCCCGCTCGTGGAGTCCATCCTGCGCAGCCAGGCCGGCCAGCGTCGCGAGTTCGGCCGCAGCCCGAAGGCGCTGATCCTCGCGCCGACGCGCGAGCTGGCGCTGCAGATCGACCGCACCGTGCAGCCGATCGCGCGCAGCGTCGGCATCTTCACGACCCAGATCTACGGCGGTGTGCCGCAGGCGCGCCAGGTCGGAGCCCTCCGCAAGGGCGTCGACATCGTCATCGGCACGCCGGGACGCATCGAGGACCTCCAGGAGCAGGGCAAGCTCGACCTCTCCGAGGTGCAGATCGTCGTGCTCGACGAGGCCGATCACATGAGCGAGCTCGGGTTCCTCGAGCCCATGCAGCGCATCCTGCGGCTCGTCGCCGACGGCGCGCAGAAGCTGCTGTTCTCCGCGACCCTCGACCGCGAGGTCGCCGCCCTCGTCGACGAGTTCCTCGTCGAGCCGGCCGTCTACGAGGTCGCCGGCGAGGACCAGGACTCCGGCACGATCGATCACCGGGTTCTCGTGATCGAGCACCGCGAGAAGGCCGAGGTGCTCGACTCCCTCGTCGACCGCGACGGCAAGACCCTCGTGTTCACGCGCACCCGCGCCTACGCCGAGATGCTCGCCGAGCAGTTCGAGGACGCCGGCATCGCCGCGGTCGCCCTGCACGGCGACCTGAACCAGGCCAAGCGCACGCGCAACCTGCAGCGGCTCACGGACGGCAAGGTGCGCGTGCTGGTGGCGACCGACGTCGCGGCCCGCGGCATCCACGTCGACGACATCGACCTGGTCGTGCAGGCCGACGCGCCCGACGAGTACAAGACGTACTTGCACCGCTCCGGCCGCACCGGCCGTGCGGGGCGCTCGGGCACCGTCGTGACGCTGATCACGCGTCAGCGTCGGCGCCGGATGACCGAGATGCTCGAACGTGCCGAGATCTCCGCGCCCTTCACCGATGCGCGGCCCGGCGACGACGTGCTCGAGGAGCTCAGCGGGCGTCAGCTCGCCGACGTCGACGCCTGAGCCGGTGCGGTCGGGCGGGCATGGCGTGCGCGACAATGACGTCATGCCCGACCCGACCGGCGCCGGCGTCCGTCTGCGCCCCTGGCGTGCCGACGACCTGCCCCTGCTCGTCGCCGCCAACTCGCCCGAGATGACCGCGTACCTCGGCGGCCCCGAGTCGGAGGACGCCGTGCGCGCGCGGCACGAGAAGTACCTGCGGTTCGTGGCGCGACCGGATGCCGGCATCGCCGCCGTCGAGCTGGACGGCGTCGCGGTCGGCGGCGTCAACTGGTGGTCGTCGGAGTGGGAGGGCGCTCCGGTCACCGAGATGGGATGGTTCGTCGTGCCCGCCGTGCAGGGCCGGAGGATCGCATCGACGGCGGTCCGGCTCGCGGTCGCCGACGCAGGCGACCGGGCCGTCCACCGCCGGGTGGTCGCCTTCCCCGCAGTCGAGAACGCCCCGTCGAACCGCGTGTGCGCCGCGGCCGGGTTCGTCCGGCGCGGCGAGGCCGACCTGCCCTACCGCGACACCGTGCTGCACGCGGCGGTCTGGGAGCTCGACCTCGACGCGTCGATCTGAGCCGGCCGTCGATTCAGAACAGCGGCGGCAGCTCGAGACTCGCGGACGGCCGCGCCGGGACGAGCGAGTCTCGCGGCGCCTCGCTCTCCTCGCCGCCGTCGAGCCGGTGAGCACGCATGAGGGGTCGGATGCGGCGCGCCAGCCATCGCCGGTACTCCTTCGGCGCGTACGCCGTGCTCCCGGGGTAGAGCGCCGCGTAGGACGAGAGCAGGTCGGGTCGTTCGCGTGCGAGCCACTGGAGGAACCACTGCTTGGCCCCCGGCCGCAGATGCAGTGCGCCGTAGACCACGCGGACGGCGCCGGCATCGCTGATCCGTCGCAGCGCGCCGTCGAGGGCCGCGACGGAATCGGTGAGGTGGGGCAGCACGGGCATCAGGAACACCGTCACCGGGAATCCCGCCTCGGACGCGGCGCGCACGGTCTCCAGCCGTGCCTGCGCGGTCGGCGTGCCCGGTTCCACCGACTGCTGCAGGTCGTCGTCGAACACGGCGATCGACATGGCGAGCGAGACGTCGACCTGCGCGCGCGCGGCGCGCAGCAGCGGCAGATCGCGCCGCAGCAGCGTCCCCTTCGTCAGGATCGAGAGCGGCGTCCCGGAGGAGACGAGCGCGTCGACGATGCCGGGCATGAGGCGGTAACGGCCCTCGGCGCGCTGGTACGGGTCGGTGTTCGTGCCCAGCGCGACGTGTTCCCGCCGCCACGATCCGCGCCGCACCTCCCGCGCCAGCACCTCGGCGACGTTGACCTTCACCACGATCTGCGAGTCGAAGTCGTGCCCGGCGTCCAGGTCCAGGTAGGTGTGCGTCTGCCGGGCGAAGCAGTACGAGCAGGCATGCGTGCAGCCCCGATACGGGTTCACGGTCCACGAGAAGGGCATGGCGGACGCCGCCGGCACTCGGTTCAGCGCCGACTTGCACGCCACCTCGTGGAAGGTGATGCCGGCGAACTCCGGGGTGGTCACGGTGCGCACCAGGGCGTCCCATCGGTCCAGGCCGGGCAGCGCGTCGGCGTCCGTCGCTCCCACCTGCTGGCCCCGCCATCTCATGACGAACAGTAGAACAAAAATACGTCGATGGATCAATCCCGTCATAGAACAAAGATCCACTCATCGCCACGGGCGGCGGGCGGCGGGGGCCACTCAGGTACCGCGGTCAGAATGGAGAGGTGATCGACCGCAGCGCCGCCCCGGCCCAGGGCCGCCGAGCCGCACGCGCGGCGGCCCTGCGCGGCCGTCGGC
>NZ_JASGEL010000114.1:0-2873 GCF_047606385.1 Microbacterium sp.
CCCGCGCCCGGCTCGTAGCCGATCCAGCCGACCCAGCCGGTGCGGAACGGCCCGGCCGCGGCCGGCGCCGCAGGCGCGGTCATGAGCGGCGTCGCCACGACGGCGTCCGGGTCGTCGGGAGAGCCCGCACCCACCCAGCTCCACCCCTCGCGTGCGCCGGCACCGGCGTCCAGCCAGAACACGTGCGGTTCGTCGCGCAACGCCGCGAAGGCCTGATCGGGTGCGAGAGAGCGCGGCAGCTCGACGGTCTCCGCATCCTCACGCACATTCCCAGGCTAGAGGGAGGGCGTGCGCCCCTATGCTCGGTCCCGTGAACGACGCCCTGTCGTGGCTGCTCGACGCCGTGCAGCACGTGCCTCCTCTCGCCCGCGTGCTGATCGCCGGCGTCGCGGTCATGCTCGAGACGAGCGTGCTCGTGGGCCTCATCGTGCCGGGCGACACGATCGTCATCGTCGCGGGCGCGTCGGTCACCAGCCCGCTGCAGGGATTCATGCTGTGGATCGCGGTCGTGCTGGGGTCCCTGGCGGGCGAGTCGCTCGGGTTCCTGCTCGGACGCTATCTCGGACCGTGGCTGCGCCGCTCCCGGCTCGGACGGTGGATCGGCGAGAAGAACTGGGTGCGGTCGGAACGGTACGTGAGGCGACGCGGCGGCCCGGCCGTGTTCCTGTCGCGGTTCCTGCCCGTGCTGCACTCCCTCGTACCGCTGACGGTGGGGATGACGGGCTTCCGCTACCGCCGGTTCCTCGCCTGGACCGCACCCGCCTGCGCGCTGTGGGCGGGCCTGTACATCGCGGTGTCGGCCGCTGCGGCCGGCACGTACCGGGACATGTCCGAACAGATCCACTTCGCCGGGTATCTGTTCGTGGGCGCGATCGTCCTCTTCGTGCTGCTCGTCTTCGGCGTGCGCAAGCTGATCGCCCGGCTGGAGCGCCGGCATCTGGAGGATGACGATGAGCTGAACGCGACCCGGACCGACGAGGCGCCCCCGGCGGGCATGGAAGACTGAGGGGCGTGACCTCTCCCCGCCCGGCCCCGGCCAAAGTGCTGTGGCTGGCGCGACTCGAGCGCCGCTTCTACGCCTGGCGGGAGCGCCGGGCGCGCCGGCGCGGGCTGCGGCCGACGGTCGAGGCGTTCCCCGGCTACGGCTCGCAGTCATGGGTGCGGGTGCTCGGGCGCGTCATGATCGCGCCGCCGGCGCGCAGGCGCTCGAGCCGTTACACCGGGGTGCGCGGCTGGCGCGCGTTCGTCGCCGTGCCGGTGGGCTTCGCACGCGTGCGCGTCGACATCGACGGGGTCGTGCACGAGGTGATCGCCGATCGGGGGGGCGTGATCGACACGGTGCTGCCGGCCGCGCTGGCACCCGGCTGGCAGCGGTTCACCATGAGCGTCGAGGACGAGGAGCCCACGACGACACGCGCCTTCGTCATCGGGCAGGACGTGCGCTTCGGCGTGGTCTCCGACGTGGACGACACCGTCATGGTCACGGCGATCCCCCGACCGCTGCTGGCGGCGTGGAACTCGTTCGTCGTGAACGAGCACGCCCGTCAGCCCGTGCCCGGGATGGCGGTGCTGCTCGAACGGCTCGTGCAGCAGCATCCCGGCGCCCCGGTCGTCTACCTCTCGACCGGCGCGTGGAACGTCGCCCCGACGCTCGCGCGATTCCTGCGCCGCCATCTCTTCCCCGCCGGCGCCCTGCTGCTGACCGACTGGGGCCCCACGCACGACCGCTGGTTCCGCAGCGGTCGCGCGCACAAGTCGGAGAACCTCGCGCGGCTCGCGAGCGAGTTCCCGCAGATCACCTGGCTGCTGGTCGGCGACGACGGCCAGCACGACGACGAGATCTACACGGCGTTCACCGCCACGCACCCGGCGAACGTCGCCGCCGTCGCGATCCGTCGGCTGACGCCCGCCGAGGCGGTGCTCGCCGGCGGCCGTACGGTGGTCGACGACCACTCCGCCGCCGCCGTGCCGTGGGTGGCCGGCGACGACGGCGCCGCGCTCATGGACCGCCTGGCCGAGCACGGCCTGCTCCACGGGCGCTGACCGGCGGCCACGACGTAGGCTGGCCGCATGTGCGGGCGGTTCGTGGTGGCAAATCCTGCGGCTGAGCTCGTCGGCGTGCTGCAGGTCGACCAGGTGAGCGACACGCTCCCGGCGCCCTCGTACAATATAGCCCCGACCGCGCAGGCGGCCATCGTGCTCGACTCGGCCAAGACCGACCCGCCCACCCGCCGCCTGGAGCCGGCGCGGTGGGGGCTGGTGCCGGCCTGGGCGAAGGATCCCGGGGTGGGCGCACGCGCGTTCAACGCCCGGGCGGAGGAGCTCGAGGACAAGCCGATGTTCCGCACCGCGTTCCACAAGCGCCGCGCGATCGTCCCGGCGACGGGCTACTACGAGTGGAAGCAGGAGGCGGACCGCAAGGTGCCGCACTACATCCATCCCCGAGACGACGCGCCGCTCCTGCTCGCGGGGCTCTACGAGTGGTGGAAGGACGCCGCGAAGGCCGACGACGATCCGGACCGCTGGCTGCTGTCGTTCACGATCCTCACCCGCGACTCGATCGGCGGCCTCGGCTCCGTGCACGACCGGATGCCGCTGTTCGTCGACCCCGACGTCGCCGACGTCTGGCTCGACCCCGGCACGGACAACGTGCGCGACGTGCTGGACGCCGCGATCGACGCCGCCCCGGCCGTCGCGGAGACGCTCGACGTCCGGGTCGTCTCGGCCGCCGTCGGCAACACGCGCAACGACTCCCCCGCGCTGATCGAGCCCGACGCCGATGACGGCTGAGACGGTGACCGGCGTGCGGGCGGACGGCGCCTGGCGCACCACGGCGGCCGCCCACGCCCGTCGCGCCGACGCGCTCACGGCCG
>NZ_JASGEL010000115.1:0-2748 GCF_047606385.1 Microbacterium sp.
CTCGCCGCGGGTGCGGACGCGCGGCCCGGGCGGTGCGGAGCCGGCGACGGAGACGGCCGCCATCGCGGCCGGGCGCGGGGTCGGGGCGGGCGATCCCGGCAGCACCGCGTAGACGGCCGCGGCGGTGCGGCGGGGCGAGGCGCCCGCGTAGACTCGATGCTCGTGTCCGACGCAGCCGAGAACCCGATCACGCCCGAGGCGGTGACGCAGGCGACCGACGACGCGCTGGCCGCGATCGCGGCCGCGTCCGACTCCGCCGCGCTGAAGGCGGCCCGCGCCGCCCACCAGGGCGAGGGCTCGCCGCTGGCCCGGCTGAACGCTCGGCTGCGCGACGTGCCGACCGAGGCGAAGGCAGCGACCGGCAAGCTCGTCGGGCAGGCCCGCGGCCGGGTGACGCGGGCGCTGGACGCGCGCGAGGCCGAGATCGCCGCGGCGGAGACGGCGGCGCGTCTCGAGGCGGAACGGGTCGACATCACCGCCGTCGCGTCCCGCACCCGCACCGGCGCCCGGCATCCGCTGAGCCTGTTGCAGGAGGAGGTCGGCGACATCTTCGTCGGAATGGGCTGGGAGGTCGCGGAGGGCCCCGAGCTCGAGCACGAATGGTTCAACTTCGACGCCCTGAACTTCGACGTCGACCACCCCGCCCGCCAGATGCAGGACACCTTCTACATCGCGCCCCAGGAGCGCCACCTGGTGCTGCGCACCCACACCAGCCCGGTGCAGGTGCGCTCCATGCTCGAGCGAGACCTGCCGATCTACGTCGTCTGCCCCGGCCGCGCATACCGCACCGACGAGTTCGACGCGACCCACCTGCCGGTGTTCAGCCAGTTCGAGGGACTCGTCGTGGACAAGGGCATCACCATGGCGCACCTGCGCGGCACGCTCGACCACGTCGCGCGGCAGCTGTTCGGCGCCGAGGCGAAGACGCGCATCCGCGCCAACTACTTCCCGTTCACCGAGCCGTCCGCCGAGCTCGACCTGTGGCATCCCACCTTCAAGGGCGGCGCGCGGTGGATCGAGTGGGGCGGATGCGGCATGGTCAACCCGAACGTGCTGCGCGCGGCCGGCATCGACCCCGAGGTGTACTCCGGGTTCGCGTTCGGGATGGGGATCGAGCGGACCCTCATGTTCCGCTCCGACGTGAAGGACATGCGCGACATGGCCGAGGGCGACGTGCGCTTCAGCGAGCAGTTCGGGATGGTGGTGTGATGCGCGTCCCGCTGTCATGGCTGCGCGAGTTCGTCGAGGTGCCGCAGGACGCGACTCCCGAGGACGTGCTCGCCTCGCTCGTGAGCGTCGGCTTCGAGGAGGAGGACGTCCACCGCTTCGAGATCACCGGGCCGGTGGTCGTCGGCCAGGTGGTCTCGTTCGAGCCGGAGCCGCAGTCCAACGGCAAGACGATCCGCTGGTGCCAGGTCGACGTCGGTGCCGAGCACGGCGGCGTCCGGGGCATCGTGTGCGGCGCGGGCAACTTCTTCGCCGGGGACAAGGTCGTGGTCACCCTCCCGGGAGCCGTGCTGCCCGGCCCGTTCCCGATCGCCGCACGCAAGACCTACGGCCACGTCTCGGACGGCATGATCGCCTCCGCCAAGGAGCTGGGGCTCGGCAGCGAGCACGGCGGCATCCTGCGACTGGTCGAGCTCGGCATCGACGCGCCCGTCGGCACCGACGCGATCGCCCTGCTGGGCCTGGACGACGTCGCCGTCGACATCAACGTGACGCCCGACCGCGGCTACGCGCTGTCGCTGCGCGGCGTCGCCCGCGAGTACTCGCACGCCACCGGCGCCGCCTTCCGCGACCCGGCCCTGCGCCCGGCCTCCGAGGTGCGTCCCGGCGAGGGCTTCGCCGTGACCGTCGCCGACGACACGCCCATCCGTGGGCAGGTCGGCGCGAGCGAGTTCGTCGTGCGGGTCGTCCGCGGCGTGGATCCCGCCCGGCCCACCCCGGTGTGGATGGTCACGCGCCTGGCGCTGGCCGGCATCCGGTCGCTCGGCATCCTCGTCGACATCACCAACTACGTCATGCTGGAGCTCGGAGGCCCCATCCACGGCTACGACCTCGACCGGCTCACCGGCGGCATCACGGTGCGCCGCGCCGTCGCGGGGGAGACGCTCGAGACCCTCGACGGCCAGGTGCGCGAGCTGCACGCCGAGGACCTGCTGATCACCGACGAGACCGGCCCCGTCGGCCTGGCGGGGGTCATGGGGGGAGCGGCGACCGAGATGAGCGCGGCGACCACGAACGTGCTCGTGGAGGCCGCGATCTTCGACACGGTCTCGATCGCCCGCACCGCCCGCCGGCACAAGCTGCCCAGCGAGGCCTCGCGTCGCTTCGAGCGCGGGGTGGACCCCGCGATCCCGTACGTCGCCGCGCAGCGGGTCGTCGACCTGCTGGTGCAGTACGCCGGTGGCACTGCGGACGGCGTCGGCGGTGCCCTCCACGCCGAGCTGCGCCGCACGCTCGTCGCCCTGCCCGCGGAGTTCGTGCCCGGCCTCGTCGGCGTCGACTACGCGCCGGACGAGATCCGCGGCGCCCTCGAGCTGATCGGCTGCGAGGTCGACCCGACGCCGACGGGATGGGACGTCGTGCCCCCGACCTGGCGCCCCGACCTCACCGACCGCTGGACGCTCGCCGAGGAGGTCGCCCGGGTCACCGGCTACGACCGCATCCCCTCGGTGCTGCCGGTCGCGCCCCCCGGCCGCGGCTGGACCCCGGCGCAGCGGGGCCGCCGCCGGGTGAGCGACGCGC
>NZ_JASGEL010000116.1:0-4855 GCF_047606385.1 Microbacterium sp.
GCCGCATCCGGGCGCTGGCCCCGGGCTGGGCCCACGACCCCGCGGCCGCCGCCGACGCGGCGACGGCCCGTGACGCGGAGCGGGTCGTCCCGGACCGCTGATTCCGTTCCACGACACGGGTTCCCGGACGCTCACGCTCTGAACCGCGGGGCGACTCAGAGCGTGAGCTCTCGCCCGGTCGCGCGAGCAGCCCCACGATGGCACCCGCCCTGCCGACACGAGCGCGCCCCCGATGGACGTGCCGCCGACGCGGCCTAGGCTGGAGCGGATGGACAGCCTTCACGACCCCGCCGCCCGCGGCTTCGCCAGCGACAACTACGCGGGGGTGCATCCGGAGGTGCTCGCCGCCATCGCTGCCGCGAACGGCGGCCACCAGACCTCCTACGGCGGCGACGCCTACACCGCGCGGCTGCAGGACGTGTTCGCCGGGCACTTCGGCGCGGGCGTCACGGCGTGGCCGGTGTGGGGCGGCACCGGAGCCAACGTCGTCGCGATGCTCTCGATGCTGCCGCGGTGGGGGGCGGTGATCTGCGCCGACACCGCGCACATCCATGCCGACGAGGGCGGTGCGCCGGAGAAGGCCGGCGGCATCAAGCTGCTGACCGTCGGCACGCCCGACGGCAAGCTCACCCCCGAGCTGATCGCCCGGGAGGCGTGGGGGTTCGGCGACGAGCACCGCGCCCAGCCGCTCGTGGTCTACCTGACGCAGTCGAGCGAGCTCGGCACGGTGTACACGCCGGACGAGGTGCGGGCCATCGCGGACTTCGCACACGTGCGGGGCATGCGCGTGTACATGGACGGCGCACGGCTGGCGGGCGCCGCGGCGTCCCTCGGCCTGCCGCTGCGGGCGCTCACGACCGACGCCGGCGTCGACGTCGTCAGCGTCGGCGGCACGAAGAACGGCGGCCTCGGCGCCGAGGCGATCGTCGTGCTGGACCCGGACGCGTCGGACGGCCTCGTCTACCTGCGCAAGCACCACATGCAGCTCGCCTCGAAGATGCGCTTCGTCTCCGCCCAGCTGCTGGCCCTGTTCGACGGCGACCTGTGGCTGCGCAACGCGCGGCAGGCCAACGCGATGGCCGCGCGCCTGCGCTCCGCGTTGACGGCGGGGCTCGCCGACGGCAGCGTGCGCGACGTGGGCTTCACGCAGCCGACCCAGGCCAACGCGGTGTTCGCGACGCTGCCGGCCGAGGTCGCGGCGCGGCTGCGCGAGAGCTTCCGCTTCTACGACTGGGACTCGTCACGCGACGAGGTGCGCTGGGTGTGCAGCTTCGACACGACCGAGGCGGATGTCGACGCCTTCGTCGCCGCGATCGCCCGCGAGACGACCGCGTAGCCCGCGCCAGCGTCAGCGCAGGGCGCCGACGCTGGCGAGGCCCAGGCGGACGAGCGTGCCGCGGCCGCCCTCCATCTCGGCGGCCAGGGTGTCGGATGCGGCCTCGGCCGGCGACATCCAGGTCACCTCGAGCGCGTCCTGGCGCGGCTCGCACGTCCCGGTGACCGGCACGACGAACGGGAGGGACACGGCGTGCTGTCGGTCGTCGTGGAACGCGCTGACGCCCGGCAGCGGGAAGTACTCCGCGACCGTGAACGGCGTCGGCTGCGGGGGCAGCAGCGGGAAGGCCATCGGCCCCAGGTCGTTCTCGAGATGACGGAACAGCGCGTCGCGCACCGTCTCGCCGTAGCGCACCCGGCCCGAGACGATCGTGCGGGTGATCTCCCCCAGCGGCGTGGCCCGCAGCAGGATGCCGACCTGGGTCACCGCCCCGACCCCGTCGGTGCGCACCGGGATCGCCTCGACGTAGAGGATCGGCATCCGCCGCCGCGCCTCGGTCAGCTCCACGTCGGTGAGCCACGCGGGATTGGTCGCGTCCGCGGGCAGCGACCCGCCGATCGAGCTCTCGAAGGCGCTCAGCGGGTCGCGGCGCGCGCCGTCGCCGGACTCGTTCGGGTCGGGATCGGGGGTGCGCACCGGCATGTGTCCTGTATACCGCCCGCCGCGGGCAGAATGGGCGAATGGACACCCCGCCGCTCGACGCCGAGGCCGCGCTCTGGTCGGACGGCGACCGCACCGGCCGGCCGCTGCTCGTGCTGCTGCACGGCTACGGCAGCGACGAGCGCGACCTGTTCGCCCTCGTCCCGCACCTGCCGCCGGAGTACGCCGTCGTCGCGCTGCGCGCCCCGCTCGTCCCGCCGTTCCCGACGCCGGGCCACGCCTGGTACCCGATCGACGGCCTCGACGGCCGCGGACCCGAACGGGTGACGGATGCCGCCGTCCGCGTCATCGAATGGCTCGACGCCCACGCGGACGCGCCGACGACCGGCCTGCTGGGATTCTCGCAGGGCGGCGCGGTCGCGATCCAGGCGCTGCGGCTGCAGCCCGAGCGCTTCGCCTTCGCGGTCAACCTCTCCGGCTACGCGACCCCCGGCGTCCTGCCCGGCGACGCCGCGCTGGCCGAGCGGCGGCCGCCGGTGCTCTGGGGCCGCGGCGGCCGCGACGACGTCATCCCCGAGCCCCTCGTGGCCCACAGCACGCAGTGGCTGCCCGAGCACGTCGAGCTCTCCGGCCGGGTCTATCCGGGCCTGACCCACAGCGTGTCCGCACCGGAGCTGGACGATGTGCACACGTTCCTGCGCAGGCAGATCGAGTCCGGCTCTGGGTGATTCCACACCCTGGCCTGCTTAGGTGATACTAAGAATCACCCGGGAAGGATTCCACTCTCATGATCGAGCGCCAGATTGCGCCTGAAGTCGCTGCCATCTTCGTCGACCTCGCCCGCGGACGCCGCGGCATCTACCGCGACGACGAAGCCTTCGAGCAGCTCCTCGCCGACGCCAAGGCGGCCCTCGTCGAGGCCGACCCCGAGACGGTCGAGCTCATCGAGCAGTTCGCCCGCGCCGAGGTGCCCGACGGCGGCATCCTGTTCCACGGCATCGCCGTCGACCAGGACGAGATGGGCGAGAGCCCCCAGGACGCGGTCGCGTTCGAGGAGCGCACCGACCGCGACCCGTCCACCGAGGCGGCGCTGCTGGCGTTCGCGTCGGTCGCCGGCGAGGTGTTCGCCTTCGCCCGCCAGCACCGCGGCCAGATCATCCAGAACGTCACCCCCGTGAAGGGGCACGAGTACGACGCCGTCGGCACCGGCAGCCGGAGCCTGCTCGACTGGCACAGCGAGGACGCCTTCGACGACGCCCACCCCCAGTTCGTCGGGCTGCTGTGCGTGCGCGGAGACGAGCGCGTGCAGACCGCGCTCGCCCCCGTCGACCGCATCCCGCTCTCCGAGCACGACGACGCCGTGCTGCGCCAGCCGCGCTTCATGCACGGCATCGACAAGGCGTCGGGCGGCACCGGACGCCCGGAGGACGGCGTGCAGGGCGCGGCCCTCTACGGCGACGACGGCAAGCGCTTCGTCCGCATCGACATGGACTGCGCCGCCGCGGTCGCCGGCGACGACGAGGCCGCCGCCGCGCTGAAGAGCTTCCACGACGGGGCGGATGCCGAGGGCATCTACGTGACGCTGCGCGCGGGCGACATCCTGCTGTTCGACAACCGTCGCGTGATGCACGCCCGCACCCCGTTCGAGCCGCGCTACGACGGCACCGACCGCTGGCTGCAGCGCGTGATCATCTCCGACGATCTGGGCCGTTCGACCGACCGCCGCACCCACCACGCGCGCGTCGTCGAGAACGAGCTCATCACGGCCTGAGCGACGATGGCACGCAGCTTCCTCGGGCTGGACTCCCGGTTCGGGTACATGGTCCAGCGTCTGCGCAAGCTCGACCTGCCGTCCGTCCTCGCACGCGCCAAGGAGGTCGGTCACGAGCACGGCAAGTGGGCGCCGGCGGTGTTCGTCGACATGTTCTGGCAGGCGACGTTCCACGACGTCGGCTTCCAGGACTACGTCGACTACGACTTCGCGATCCTGAACCGCGCGGAGCGGCGCACGATGATGACCCATCCGCGCTCCAACGCCTACTCGTACCGGTTCGACGCGCCGGAGCAGCGCGTGATCTTCTACGACAAGTGGGAGTTCGACCGCGTCTTCAGCGACTATCTCGGCCGGGACTGGCTGCTGCTGGACGAGGGCAACGCGGACGAGCTGCGCGCGTTCGCCGCGGCCCATGACGTCCTGATCACGAAACGGCAGGCCGGACGGTCGGGTGCGGCGATCAGCCGCTACTTCGCCGCCGACGTCGAGGACTGGGACGAGTTCCACCGCGCCCTGCTCGAGCGCGGCGAGCGCCTGGTCGAGGAGAACATCGTCCAGCATCCGGACCTCGCCGCCGTCTGCCCGGGGACCGTGAACTCGACCCGCATCGCCGCCTTCTTCGACGGCGACGCGACGCACATCCTGGCCGTCGCGCAGAAGTTCGGCCGCGGCCAGGTCGCCGACCAGATGGACTTCGGCGGCTTCTACACGATGCTCGACCCGGAGACGGGCAAGGCGCTGGGCGCCGGCTACGACTCGCACGGCCACGTGCACGAGCTGCATCCCGACACCGGGTTCCGCATCGCCGACTTCCAGCTGCCGATGTACGACGAGGTCGTGGCGTTCATCGACCGGGTCGCCCGGCACGTGCCCGAGGTGCAGTACGTGGGCTGGGACGTGTCGGTGACCGAGAACGGACCGGTCCTGATCGAGGGCAACTGGGCCACCGGCGTCTACGAGAACAAGCCGAGCGTGCTCGGCGTGCGTACCGGGCACCGGCCGCGGTACCAGAGGGCGATGGGCTTTTGACCGGCCCCGTGCCGAGTCCGACCGCCCTGCGCGTGCGCCTGTCGCGCGCGGCGCTCGAGGCGAACGCCGCGCGCCTCGTCGCCGGCGGCGCACGCGTCGCGGACCTGCGCCGTGAC
>NZ_JASGEL010000117.1:0-22529 GCF_047606385.1 Microbacterium sp.
CGATCACGAGCAACCGCGACGACGTCCTCACGGAACTCGCGGGGATAGGGCTTGGGCATGATGACATCCTCCCAGCGGCACCTCTCGGCACCACAGATCAGTTGTCACCTATACGTTCAGCAGACCCTACTTCGAAGCAGGCGCTATCTACTTCCTCAACACGCAGGCCGCCTCAACATCCGCTCGCATCACCAAACGGTCCGACAACCAGCGCTACACGATCTGGGAAACCATCGCCAACACCGTGCGATTGCGCGGGAGCCGTTTCCTCGTGGTCGTCGACGAGGCGCACTACGGAGTGACGGAGAAGCCGGGTGGCTCTCCGACCGTCGTGAACAAGATCATCAACGGCGAGCCCCCCATCCCCGTGTTCGTCGGGATCTCGGCCACCGCACAGCGGCTGAACAAAGCCCTCGAGCAGCAGAACCGGTTTCGCAAGAACTATGTCGTTCCGATCGAGAAGGTCCGTGACTCCGGGCTCGTCAAGGACCGGATTGTGCTCGCGCCGGCAGCTGTGCAGGGCGAAGTCACCGCGGACACGACCTTCGTTCGACTGGCAGTGCAGAAGACACTCGAGTTCGAGCAGCGTTGGGAGGCGTACGCCCAGCAACAGGGCGAAGCCGCGGTGAAGCCTGCACTCGTTGTTCAGCTCCCCGATCAACGTTCCGACGACGACGAGTTCCTCGAGCTCGTGCGAGCGGTAATCGATGCCATCACCCAGGAGTGGCCCGGGCTCGTCGCGTCAAACATCGTCCACACCTTCGCGGAACGTGCGCCAATCGATCTCGGACCGCATCGAGCCGTGCGCTACATGCCCCCGCAGGACATCCAGGACGCAACCCACGTGCGCGTCGTGCTGGCGAAGAATGCGATCACCACCGGCTGGGACTGCCCTCGCGCGGAAGTGCTCGTCTCGCTCCGCGCGTCGGTCGATTACACCCCGATCGCTCAGCTCATCGGCCGGATCGTCCGTCAGCCGCTCGCCAGGCGGATTGCGTCTGATGAATCGCTAAACCGAGTCCAGGCGTACCTTCCGCGATTCGACCGCAACACCGTCATGCAGGTCGTCGGCCAGTTCGCGGGAGGGGAGGCGGGCGCGACCGCCGAGATCGTACGTCTGACCCTCGACTACGGCGCACCAAGCGGGATGGAAGCTGCACTCAAGGTGCTCGCCGGACTGCCCACCTATGTGGTTCCGTCCCAGTCCTCCACGCCGGACGTGCGGCGCCTCCATGCGCTGGCAACGCTTCTCGAGAACGATGGCATCCGTCCGAGTGCGGCCTCCCACGCAGCGGCATTCCTCAACGGGAAGCTCGATGACGAGGCGGGAAAGCTCACCGCATCTGGCGAGCTCGAGCCAAAACGAGAGGCCGTCTCGAGTGCATCGGTGTTCGAGCTGCTGACGTCGATCGACGGGTCCGTGATCGATGGGGAGCGGATCGTGACGGGAACCCGCCTCGATGCCAAGAACATCGACGATGTCTTCAAGCGAGCAAGTCGTGCGCTCAAAGACGGTACAGCCGAGTCATATTGGGCGTACCTCGTGGAGAAGGATCCGGACGAGGACCCGATTGAGGCGAAGATCACGGTCGCTGCTCTTGCGTTGACGGAGCACGTGGTGGACAACGTCGAGGCTGCCGCCGGATCGCTCGTGGCTGACTGGTTCAAGCATCACGCCAAGGCGATCTCACTTCTCCCGGAGGCTGACCGGTCGCGCTACGCACGGATCCAGGCCGAAGCAAGGGAGCCGGCACAGCGCCCGGGCATCATCGTCGATGGCACGATCGAGGATGCCGTCTCGATTCGGATGGAACCCGACTCGTCAGACGACCAACTCCGCGCCAACATCCGCGATGACCAGGCGAACCGCTGGCCGAAGCACGTCTACCAAGACGCAGATGGTCACTATTGGAAGAAGCCGTCCGCGACCGACGGGCTCGAACGCAAGGTCCTGGGCGCTGAGCTCGACGAGCCGACCCTGGTGGCTTGGTACCGAAACCCAACAGGTGGCGATCGCGCCCTCTGCATCCCCTACCGCGACAGCGGAACAGGATCGTGGGCACGACTGTTCCCTGACTTTGTCACCTTCCACGAGGTGGGCGGCAGCATCCAGCCGGCGATCATCGATCCCCACGGCATCCAACTCGAAGACTGGTCGGACAAGCTGCGCGGCTATCTCGACTACGCCGATGACCACGCGGCCGCCTATCGCGCGATCTGGCCGATCACTCAGATCGAAGGGAAGACGTTACTCCTCTCGATCCACGACACCGCGACACGCGGCGTCGTGCGTTCCGCTCTCGACGCCGGCGAAAGCGTCGAAGCGATCTTCCGGATGCACGGAATCGCGTACTGACAACCTCGATTAGTCCTCGAGGTCGCCTTCCCCGAGTTCGGCATCAATGTCGACCGGAAGCGCTGCGACGGAAGCAACGCCACTCTGGGTCTGCAGCTTGTCCTTTATGCGTGCGACGAGGGAGTCGCGACGCGAATCGTAGAAGGCGAGGAATCCGTCAACGTCGTGCGGCAATGTGGGTGGCAGTGCGTTGGCTTTGAGGAACGCTGCATACTCATCTGCTCCGGGATAGTGGTCAACGACCCACGTGTCCGGCGCCGCGTCGGACTTGCCGACGTTTTCGGGACCGGGAAGCAGTTCCAGATTCGGGAGGAGGTCCCGCTTGCCGACGAGATCGTCGACGGCGGCGTTGCTGAGGCGACGGGTTCCGTCGCCATTCTTCAAAGCCCGAAGGGCCCTCGGATCGAGCTGGGCCTTCGGGAAGATGTGATCTACGTGGTACTGCATCCGCGTATCGACGTGGTCGAAGAGCGTGGCCAAGACGGCCCACGTACGACCACCTCCATAAGAGAGCCCGAGGATGTCCTCAATGAGGGCGTCGTTGACATCGAGCGACTTGCCACGACGGGCCATTGCGCGCTCGATCGAGGCGAGGGGGAACTTGTCCTCGCCCTCCAACCGGATGATCTCGCGCAGGTCACGCAGGAGGGTGTCCAAGCCAGAACCCCACACTCCGCGAGCGATGAGAGACCGGAGTACCCAAGATCGGAGCGCTGCGCGATCCTCACGATCGTGCTTCTTGTCTGACACGCGGTACGTCGGCGGCAGCCCGCGGCGGTGCACGTAATAGGCAACGGGAATGAGCACGCTGTCCGCCGTCAAGGTACCGCCCGAGAGCCCGAAGTCGGCGAGCAACTCGGCTGCGATGCGCAGCGACGTACTGATCTCGTCCCACTTGGACTCCAGCGTCGCCATGTTGGCAGTCGTGAAGTTCTTGACCTTGAAGCCGACGTCCCCGACGTCGGCGAGGACGAGACCCGACTTCAGAACAGTGTCTTGGGAGAAGTCGAACCCCTGCCCAGTCGTGTTCAGGGCGTCAACGAGGTCGTGAACGGCGGCGCGAGCATCCTTCTCCTTCCACTGGGCTGTGGCGATCGACATCAGCAGATCGCTGTAGGAGAGAACGGTCCCGCCCGAGTTCACACGAACGAAGATGTCGAGGACTCGCTCGATGTCCTGGTCGGTCTCCTCGTAGAAGTGGAGGCTCTGGTTGTGGTGAACCTCTTGCCACAGGAGGCTGATCATCTCCACGGCCTTGGCTTCGTTTCCGACCCCGTACTTCACGGGGATCTGCGCCATCTGAAACGCCTCGCCCGCCTCGAAGATGTCACTGATCGGGAACCACTTCTTGGTGTCGTCATCGGCCGCCTGCTCGATCTGCTCCTTGGTGAGGAACGAGAGGTGATACTTCAGACCAGCCTCGTTCTCGGGCGCTTCGCCGAGGAGGTTGAGATAGAGCCGCCGCTCCGGATATGACCAGGCCTTGTTGGCCCATGCACGCGGATTTCGATACGCGTACGTGCCCCTGAGCCCAATGTTCAGCGACGTCAGGCGCTGCTGGCCGTCGAGGACAGCGATCACCTCGCGGTCGGTCGGGATGTCGACGACAGGGTTGTGCTTCTTGTCGTATCCGCTGTAGTCCCTCATGAACCCGTAGAACTTGAACGCACCGACCGTTTCGGGCAGGACCTTCCACGAGAGAAAGCTGCCGACCGGATACCCGCGGAGCACCGAGTCGAAGATCTTGATCACCTGCGACGGCTTCCACACGTACTCACGCTGGATCGCCGGCAGGATCAACTCGTTCTTCTGGATCAGCTTCAGTGCTGTCGCAATGGTCATCGGTTCTTTGTGGCCCACGACGGAACACTATCGAGGAGCGCGGACACGACTATGCGGGTGAGTTCGCGTCGAAAGGAATCGATGGCCCGAACCAAGCTGCCCGGGTACTGCCCATCCGAGTGGGTGGGTAAAGGCGCCCGGGTCTGCACCAGAGCCTTTCACCTACACAATCTCAGCGAAGTAGGCCTTGAGCGCGCTGGATTCGCTCGCGAAGGCCTTCCTGGAACTCGTCGGTCTTGCTCACGGTATCGATGTGGGTGGAGATCGCGGCTCGGATCACGTCCGAGATGGGTCGGTTCTCGACACTGGCAACGGTTTCGAGTTGCTCGGCCTGCTCGACCGAGAGGCGGATGGTCATAGCTTTCTGTTCCGACATTCCCCTATCATGCCACCACCTAGGGTAGCGTGCAAGTCACCTTGGTTGTGTGATACCGTGGTATCTCGCGAAGTTCCCGAGCGTCCGAGGAGGACACCTTGAGCACAACCCCTGAATCTCGCGCAGCGAAGATCACCATCCACATCGACAAGCAGCCGTACAAGATCAAGCCCGGCCTCACACCGGTCACGAAGCTGCGTCAGCTTCCCGAGCCACCTGTGCCGGCGGGCCGAGACATCTGGCTCGACATCGACGACGCGCAGGACGAGATCCTCGACAACGAGGGGAGCATCGACCTGGCCGACGGGATGCGGTTCTTCACCGAGATCGACGGCATCACGATCCGCATCGACCGTGTCGAGTACGAGGTGTTCCAGCGGAAGATGACGGGCGCTGAGCTGCGCGCGCTTCCCAGCCCGGACGTCGCCGCGGACCGTGACCTGTGGCGGGACGTTCCGGACAAGCGCGACGTCAAGGTGCAGGACGAGGACATCGTCCGTCTCAAGGACGGGATGCGGTTCTTCACCGCCCCGGGCCGTATCAACCCGGGTGCGCGGCCGTGAAGCTGCCCGAACCGGACGCCGCCTTCCTCGAACGCGCGGGCATCCCGCATCGCGTGTTCGAGGAGGGCGGGATGCTGAACGTCGAGCTCCTCGACTTTCCTCTCCCGGCTGGCCTCAACGCGCGTCACGCCAGCGTGTTGTTCCGGCTGTCGCCGAGTTATCCTGACACCCCGCCGGACATGTGGTGGATCATTCCGCACCTGACTCCAGTCGGTGGTGGGCAGATCCCCGCGACCGAGGTCATCGAGACGATCGACCAGCGTAGCTGGCAGCGTTGGTCCCGCCATCTTGACCCGGCCGCGTGGCGATCCGGGATCGACGGGCTGGAGAGCTACGTGCGCTTGCTCCGCAACGAACTGAGTAGCGCCGCCGCATGACCATCGCGCTCCGAGTCACCGAGGCACTCCACGACCGGCTACTAGCGATGGCGACAGGGCCGGTCGAGACCGGCGCTGTCCTCATCGCCCACCTCGTCCCCACCGGGAGCACCGCTACCGTCCTGCTCGGCGCGGACCTCATCGAGGTACCGGATGACGCGTACGAGGTCCGCGCTGACCAATCCCTGCAGATCACGTCCGACGGATACGTGCACGCCCTCAAGACCGCACGGGAGCAGGGGGCCGTGGCGATCTGGGTGCACTCGCACCCCGGGAACCACGCCATCCCGCTCCCCAGCCGACACGACCGACTCGTCAACAACCAGCTCGAGGGACTCTTCGGAGACCGCACCGAGACTGACCAGTATGGGTACCTGATCGTCAGCCACGCCGACGGCGCGCTCACCTTCACCGGCGCGCTCACCGGGCCAGCCAGCGGACCCATCGAACTGCTCTCCGCGCTCGGTGAACGGTGGCTGTTCCGCAGCAGCTACGGCACCGCCGCCACGGGCGCGCCGGACCTCTTCGACCGGAACATCCGCGCCTTCGGCGACGGCATCCAGAACACGATTAGTCAGCTCACGGTCGCCGTCGTCGGAGCCGGTGGCACGGGCTCCGTTACGGCCGAGCAACTGTGCCGACTCGGAGTCAGGTCCTTCATCCTTATCGACCCGGACACGCTGTCCTCCTCCAACACCACCCGCGTCTACGGCTCGACCCCGGCGGATGTCGGGCGAGCGAAGGTCGACGTCCTCGGCGACCACCTGCAACGCATTGCCGACGGCGTCCATGTGGAACGGATCCAAGGCACCGTCACGACCGAGCACGTCGCTCGGGCGCTGCTCCGCGCGGATGTCGTGTTCGGGTGCACCGACGACAACGCAGGCCGGCTGCGCCTATCCCGCCTCCCTTCCTACTACCTCACACCACTCGTCGACTGCGGCATCCAGATCCATGCGGACGACGACGGCATCATCTCGGGGATTTTCGGCCGCGTCACCACGCTCTACCCTGGTGCGGCCTGTCTCACCTGCCGAGATCGAATCGACCTAAGCCTCGCGGACGCAGAAATGCGCGCGGGGGACGAGCAGCAGCGGCTGGAGAAGGAGGGATACGCGCCCGCTCTTCCCGGCGTGGAACCCGCCGTGGTGGCATTTACCACGGCGGTGGCAGCGACAGCGGTCAGCGAGTTTCTCGAGCGGCTCGTCGGATACGGCGAGACCCCGAGCCCGACCGAAGTCATCCTTTACATCCACGACCGTGCTGTACGAGCGAACGCCCAAGACCCCCGCCCAGGTCATTACTGCGACCCGTCCACCCGACGCGTCGGGACCGATCGTGACATGTTCCTGGGGCTGAATTGGGTGTCCTGAGGCGGCTCCGCTACTGGCGCAGGTGGAAGGCAGATCTGCGAACCGAGTCCGCAAGCGACATCCCCGACATCATTCCTGCACGCCATGCGGTGATCGTCGGAACGCAGGCACACCAGAAATGGCTGGTGTTCGACTGCCCGTGCGGACACGGCCACCGGGTCATGCTGAATCTCGACAGCAGCCACTACCCTCGATGGCGCATCACCAACGACTACCCGATCACCCTGATCCCCAGCGTCAACGAACACAGCCACGCGGGGCACTGCCATTACATCGTGCGCGACGGCCGCATCCGATGGGTCGAAGAAAGGAACCGCGCATGACTGCCACCGAAGACTCAGACCCCACCCCGCCGGACGGCGACGTCCCGCCGACATTCGTCCCCACACCCGTTCCAGCGCCACAACCCACGCCCGCACCAAGGATCCCCTCGAAGACTCCTCTTTACGAGGCGATGCACGCCGCGCGGTACTTCCGTCAGTCGGTGATCAAGCAGATCGAGCAGATCACCGCCACCACACTAATCTGCTACGTAGCTCCCTCGTCGGAGATCGACCGCCACGATGTGATCGCAATGGTCGACCTTCTGCACAACGTGGTGCCAGGCTCAGCGATCGACCTCTTGCTGCATTCGCCCGGAGGCAGCATCGACGCGGCGGAGAAGCTCATCGCTCTGATCCGCAAGCGTGCTGGTACGGCACGGGTCCGTGTCATCGTTCCGGACTACGCGAAGAGCGCCGCCACCCTCCTGGCTCTCGGCGCTGACGCGATAGTCATGTCTGATTCCTCCGAGTTGGGTGTGATCGACCCCCAGATCAGCATGCCCAACGTCAACGGACATCCGCACACGCTCTCGGCTCAGAGCTACCTCGACGCCTTCAACCTGCACGCCACGAATCTGAAGAACGATCCCGATGATCCGGTGGCGCGTCTCATGTTGTCCAAGATGGATCCGGCAACTGTCCGAAAGCTCGAGCGGATCACAACCCGTTCTCGTTCGATCGCAGAGGCGCTACTTGCGACCGCGATGGTGAAGGACGAGGAGGAAGCGACCAGGATCGCCAAGGAGCTCAGCGATACCAAGAAGTGGCACTCCCACGGTCAGATGATCTCCCACGAGGCGGCAGCCAAGCTCGGCTTGATTGTCACCTACCTCGCGCCGCACGATCAGCTCTGGCAGCTCTACTGGCGCCTGTTCTGCTTGCAGCTCACCGCCGCGGACGGTCCCATCAAACTCTTCGAAGGCTCGTACGCCTCGCTCGCACTGTGATCGGGACGACGACGAATGCACCTCCACCAACACGTCCAGGCAGCCGGCCTGAACCTTGCCGCTCGCACCCACGGGTTTGCAAGCTCCCGATACCGGTCGTGCCCCCTCGAGGTCGTTCGAGAGGGCACGGAGTCACTTGGTCAGTGGACTCCTGACCGTACCGCACGTGGGTGGGGAAGGAGTATGCCGCATGGCTAAGTCGCAGAATCGCGTCACGAGCAAGGCAGTCGCGTCGAAGGCCTCGAAGGCCCTCAGCGACGGTCGTTCGTCGAACCGGACCAAGAGCATCGCTGCTAGCGCGCTGTCCCAGCGCAAGAAGTAGCAGTGCCGGTGTTCTCGCAACGGCCTGCGAGAACACCGCAACCACTTCCCGTCAGTTGAGTGGAGAAGGTCCGTTTCGGACTACGCGGTCTCGAGACGAGCGGTCGTTGAGACGATCCCGCGCATTGCGCACCCTGCTTAGCGACGCGACTCTGCGTTGCTTTATACAAGAGTGTATGCGCGTATAGAGAATAGCTATACTTGGCTACACTTTTGTAGAAGGGCTCGGGACATGGACCCCATCCGTAATCCCTACTCTCCCGGCGCCGGCCGCAAGCCGGCAGCGCTGGTCGGACGAGACGATGCGTTGCGCGGGTGGTCGACCTCGCTGGAGCGAGCTCAGATCGGACGCACCGATCAGCCCTTCGTGCTCTACGGCCTTCGTGGAGTGGGGAAGACAGTTCTGCTGTCGGAGTTCCGCCGAAACGCGGCCCGCAAAGAATGGATCGTCGCTCAGATCGAGGCGGGCACCGGGAAGGCTCTGCGGGAGCTTCTCGGGGAAGCGCTCTACGCTCCGCTGGTGGATCTGGCCCGCCCGAGTGCGGGACGACGACTGCTGAAAAGTCTGAAGACGGCGCTGAGCTTCAAGGCGTCTTACGATCTCTCCGGCACGTGGACTTTCGGAGTCGACCTGTCCGGAGCATCCGGAGGTGGCGCCGACACCGGCATTCTGGAAACCGATCTGAAGAAGCTCATCCACGATCTCTCTGACGCCGCCAACGAAGAGGGCACCGGGCTGGCGATACTCATCGACGAGGCTCAAGACCTCCAGGACGCGGAGCTCGCCACGCTGTGCACGATCGCCCACGCGGCCGCGCAGGACAACTGGCCCGTGCTCCTCGCGTTTGCTGGCCTGCCGAGCCTGCCCCGCATCCTCGCCGAAGCGCGTTCCTACGCGGAGCGGTTTCAGTACACACATATCAGGCAGCTCGACACCGAGGTCGTGGCCCAGGCCCTCACCATTCCCGCTGCACTCGAAGATGCTGAGTGGAGTGACGAGGCCGTCGATGTCGTCGTGGAAGCGTCGGGGAGATATCCCTACTTCCTGCAACAGTTCGGCCAGGAAACGTGGAACGTCGCAACGGGACCTCGGATCGAGGCCGACGACGCGAGGCTTGGCGTCGCCCAGGGCAACAATCAGCTCGACAACGGATTCTTCCGCGCCCGATGGGACCGGGCCACCCGATCCGAACAGGCATACCTGCGCGCCATGGCTCCCGATGGCGACAGTGGCAGCTCATCCGGTGAAGTCGCCACACGAATGTCACGCACTCTCGCGAGCCTCGGCCCCACGCGCGCGTCACTCATCAGCAAAGGCCTCATCTACGCGCCCGAGCACGGGGTCATCGCTTTCACAGTGCCAGGAATGGCCGCCTTCATCGAGCGCCAGATCGCTGCGTAGTAAACGTCGCTCGTCCGAGCGACGTCCTCTACGGCTCAACCCGCCGGAAAGCGTGACGACAACCCGAGCCCCAACCCGCCATCCATGCGTCGGTAGTGTGACGACATGGGGAATGAGGCGCAGAACGCGAAGCCGATCATGAAGAAGATGCTGGTCGAGATACCGGCAGGTGCCGAGCTCACTCCATCCAAGAAGATTCTGGGCGCGTCCAGCCCGTTGGTGCACGGTCGCGACGGCGTCTCGAGCCAGGTTGTCTTGCACGAGATCCCGAGCAAGATGACAAAGTTCATGCACAGCCGGTATGCCGATTTCCTCCTCGACCTTGCCGTCGCGGCGGCAATTGCAGGCGGTGAAGCCGCCATCAAGCACGGTGTCCCAAAGTTCAAGCAGTATCTAGCCGACCGTCGAGCAACGGCCGCAGCAAATGCCCCGGCCCGAGACAGTTCCCCCGATACCGTCGCTCTCGCCAAGCCTGGAGCTGTCGAGACCAGCGACCCTGGGGACGACATCGTCGAGACGGATCCCTCATTGACCAGCGACCAGTGGTACCAACTATTCTTCGACGCCGTTGCGCACGGAGTCGCCGGGAAACTCCACCAGGAGATCAGCGCCGAGAAGTGGCGCGAGCTGGCCAACGCTCAGATCGTTGACGATCCCGCTACCCAAGAACTCGCTCAAGCAATGAGAGAGCTCTCGCCGGAGGAGGTGAGCGCAGGAGTCGACCGTGTTCTCGAGGAGCACCCAGAACTGCGCAACGAGGACCCCATCCTCCTAATGCAGCGCCTGTTCGACGACAACGCAAAGCCAACCAAGCGGCAGTCGCTGGAACCTAACGAGGATGAAGAGGACGATCCTTCCGAATGATGACGCGCGGATGCTCTGGTGCGCGACAAGAGCACTGCGCCAGAAGGGCAGCCGCCAACGCCAGGAAAGTGTCATGACAAGGTCGACCCGAACCACCCGAAACCTCGCGCACTACGTGACATCCAGTGTCATCGCACCGCGTTCCCGACACGAGGTGGATGTCGAGCGGCCGGGTCACGCCAGATCGTCCGGCGCGATCACGCACAGACCGCCGTCGTGCAACAGCAGCTGCGCACGCACGCGTCCACCCCGCTCGCGCAACGCCTCACCGAACGCGCGCGCCCACTCGCGGGTCGTTCGATCGAGCCGGCGCCCGCCGCGCCGCTCCCAGATCACCACGACCCGGGCCACGTCGCATTCGCGCATGACCTGACCGAAGCGGGCACCGTACAGCTCGGCCGCCGTGAGCGTGCCCAGGTCGTCTGTCATCACCGGCAGATGCGGGTCGCGCGGGTAGTCGTCGGTGGGTATCGCGGGCCCGACCGGTCGATGCTCCTCGTCGAGGAAGAAGAGCCACAGCCGGCGGCGAAGCGCCGGGCCCAGGAGGGGAGCGAAGTGGCGAACGAGGCCTTCGTCGTCGCTGAGCGTCGGGGAGGTGATCGGCGTGTTCATGCCGGCCACGGTGCCTCGCCCGCATCGGCCGCATCGCGGCATCCTCCCCATCTGTGGACAACGTCGTCGCCGATGCGGCTGGGGAGGAGACTCCGCGCATCGCGGCCGGAGGCGATCCCGACCGCTGAGCCGGCCCCGGCCACGAGCAGAACTCAGGACATGTCGTCGCACGCCGGCCGGGGAGCCTCGGGATCCCGCAAGCGACCGAGCACGCGATCACCGTCGTCCTGTGTTTTGCGCCCGAGGACGAGCGACGCGCCTGACGTCGAGCGACGCCCGCGGGCGGAGCGGCGCGCCCGCGTAGACTGGATGCCGTCCGGCATCCGCGATTCTTGGAGTTCAGCCGCGTGACCACCCCCGCAGAAGGCGCCGTGAAGGTCGCCGACACCATCGAGAACGCCGTCGCGACCCCGGAGCGGGAACAACCGTACGACGCGCTGGGCCTGACCGCCGGCGAATACGAGCAGATCAAGGGCATCCTCGGCCGGCGCCCCACCAGCGGCGAGCTGGCGATGTACTCGGTGATGTGGAGCGAGCACTGCTCCTACAAGTCGAGCAAGGCCTACCTGCGCCAGTTCGGCCAGAAGGTCAGCGACGAGATGAGGACGCGCCTCATGGTCGGCATGGGCCAGAACGCCGGGGTCGTCGACATCGGCGAGGGCTGGGCGGTGACCTTCAAGGTCGAGTCCCACAACCACCCGAGCTACGTGGAGCCGTTCCAGGGCGCCGCGACCGGCGTCGGCGGCATCGTCCGCGACATCATCTCGATGGGCGCACGTCCCGTCGCCGTGATGGACCAGCTGCGCTTCGGCGCCATCGACCACCCCGACACCGCGCGGGTCGTGCACGGCGTCACCGCCGGCATCTCCTTCTACGGAAACTGCCTGGGCCTTCCCAACATCGGCGGAGAGACCGTGTTCGACGCGGTCTACCAGGGCAACCCGCTCGTCAACGCGCTCGCGGTCGGCGTCCTGCGCCACGAGGACCTCAAGCTCGCGAACGCGAGCGGCGCCGGCAACAAGGTCGTGCTGTTCGGCGCCCGCACCGGCGGCGACGGCATCGGTGGCGCCAGCATCCTCGCCTCCGACACGTTCACCGAGGACGGCCCCACCAAGCGCCCCGCGGTGCAGGTCGGCGACCCCTTCGCCGAGAAGGTGCTCATCGAGTGCTGCCTCGAGCTCTACCGTCTCGACCTGGTCGAGGCGATCCAGGACCTCGGCGCCGCCGGCATCTCGTGCGCGACCAGCGAGCTGGCGGCCAACGGCGGCTCCGGCATGCGCGTCGACCTCGAGCGGGTGCTGCTGCGCGACCCCTCGCTCACGCCGGAGGAGATCCTCATGAGCGAGAGCCAGGAGCGCATGATGGCCGTGGTCGCGCCCGACAAGCTCGACGCGTTCCTCGCCGTCGTGCGCAGGTGGGACGTCGAGACGAGCGTGCTCGGCGAGGTCACCGGCGACGGCCGCCTGCAGATCTTCTGGCACGGCGAGCAGATCGTGGACGTCGACCCCACCACGGTCGCCGTCGACGGCCCGGTGTACGAGCGCCCGGTGGCCTACCCGGCATGGATCGACGCCCTGCAGCAGGACTCCGCCGCGGCGCTGGCCCGCCCGACGGACGCCGAGACGCTGCGCGCGCAGTTCACGGCCCTGCTCGCGAGCCCGAACCTCGCCGACACCAGCTGGGTGACCAACCAGTACGACTACTACGTGCTGGGCAACACCGCTCTCAGCTTCCCCGACGACGCGGGCATGGTCCGCGCCGACGAGGGCTCCGGCCTGGGCTTCGCGATCGCCACCGACTGCAACGGGCGCTTCTGCCAGCTCGACCCCTACCACGGCGCCAAGCTCGCCCTCGCCGAGGCCTACCGCAACGTCGCCGTCACCGGCGCCACCCCGACCGCGGTCACCGACTGCCTGAACTTCGGCAGCCCGGAGAACCCGGAGGTAATGTGGCAGTTCTCGCAGGCCGTCGAGGGCCTGTCCGACGGCTGCCTCGAGCTCGGCATCCCCGTCACCGGCGGCAACGTCAGCTTCTACAACCAGACCGGGGACACCCCGATCCACCCCACGCCGGTCGTCGGCGTCCTGGGCATCATCGACGACGTCGCCCGCCGCATCCCGTCGGGGTGGCAGGACCCGGGCGAGAACCTCTACCTCCTCGGCGTCACCGCGAACGAACTCAGCGGATCCGCCTGGGCGCAGGTCGTGCACGACCACCTCGGCGGGCTCCCGCCCGCCGTCGACCTCGCCGCGGAGAAGCGGCTGGCCGAGCTGCTGCGCGCCGGGAGCGACCAGGGGCTCATCTCCAGCGCCCACGACCTGAGCGAGGGCGGCCTCGGCCAGGCGCTCGCCGAGGGCGTCCTGCGCTTCGGCGTCGGCGCCCGCGTCTGGCTGACCGAGATCATCGAGCGCGACGGGGTGGATGCCGCATCCGCGCTGTTCTCGGAGTCGACCGGCCGCGTGATCGTCTCGGTCCCGCGGGAGGAGGACGTCAAGTTCCGCGGCCTGTGCGCGGGCCGCGACTACCCGGTCCTGCGCATCGGCGTCACCGACAGCGCCGCCGACGGCGACGAGCCCGCCCTCGAGGTGCAGGGCCTGTTCACGGTGCCGCTGACCGAGCTGCGCGAGCTCAGCCGCAGCACCCTGCCCGCGGCCTTCGGGCCGACCGTCACGGAGGACTGACGATGAGCGACGACGAGTACGACGGCTTCCGGAACCGGCGCCAGGCGCGCATGAGGCTGGTGGCCTGGGTCGTCATCATCGCCCTGGTGCTCGTCGGCGGCGGGGCGACGGTGCTCGCGCTGCTGTTCAACTGAGCACGCGTCAACGGCCGTCGGCCGCGGCGGTGTGGTGCCGGATGACCTCTGCCACCACGAAGTTGAACCACTTCTCGGCGAACTCGGGATCGAGGTCCGCCTGCTCGGCCAGCGCGCGCAGCCGCGCGACCTGCTGCTCCTCCCGGGCCGGGTCGGATGCCGGCATGGCGTGCTCGGCCTTGAGGATGCCGACCTGCTTCGTGCGCCGGAAGCGCTCCGCGAGCATGTAGACGAGGGCGGCGTCGATGTTGTCGATGCTGGCGCGCAGGTCGAGCAGTGTCTGCCTCGGGTCCTGGTCGGTCATGGCGGTCCTCCTCACGGCCCCTCGACACTACCGTGCGCATCGATGCGCGACCGGTCGCCGCCCCTAGAGTGAGAGCATGAGCGAGCCCGATGCCGCCAGGCCGGCCCCTGTGACACCCCCGTCCGCGCCGTTGCAGTGGCGTGCGCTGCACTCTCCCTTCGGCGTCGGGTTCTTCGTGACCCTCGGCGGGCTCGCCGCGTTCGTGGTCGGCCTCGCGATCTCCAACCTCTCGACCGTGATCATCTACGTGGTCTTCGCGCTCTTCGCCGCGCTGGGGCTCGACCCCGTCGTGCGGATGCTGGAGCGCCACAGAGTGTCTCGCGCGTGGAGCATCGTCATCGTCTACTTCGGGTTCGCGCTCGTGCTCGTCGGCGTCCTGATGCTCATCATCCCGACCGCGGTCAGCCAGGTGACCCAGTTCGTCACCAGCCTGCCGACGCTGATCTCCGACTTCCAGCAGAGCGACCTCTACAACTGGCTGCACGACACCTTCGGCGCGTCGGTCGGCGACGTCCTCACGCAGGTGCAGCAGTTCCTGACCACCCCGAGCAACATCGCCACGATCGGCGGGGGCGTGCTGAAGGTGGGCATCACGATCGTGACCGGCATCTCCGGCGTCATCATCATCCTGGTGCTCAGCCTCTACTTCCTCGCGACCCTGCCCACCATCAAGCAGGCGTTCTACCGTCTCGTGCCGGCGTACGGCCGGCCCCGCGTGAGCGACCTGACCGAGCAGATCACCGAGTCCATCGGCGGCTACCTGATGGGGATGGTCATCCTGGCCTTCTTCAACTCGCTGTTCGCCGGCCTGCTCTATCTGTTCCTCGGACTGCCGTTCCCGCTGCTGATGGCCGTCGTGGCGTTCTGCATCACCCTGATCCCGCTCGTCGGAACGGTGATGTTCTGGGTGATCGGCTCGGCGCTCGCCCTGTTCTCCAGCCCGCTCGCGGCACTGATCTTCGCCGCCGCCTACCTCGTGTACATGCAGGTCGAGGCATACGTGCTCACGCCGCGGGTGATGAACCGGGCGATCTCCATCCCCGGCGCGCTCGTCGTGATCGGCGCCCTGGTCGGCGGCACCCTGCTGGGTCTGCTCGGTGCGCTCGTCGCGATCCCGGTGACCGCCTCGATCCTGCTGATCATCAAGCAGGTCATCGTCCCCCGGCAGGACGCGAAGCTCGAACCGGGGCATTGACGCACCGCACGCGGCGACGGCATCCTCGTTCCCGCCTCCACTGCGATTTCGTGTAACCGGACGCCAGCTATGACACGCGATCGCATGAAAGCGATGCGGTCGTGGGAGTGCAGCCGCGAACGGCCCAGGGGCAGTGCCGACGAGGTCAGCGCGCCGGCAGCAGGCAGGTCGGCGACGGCACGATCGTGCGGTGACGGATGCGGCCGGGCGCGCCGGTGCGCTCGTCGAGCGTCAGCGAGGCGACCTCGTCGGAGCGCTGACCCGCGACGAGCACCGTGTCCCGCAGCACGACGTGATGGCGCGGCCAGTCCACTCCGCTGTCGGCGAGGGCGACGGGCGAGAGCCGATCGCCCTCGCCCGTCACGCGCAGCGTCGCGATCGTGTTGCTGCCCCGGACGCCGGCCACCACGAACGTCGCGTCCCGCGACAGCGCGATCTCGGCCGCGAGGTCGTCGTCGAGCAGCGCCGGCGAGAGGGACGCAGACGACACGAGATGCCAGTCACCGCGCTCGTCGGGGCGCAGCACGAAGACCTCGCGCGAGAGCTCGGTCACGACGTAGAGGTGCCCGCTCGGGTGCCAGCGCATGTGCCGCGGGCCGCTGCCGCGCGGCAGCACGACCCGGCCGCCGGCGCGCAGGCCGTCGGACGCCGGCCGCCAGAAGCGCACCTGGTCGAATCCCATGTCGGTGGTGGCGACGCCGCCGCCGGGCAGGAACAGAGCCTGATGCGCGCGGGAGACGCGTTCGTCGGTCGACGCCTCGCCCGCCGGCTCGGGCTCGTCGTCGGCCACGGGCACGAGGTGCGCGTACTCCTCGCCGGCGGCCGCGCGCAGCGCTCGTGCCGCCGCCGCGAGATCGAGGTCCGCGGCGGCGGAAGACCCGGCGTCAGGGCCCATGCCGTCTTCGGCATACGGATCGGTGGCCGCCGGCGCGAGCTGGGGGACACCGGGCCGGCCGTCGGCGTCCAGCCTCATCCGCACGACCCGGCCGTCGCCCCAGCACGACGCGACGAGGGATCCGCCGTCCGGTGCGACCGCGACGTGGCACACCAGTTCGCCCGCCGGGGCCGGCGCGCCCAGCGGCTCGAACGAGGCCTCGCCGATGCGCCGGAACGCCTGGACGGCACCCGCGCCCTCGAGCGCGGCGTACACCACCTCGAGCGAGGGATGCGGCGCCAGCCAGGACGGAGACCCGTCGGTGACGGCGACCGTGCCCGCGAAGCCGAGCGGCCCGCCGGCGAAGCCGTGCGGCACGTCGACGGCTCCTGCCCGCAGCTCGCCGACGCCGGCGGCCGCACCGTCCATGTCCGCGGTGTAGCCACCGACCCAGAAGCGCATCAGTCGACGAGGTCGTGGCGCACGATCACGGCGTCACGTGCGGGTCCGACCCCGATGACCGAGATGCGCGTCCCGCTCATCCGCTCGAGGGTCAGCACGTAGTCCTGCGCGGTCTGCGGCAGGTCCTCGAAGCGGCGGGCTCCGGAGATGTCCTCCCCCCAGCCCGGGAAGTACTCGTAGATCGGGGTGGCGTGGTGGAAGTCGCTCTGGTTGACCGGCATCTCGTCGAAGCGGCGACCGTCGACGTCGTAGGCGACGCACACCGGGATGCGGTCGAGGCCGGTGAGGATGTCGAGCTTGGTGAGCACCAGGTCGGTGATGCCGTTGATGCGGGTCGCGTAGCGGGCGACCGGGGCGTCGTACCAGCCGACGCGGCGCGGCCGGCCGGTCGTGGTGCCGAACTCGAAGCCGCGCGAGCGCAGCCATTCCCCCTGCTCGTCGAACAGCTCGGTGGGGAACGGTCCCGACCCGACCCGGGTCGAGTACGCCTTCACGATGCCGACGATGCGGTCCAGGCGGTTCGGGCCGACGCCCGAGCCGGTCGCCGCTCCCCCCGCGGTCGCCGACGAGCTCGTGACGAACGGGTAGGTGCCGTGGTCGATGTCGAGCATCGTGGCCTGGCCCCCCTCGAACACGACGACGTCCCCGGCGTCCAGCGCCTGGTCCAGCAGTAGCGCGGTGTCGCACACCAGGGGGCGGAGGCGCTCGACGTACGAGAGCAGGTCCTCGACGACCTCGTCGGCGGTGACGGCACGCCGGTTGTAGACCTTCACGAGCAGGTGGTTCTTCTGGTCGAGGGCGCCCTCGACCTTCTGCCGCAGGATGTTCTCGTCGAACAGATCCTGCATGCGGATGCCGACGCGGTTGATCTTGTCGGCGTAGGCCGGGCCGATGCCGCGGCCGGTCGTGCCGATCTGCCGTTTGCCGAGGAAGCGCTCGGTGACCTTGTCGAGGGTGCGGTGGTACGAGGTGATCACGTGCGCGTTGGCGCTGATGCGCAGACGCGAGGTGTCGACGCCGCGCGCGCTCAACGCCTCGAGCTCGGCGAACAGCACCTCCAGGTCGACGACGACGCCGTTGCCGATGACGGCGTTCACGCCGGGGGACAGGATGCCCGAGGGCAGCAGGTGCAGCGCGTACTTCTCGTCGCCGATGACCACGGTGTGGCCGGCGTTGTTGCCACCGTTGAACTTGACGACCCAGTCGGTGCGATCGCCGAGCAGGTCGGTCGCTTTGCCCTTGCCCTCGTCGCCCCACTGGACGCCGACGATCACGATGCCTGGCATGGGCTCACTCTCCGTTGTCGGACGGGTACACCCCATCCTATCCGGCGGCTCCCGGCGGCCCCTCGGGGGCGTCGCCATCCCTCAAATTCCCGACACTCGTGGTCGCCATCCCCGCAGATACCCGGCAGTCGTGGTCACCGCGCCACGGCGGTGGCCGCCACGAGCGCCGAGGATCTCGCCGGCGCGCCCCTGCGCCGGGCGTAGGGCGTCGCCTCTGTCAGGGCGCCCGACACCCCTCGGTAGGATTGAGGACCATGTCGAAGGTCCTCGAGTCCCTGCCCGTCGGCGAGCGCGTCGGCATCGCCTTCTCCGGGGGCCTTGACACCTCCGTCGCGGTCGCGTGGATGCGCGACAAGGGCGCGATCCCCTGCACGTACACGGGCGACCTGGGCCAGCCCGACGAGGACGACATCGATGCGATCCCCGGCCGCGCCCTCGAATACGGCGCCGAGGTCTCGCGACTGGTCGACTGCAAGACGGCACTCGTCGAGGAGGGATTCGTCGCGCTGTCGTGCGGCGCGTTCCACATCCGCAGCGGCGGCCGCACCTACTTCAACACCACGCCGCTCGGCCGCGCCGTCACCGGCACGCTGCTCGTGCGCGCCATGAAGGAGGACGGCGTCGACATCTGGGGCGACGGCTCCACCTACAAGGGCAACGACATCGAGCGGTTCTACCGCTACGGGCTGCTGGCCAATCCGGCGCTGCGCATCTACAAGCCGTGGCTGGACGCCGACTTCGTGCGCGAGCTGGGGGGACGCGCGGAGATGAGCGAGTGGCTCGTCGCGCACGGCTTCCCCTACCGCGACTCCGCCGAGAAGGCCTACTCGACCGATGCCAACATCTGGGGCGCGACCCACGAGGCCAAGACGCTCGAGCACCTCGACGTGTCGCTCGAGACCGTCGAGCCGATCATGGGCGTCGCCTTCTGGGACCCGGCGGTGGAGATCGCCGCCGAGGATGTCACGGTCGCGTTCGAGGCGGGCCGGCCGGTGGCGCTGGGCGGCATCCCCTACGACGACCCGGTGGCCCTCGTCTTCGAGGCGAACCGCATCGGCGGCCGCCACGGCCTGGGCATGAGCGACCAGATCGAGAACCGCATCATCGAGGCGAAGTCTCGCGGCATCTACGAGGCCCCGGGCATGGCGCTGCTGTTCATCGCGTACGAACGGCTCGTGAACGCGATCCTCAACGAGGACACGCTCGCGACCTACCACGAGCAGGGCCGCCGCCTCGGCCGTCTCATGTACGAGGGACGCTGGCTCGAGCCGCAGTCGCTGATGCTGCGCGAGTCGATCCAGAAATGGGTGGGATCGACCATCACCGGCACCGTCACGCTGCGCCTGCGCCGCGGCGAGGACTACAGCATCCTGGACACGACCGCGCCGGTCATGTCGTACAGCCCCGAGAAGCTCTCGATGGAGCGTGTGGGGGATGCCGCCTTCGGCCCCACAGACCGCATCGGTCAGCTCACGATGCGCAACCTCGACATCGCCGACTCGCGGACCCGTCTCGAGCAGTACGCGGGCCTGGGTCTGATCGGCGGACCGACCGGCGCCCTCGTCGGCCGCCTGGAGCGCGGGGTCGCCGAGGAGATCACCGAGCCCGCGGAGCCGCACACGATCGCCGAGGCCGAGCTGGCGGGGGCGACGGATGCCGCCAACGAGGCCTCCGCGTTCGACGCCGGCACCGACTGACCCGGGCGCGCCGCCTCTCCCGCGAGACCGCATCCACACGCCGAGACCGTGGGCTCGTACCACTGTCTCGGCGCCAGGGTGCGGTCTCGCGGCGAACCAGGAAAGGGACGGCAGCAGAAAGTTGCACACGCATGTGCAACTTAAGCGTAGACTCGGCGCGTGAGCACCCAGACGTCCCCGCGCAAGGACGCCGTCGCCAACCGCGCGGCCCTGCTCGACGCGGCCCGCGGCGTCGTCGCCCGCGATCCGCGTGCATCCATGGACACCATCGCGCGCGCGGCCGGCCTGTCGCGCCGCGCGCTGTACGGGCACTTCCCCGACCGCGACGCCCTCGTCGCGGAGCTCATCCGCACCGGCACCGGCCGCTTCAACGACCTCGCCGCCGGCATCGACGACACCGACGCGCCGCTGGCCCTCGCCGGTCTCACGCACCGCCTCTGGACCGCCGCCGCCCAGGTGCAGGTGGTCGCCGCGTTGGCCCTCGACGACGCGCACGTCGCCGAGACCGCGGCCGCGCTCGCACCGGTGCGCCGGCGCCTGGCCGGCATCGTCGCCGCCGGCCAGGCCGCCGGGACGCTGCGCACCGACATCCCGGCACCCGACCTCACCCGTCTCATCGAGGAGACGGCACGCATGGCGATCACCCGGCTGGATGCCGATGCCGGCCGCACCGCGGTCGCCGCCGTGCTCGGCGTCGCGGGCCTGTCGTGGCAGCAGGCCACGGACCTCATCGCCCAGCATCCCGAGCTGACCGACGACCCGGACCGGACCGGCGTCCCCACCCCCACGGAGCACTGATGCGCATCGACCTGCAGCACGTCTCGAAGGGCCGTCACGGCCTCGCCCTGCCCGAGACCTCCCTCTCCTACGGCGCCGGCGCCCGCCTCGCCGTCACCGAGACCGAGCAGCGCCCGGCCGTGCTCGGCCTCATCGCCGCCGGCCGCATGCGCCCCGACACCGGGCGCGTGCTCATCGACGGCGTCGAGGATGCCGCGTCCCTGCGCCGACGGGTCGCCCTCGTCGACGCGCCCGAGGTCAACGACCCCGCCCCGAACGTGTCGGCGTACGGCGTCGTCGCCGAGGAGCTCATGTTCGCCGGGCGCACCGCGAGCCCGATCGCCGTGCGCACGTGGCTGCGCGAGAACGACCTGGACGACCAGGCGCGCACGCCGTTCGCCGATGTCGCGCCGCCGGACCGCATCCGGCTGCTGCTCGAGCTCGCCGTGCTGCGCGCGGGCGTCGAGGCGCTCGTGCTCGTCTCGCCCGACCGTCACGGAGGCAGTCCGCACGTGTGGTGGGAGCTGTGCGAGCAGTTCGCCGACCGGGGCTACGGCGTGCTCGCCGTCGCCGGCGAGGCCGCCGGCACGGTCCTGTCCGAGCGTGCGATCCCGGCATCCGCCGCACGCGCGGACCCGGCATCCGCCGAGATGGACGTCGACACCGACACGGAGGTCGCCCGATGAAGGTCCCCGCGATGCTGATGGCCGAGCTGCGCCGGCTCACGTCGACGCGCATGTCGCTGATCGCGCTGATCGCGCTGATGTGCGTGCCGGTGATCTACGGCGGCCTCTACCTCTGGGCCAACCAGGACCCGTACGGCCGGCTCGACCAGGTGCCGGTCGCGCTCGTGGTCGCCGACGAGGGCGCGACGGTCGACGGCACCGAGACCGACTACGGCGACCAGGTCGCCTCGAACCTCGTCGAGGCGGGCGCGTTCGACTGGCAGCGCATGGACGCGGACGCCGCGGCGACGGCGCTGGCGAACGGCTCGGTCGACTTCGCCGTGACCATCCCGGCCGATTTCTCCGCCGCGCTGGTCTCGGCGTCGGGCGACGACCCGCACCAGGCCACGCTCGAGCTGGCGACCAACGACGCCAACAACTACCTCGCCTCGACGATCGGCGCGCAGGCGATCGAGAAGATCCGCGCCTCGGTGGCCGAGACGGTGGGACAGCAGGCCGCCCTGCAGCTGCTCGACGGTCTCGCGACCGTGCGCTCGAACCTGGTCGATGCGGCGGACGCAGCCTCGCAGCTCGCGGACGGCGCAGCCAGCGCGGTCGACGGCGCCACGCAGCTCGCCGACGGCGCGGCCCAGGTCGCCTCCGGCGCCGCCACGCTCGCGGACGGGACCGCCACACTGTCCTCCGTTGCGTCGCAGGTCGCCTCCGGCGCGGCCCAGGTCGCCTCCGGCGCCGCCCAGGTCGCCGCCGGGACGGCCACCCTCGACGGCTACGCCGATCAGGCCGGCACGGCTGCCCAGTCGGTCGTCGACGCGTTGCCGCAGGCGCGCTCCGACATCGAGTCGGCGCTGGTCGCGCAGGGACTGGACGCCGACCAGGTCACGGCGATCATGGCGCAGGTGGACGCGCTGGGCGAACGGGTGACCGCGGCGAACACGACCGTCCAGTCGGCCGTCGGGCAGGTCGACCAGCTCGCCGCCGGCGCCGCACAGGTCGCCAGCGGCGCGGCGTCCGTCTCCAGCGGCGCCTCGCAGGTCGCCGACGGCGCCGCGTCCGCGGCGTCCGGTGCGGCCTCGCTCA
>NZ_JASGEL010000118.1:0-30335 GCF_047606385.1 Microbacterium sp.
ACGCGCGCTTGAGGATCTCGATCTCCATCTCCAGCACCCGGTTGCGGCGCCGCAGCTCGACGAGCTCTTTGTGCTCATCGGCGGTGACACCGGCCTTGCGACCAGAGTCGATCGCGTCGCGGTTCATCCAGTTGCGGAGACAGGACTCGCTGATCCCGAGATCACGAGCGGTCTGACCGACAGGGTTGCCCTGCGCGACCAGATCGAGGGCTCGACGCCGGAACTCCGGCGGGTGGGCAGCAGGCATCTCACGGACTCCTTCCGAGACGATCATCGCCTCAACGTTGGTGTCCGGAAAAGCGGGTCAGGCTCCGGTGGCGACTTGTTGTGTCGGTACTGGGTGACGTCACCTGGCGGGAACCTCCTACCGGTGACTGGGTCACCTACTGTTTGTTCGACATCACTTCATTTTCCCTCATCCGTGTCTCCGCGCCCAGGCGACACGCGCCGAGCTGCCGATGGCACCGACTCTTCCCCTGCCGCTCCCACAACGCAGAACGTAGCTGGTCACCCATGGCCCATCGCGCTACACTTGTTTCGACTGCTTCGATTGTTTCGTTTAGGAGGATGGGCCGATGAGCGACATCGCAACGTTGGTGCCCGAGCCAGCCGACACCGAGTTGGCGGCCTCCGCCCTGCGCGGACTCGATGCCGCACTCGGCACGGAAGGTCCGGTGCGGCTGCACCTGGCCGGACAGACGGGAGAGGTGGAGGTGCCGCGGTCCGCGCTGGCTGCGCTGGCGCACGTGCTCGACAGCTTCGCGCACGGCGAGGGCGTGACCGTCCTGCCCTCCCAGGCAGAGCTGACCACCCAGCAGGCAGCTGACGCACTGAACGTCTCGCGCCCGTTCCTGATCGGACTGCTGGACGCCGGACAGATTGACTACCGCACAGTCGGCACCCACCGCCGTGTCAAGGCCGCGTCCCTGATCCGCTACCTGCGCGAGGACGACGCCCGCCGACAGGCGGCGGCTGACGCCCTGTCCGCGGAGACTCGCGAGCTCGGATTCGCCTGATGCCGGTCGTCGTCTACGACGCCAACGTGCTCTACCCCTCCACCCTGCGCGACGTGCTGATCCGGGTCGGGCTCGCCCGGCTGGTACAGCCGAAGTGGACGGATCGGATTCTCGACGAGGTGTTCCGCAACCTACGGGTAAACCGCTCCGATCTGGACCCGGCACGGCTGGATCGCACCCGCCGGCTGATGAACGACGCGATCCGCGACGTCGCGGTGACCGGCTATGAGCATCTGATCGACCAGCTCGACCTCCCCGATACGAACGACCGGCATGTGCTCGCCGCCGCAATCCACGCCGGCGCGGAAGTGATCGTCACCCGCAACCTGCGCGATTTCCCCACCGAGCGCCTGAGCGCCTGGGATGTGCAGGCGCAACACCCCGATGACTTCATCGCTGGACTACACCAGGACCACCCGGACGCGCTCAGCGGGATCGTCACGGCGATCGCCCACACCTGGGGCGATGGCGCGACGCCCAGTCACGTGCTCGATCGTCTCGCCGTCGATACACCGCGCAGCGCCGACCTCGTACGCGATGCACTCGGTGGCCACGGATAGAAGCGTCAATACCTTCACAGAATGCGAAGGTATCGACGGACGGGTCCTGCTCCCGGGCAACGCTCTCACCCAAGAGTTCTCCCGGCCCAAACCGCAGTCGTGCGTCTTGTCAGGCCAGGATCAGGACGGGACTTCGGCGCACTCGGATTCCTGCGCGACCCGCCGAGCACGGCGTTGGGCGACGACCTCCCGGATGCGAGCACGGATCAGCAGGATCACGGTGGTCGGCCCATTGAGGATCAGCTTGATCGAGTTCCACGCGCACAGCAGCACTACGAGGTTGAGCCAGCTGGGGCCGCCGGCCTCGATGGTGGTCACGCACCAGTGGGCGGCAAGCAGGTACGGGATCGCGAGGAGCATCGCGGGGATGCCCCAGCGAAGGCCTCTTCGGGTGCGGGTGGCGGCGATGAGGAGGTTGGTGGGCGCGTAGCTGAGGATGCCGTGGGTGCGGACGCTGGTCGCCCAGATGAGCCGGAACATGGGCATAGTCCTTCCAGGGGTTCGGCGACAAGAACCTGAAAGGACCGCCCTTAGCGTGCGGGGTGGTCATACCGTCGCGGGGAGCGACAGCGCCAATATAGAGGCCGCCTCGTTCTCCACTGTAGGACGGTGGCCTGACATCGGAAAGGGCACCGGGCTCACAGCGTGCGGCGGACCGGCTCCCGTTCCGGCCTGCGCTGCGGCTCCTCCCCCGCTCCCCGCGTTAGGCTGCGTGCCCGGTCGAGGGCGGCCTTGGCTCGCTGAGGCCGCCCGGCAGGCCAACCAGTTCCTCTCCGCAACCCCCGTCAGGAAGGACGTCAGCCGCCGCGACGGACCCCGCCTATGACCACCCAGAACCGACACTCCGACCCTCCGAACAGGGAGCCGGAGCAGCCCCCTGCCCGCAGATTGGTGCACCTCGCGGGCACCTTTTGGTCCACTCGGACAGCGTCGGCACCGAACACGAGTGGTCCACTTCACCGGCGGGCAGATCAGCCGGATCGGCCGAGTGGACCAGTCAGTGACCGCCCCCAGAAACGACGAAGCCCTGACGAAAGTTGCCTCTCACCAGGGCTTTTTGTCGGGATGACAGGATTTGAACCTGCGACCCCTTGACCCCCAGTCAAGTGCGCTACCAAGCTGCGCCACATCCCGTTGCCGCCCGCGAGCGGGCAACTCCCCCATCCTACCCGCTGGATACGGCGGCGGCGAACGCGGGCGGCGGTGTCCGGGGTCGCGCGTACTCTCTCCGCATGAGCGACATCGAGGTGCTCCCGGCCACCGCCGACCGCTTCAACGAGGTCGAGCACGCCCTCACCGGCGGTGGTGACGGTGCGAGCTGCCAGTGCCAATGGTGGAAGCTGACCTCGCGCGAGTTCGACAAGACCACCCGCGCACAGCGCGAAGGGATGCTGCGCACCGAAGTCGGCGCATCGCCCTCCCCCGGCCTCATCGCCCGCGTCGACGGCTCACCCGCCGGCTGGGTGCGCGTCGGCCCTCGCGTCGGCCAACCGCGGCTGGCCCGCACCCGCGCCTTCTCCTCGACCGCACGCGAGCCCTGGGACGACCCCGACGTCTGGGCCGTCACCTGCTTCTCGGTGCGGCGGGAGTTCCGCGGCCTCGGCGTGACGCCCGCGCTGCTCGACGGCGCGATCGAGTTCGCCCGCGCGAGCGGAGCCCGCATCCTCGAGGCGTACCCGATGGACCCGACCGTGAGGAGGATCCCAGTCAACGACCTGTACCTCGGTGTCCTCTCCGTGTTCCTGGCCGCCGGCTTCACCGAGGTCGGCCGCAGCCATCCGCATCGCGCCGTCGTCGCGCTCGATCTCGGGGACGATACCGTGAGCGGGTGAGCATCGCCGCCTTCGCCATCCGCACGCGCTGGTGGGGATTCGCCCCGTTCACGGCGGTCAGCGTGCTGCACGTCCTCGTTCTCGGGGCCGGTGCCGACGCCCTCGCCCAGCCGACGAAGCTGCTGCTCATGCCGCTCCTCGCGCTCGGCGTGCTGTGGGCCGGCAACGGCAGCGGGTGGGGCGCCCCGTTCACCCTGCTGTTCATCGCCCTCGCGTTCTCCTGGCTCGGCGACGGCGCGGCGACGTTCTTCCCGTTCGCACCGCCCCTGCCGCTGATGCTGGGCTGCTTCGCCGCAGCGCACCTGGCGTACATCGTGCTGTTCACGCGCCATCTCGCCCGCCAGCCGTTCCCCCGATGGTCGGCGGTCTACCTCCTGTGGTGGATGGCGATGCTCGTCGTCCTGGGCGCGGTGCTCATCCCGCAGCCGGGCGGCCTGGGCTGGCTCGTCGCCGTCGGCGCCTACGGCGTGCTGCTCGGGTTCACCGCCGCGTCCGCCGCCCGCGGCACGCCGGCGATCGCGAGCGGGGGCGTGCTCTTCCTGTGCTCCGACTCGATCCTCGCGTTCCGCGTGTTCCTCCCCGACGCGATGCCGGGCTGGACCGGCCCGCTCGTCATGCTCGCCTATTGCGCAGGGCAGGGTCTGCTCGCGGCCGGAGCGGTGATGGCGCTCGTGCACGGGAGGGGACGCCGATGACCGAGGCGGTGCGCGTGGACGCCTGGCTGTGGGCGATCCGCGTGTTCAAGACCCGCTCGGCGGCGACCACCGCATGCCGCGCGGGGCATGTACGAGTGAACGGCGAGCGCGCCAAGGCCGCGCAGCCGGTGCGCGTCGGCGACGAGCTGCGCGTGCGGATCGACGGGTTCGACCGCATCCTGGTCGCCCGGCAGCTGCTGACCAAACGCGTGGGGGCGCAGGTGGCGGCGCCGGCGTTCGAGGACCGGACGCCGCCGCGCGAGCCGGTCGCGCAGATCGCGATGCGCGACCGCGGCGCCGGCCGGCCGACGAAGCGCGAGCGCCGTGAGATCGACCGTCTCCGCGGACGGGACTGAGGCCCGCCGCGAACGGTCAGGCGACCTCGGTCAGCTCCGACCCCCGAGAACCGGCGAAGCTCCCGAGCGAGCCCCACGCCGCGGCGAGCGCCTCGACGCCCGCTTCGAGCTCCGACGGCGCGGCCGTGAACGGAACCCGGATGTAGCGCTCCAGCGAGCCGTCGCTGCTGAAGACCGGTCCGGCGCTGATCCGCAGCCCCTGCGCGCGTGACGCGAGCGCGAGCGCGGAGCTGACCGGCGCCCCCAGATGCACCCAGAACGACAGGCCGCCGTCGGCCGGCGGCACCCGCCACTCGGGCAGCCGCTCGGCGAGCAGGCGTCCCAGCAGGTCCCGTCCCCCGCGCAGGTGCCCGGTGCGGTGACGCAGGACGACGGACATGTCCGCGATCGCCTCCGTCGCGATGAGCTGCTCCAGCACGGGCACGCCCAGGTCCATGGACGGACGGCTCGCGATGATGCGGCTCAGATGACGCGCCTCCGCCCGCATCCACCCCAGCCGGAGCCCGCCCCAGACCGTCTTTCCGGTGGAGCCGAGCAGGATCACCGCCTCACGCTCGTCTTGCGTGGTCGCATAGCCGGCGAGGGATCCCGCGGCCCACCCCCGATCGATGTCCAGTTCAGCGGTCGTCTCGTCGGCGATGATCACGGTCCCGGCGCGAGCGGCGGCGGCGATGAGCCGACGCCGAAGATCGACCGGCATCGACTGGCCGGTCGGATTGTGGAAATCAGGGATCAGATAGGCCAGGCTCGGACGGACCCGCTCGAGCGTGTCGACGAGCTGGTCCTGATCCCAGCCGTCGCCGGTGACGACCGTTCCCACCATCCGCGCGCCCGTCGCACGCAGCGCCTCGACCGCATGCGGATAGGTCGGCGTCTCGGTCAGGACGCGATCCCCGGGTGCGAGGAGCGCCCGCGCGATGACCCCGATCGCGTGCTGCGCACCGTTGGTGACCACGATCTGATCCGGCTGGGTCGGCAGCCCGCGCTCGGTGTATCGGCGAGCGATCGCCTCTCGCAGAACCGGGAGCCCGACGTAGTCGACGCCGGAGCGCCACAGCTCGGCCGGAAGACGCTCGACGGCTCGCGCGACGTAGTCGGGAAGGCCCGGAACGGCCGGCGGCGTGGCCATGCTGAAGTTCACGAGCTCCGGCGCCTCTCCCGGCGCCGTCGCACGCGGCGGCGGAAGCTGGACCACGCTCCCCGATCCTCGCCGACTCCGGAGGTAGCCCTCCTCTCTCAGCCGCCCATAGGCCGCGACGATCGTCGTGCGACTGCTGTCGAGCCGATCGGCGAGCTCGCGTTCCGAGGGCAGCCGTGTGCCCGGCAGGATCCTCCCGTCGATGACCAGCAGACGGATCCGATCCGCGAGCGCACGGTATGCGGGTGCCGATCCGCGCCAGTCCCCCAGAAGCGTCGCCAGTTGCCGGGCCGTCATGATGCCGGATGTCGCCATGAGTCCAGCATACGTCGATTGGCCTCTTGTCTTCGACTATTTCTCGCGATTGGCTCTCTTCATAAGGATCGGCCGCGTCATATTGGACCGCACAAGAGAGGGATGCGACATGACCATCATCATTGGACTCATTGTGGCGGGACTTCTCGTCGTCGCCGGAGTCGTGGCGTCGGTCCTCGCGTTGATCCGCGGTGACCGCCTCTCGGTTCGCACCGACGCCTGCTACGACACGCGAACGCCCCACCTCCGTCGATGATCGCGTGGGGCGCGTCGGTCGCCGTCTTCGCGCTCGTGATGTCGATCACTCCGGGACCGAACAACGTGCTGCTCGCCTCGTCGGGCGTGCGATTCGGATTGCGCCGTTCGCTGCCTCAGCTGCTGGGGATCGTGCTCGGCGTCTCCGTCATGATCGCCGTGACGGCCTCGGGCCTGACCGCCGTCCTCACCGCCGCGCCATGGCTGCAGCTGCTGCTCAAGATCGGCGGCAGCGCCTATCTCCTCTGGCTCGCGTGGCGCCTGCTGCGCACGAGCGGCATCGCGGATGCCGTGATCGCGAGGCCTCTCGGCGTCTGGCGCTCGGCCGCGTTCCAGTTCGTCAACCCCAAGGCGTGGGCGATGACGGTAGGGCTCGTGTCCGGATTCCTCGCACCGGGGGCCGGCTACGCGACGTCGACGCTTGCGGCGATGGCGATCTTCGCCGCGGTGCAGGTCCCGTCCTGCGGCGTGTGGGCCGTCTTCGGGGCCGGGCTGCGCCGGTGGCTCTCGACGCCCCGCGCCCTGTCCATCGTCAACCGCGCACTTGCCGGCGCGACCGCAGCAACGGTCCTGCTGCTCTGGATATGAGAGGGTCCGCAGCGGTGGCGGTGCTCAGCCCAGCCGGTCGAGCAGCCAGCGTGCGCCGCGCGCCGACGCGCCGAGGTCTGAGACACGGTCGGCCAGGCCGCGATCGCTCGTGACGACGGTCACCTGTTCGCGCAGCTCGAGGGCGCGGGCGGCCTGCGCGCCGATCTCGTCGTCGCCCGAGCCCGTCGCGCGCACGACCTCGAGCCGTTCGGATGCCGGCTCCACGGCATCCCGCGCCTTTCCCTCCAGCACGACGACGACCCGGGGGAACCAGGTGTGCGCGGGCAGGCCGAGATCGGTGCCGGGCACTCCGCCCCAGCCTGTGAGCTTCTCGAGCAGCCGGGACGCCGCCCCGGCGCGGTCGTGCCACCAGCCGTCGGGCACCGCGCCGACGACATTGGCGGCATCCACGATCACCGTCGGACGAACCGGCAACAGCGCCCGTAGCCGTTCCCAGGCCGCCTCGAAGGCCGGATGCAACGGGTACGACGCCACCTCGTCCACCGGGACCCACGACAGCTCGACGCTCTCCGGGTCGCTGATCACCGGCTCGAACGGCGCCGTGACGTCGGCCACGACGGTCGAATACGCCCAGTAGCCCAGGTCGAGCACGCTCACCAGCCGGGGCCGCACCGCATCCGCGGGCACCCCGGCCTCCTCCGCCGCCTCGCGCAGCGCGCCGTCCACCCGCGACTCGTCTTCGTGCAGCGCCCCGCCGGGGAGTGCCCAGGTGCCGCCGAAGTGGCTCCAGTCCACGCGGTGCTGCAGCAGGACGCCGTGCGCGGCGTCGAACGCCAGCAGCCCCGCCGCGCCGAAACGACCCCAGTACCGGGTGCCGTCGGGGGCGACCACCCACGCGTCCCCCGGGTTGCGCGGTCCGTGCGGGCGTCGCGGCTCACCGGGTTCGGGGGGCTGGATCGTCACTCCCTCAGCCTGTCATACCCGGCCCGCGCCGCGGCTCGGTGAGTCGCGACGTTTCCTCAGCGCTGCCGGCGCTCGCGCACCCGCATGTTGGTGACGATGGGCGTGCCCTCGAAGCCGTACAGCTCGCGCAGCCGCCGCTGGATGAACCGGCGGTAGCCGGGGTCGAGGAAGCCCGTCGTGAACAGCACGAACGTCGGCGGCCGGGTGCCGGCCTGCGTCCCGAACAGGATCCGGGGCTGCTTGCCGCCGCGCACCGGGTGCGGGTGCTCCGCGACCAGCTCGGCCAGGAAGGCGTTGAACTTTCCAGTGGGGATGCGCTGATCCCACGACCGGAGCGCCGTCTCCAGCGCGGGCACGAGCTTGTCCAGGTGCCGGCCGGTGCGCGCCGAGATGTTCACCCGGGGCGCCCAGGCGACATGCGCGAGGTCCTGCTCGATCTCGCGCTCCAGGTACCGGCGGCGGTCGATGCCCTCCATGTCGTCGTCGTTCAGGCGGTCCCACTTGTTGAACGCCAGCACGAGCGCGCGGCCGGACTCGAGCACCATGTCGATGATGCGCACGTCCTGCTCGCTCAGCGGCTGCGAGACGTCGAGCACGACGACGGCGACCTCGGCCTTCTCGAGCGCGGCGGACGTGCGCAGCGACGCGTAGAAGTCGGCGCCCTGCTGCAGGTGCACCCGGCGGCGGATGCCGGCCGTGTCCACCAGCCGCCAGAGCTTGCCGCCGAGCTCCACGATCTCGTCCACCGGATCGCGGGTGGTGCCGGCCAGCTCGCCTACGACCACGCGCTCGGAGCCGGCCGCCTTGTTCAGCAGCGACGACTTGCCCACGTTCGGCCGGCCCAGGATCGCGACGCGACGGGGGCCGCCGATCTCGTGCGCGGCGACCGCCGACACCTCCGGCAGCACCTTCATGACCTCGTCGAGCAGATCCGCGACGCCGCGGCCGTGGATGGCGGAGACCGGATGCGGCTCCCCCAGGCCCAGGTTCCACAGCGCCGCCGCCTCGGGCTCCTGCCGGGAGTCGTCGATCTTGTTCGCCACCAGCAGCACGGGCTTGCCGCTGCGGCGCAGCAGCCGCACGACCTGCTCGTCGGTCGAGGTGGCGCCGACCATCGCGTCGACGACGAACAGCACGACGTCGGCGAGGTCGATGGCGATCTCGGCCTGCGCGGCGACCGACCTGTCGATGCCGCGGGCGTCGGGCTCCCAGCCGCCGGTGTCCACGAGCGAGAACCGGCGATCCATCCACTCGGCCTTGTAGGTCACCCGGTCGCGCGTGACCCCGGGCGTGTCCTCGACCACGGCCTCGCGGCGGCCCAGGATCCGGTTCACCAGCGCCGACTTGCCCACGTTCGGCCGGCCGACGATCGCGACCACCGGCAGCGCCGGCAGGTACTCGATGCCGTCGTCCTGGCCGGTGAGCCCCGCGAGGAGATCCGCATCGTCCTCGTCGAGCTCATAGTCGGCCAGTGAGGCGCGCAGCGCCTCCGCCCGCTGGTCGGCGAGCGTCTCGTCCAGCTCGGCGAGCTTCTCGGCGAGCTGGTCGGGGCCGCCCTCGTACTCGTCGTCAGCGCCCATGGGGCACCTCCTTCGCGATCGTCGCCAGCACGGCGTCCACCGTGCCGTCGAAGTCCAGGTCGGTCGAGTCGACGACCGTGACCCCCTCGGCGCCGGTCAGGAACTCGGACACGGTCGCGTCGGACGCGTCCCGGCGCGCGATCGACGCGGCGACGGACGCGGCGTCCTGCCCCGTCGTCTCGCCGTGGCGGCGGGCGGCGCGCACCGACTCGGACGCCGTCAGCAGCACGCGCACCGGCGCCTCGGGGAAGACGACCGTCGTGATGTCGCGGCCCTCGACGACCACGCCGCGCCGCGCCGACTCGGCGGTCAGGCGCCGGAACATGCCGTTCACGGTGTGCCGCACGATCGGGATGCGGGCCACCCCCGACACCGCGTCGGTCACACCGGGCTCACGGATGGCGCCGGTGACGTCATGCTCGCCGACGCGCACCCAGAAGTCGTCGGGGTCGAGCGAGATGCGGACGTCGAAGTCGCCGAGCGCATCGACGACGGCGCTCGCGTCGGACGTGTCGGCGCCGTGGGCGAGTGCGTGCCAGGCCAGGGCGCGGTAGACGGCACCGGTGTCGAGGTAGCCGTAGGCGCGGCGACGCGCGACCTCCTTCGACACCGAGGACTTCCCGCTGCCGGCGGGCCCGTCGATCGCGACGACCACGGGCTCGGCCGGGGCGCGGAACAGGCGCTCAGTCATTGGTGCTCGCGATCTTCCAGCCCCGCGCGGTCAGCCCCTCGATCGCGGGCTCGGCCGCGGCCGGGACCACGCTGATCTCGGCGAGACCGAACTGGGCGCCGGGCGAATGCTCCAGGCGCAGGTCCTCGACGTTGACGTCGAGCTCCCCCAGCTCGCCGAACAGGCGCCCGAGCTGTCCCGGCGCGTCGTCGACGAGCACGACGATCTGCTCGAACCGGCGGTTCTGGCCGTGCTTGCCGGGCAGGCGCTCGACGCCCTGGTTGCCACGGCGGATCGTGTCGGCGACCGCCCGGCGGGATCCCGGCGCGTCGGGGTCGCGGAGCGCGTCGGCGACACCGGCGAGGTCGGCGGCGAGCGCGTCGAGCACGTCGACGACCGGCACGGCGTTCGCGCCGAGGATCTGCACCCACAGCTCCGGGGCGGATGCCGCGATGCGCGTGGTGTCGCGCACGCCCTGGCCGGCGAGCCCCAGCGCGTTCTCGGGCGCGGTGACGAAACGGCCGGCCAGCAGGCTCGCGACCAGCTGCGGCACGTGCGAGACGAGGGCGACGGAGCGGTCGTGCTCCCCCGGCTCCATCTCGACGAGCGTGGCGCCGAGGTCGAGTGCGAGGCCCTCGACGCGGGCGAGGTCGGCGGCGCTGGTCTCCCCGTCCCGGCAGACGACCCATGGGCGCCCGACGAACAGGTCGGCGCGGGCGGCGATCGCGCCGCCGCGCTCGCGGCCGGCGAGCGGGTGCGAGCCGATGTAGCGGCGCAGGTCGGCGCCGCGCGCGCGCAGGGCGAGGTACGGCTGCAGCTTCACGCTCGCGACGTCGGTGACCACGGCATCCGGGAACCGGGCGAGCTCGCGTTCGACGACGTCGGCGACCACGTCGGGCGGCACGGCGACCACGACGAGGCCTGGGGTGTCGTCGTCACGGGCGGCGCGGCCGGCCCCGTAGTCGACGGCGAGGCTCAGCTGGGCGGGCGAGGTGTCGGCGAGCGCGACGTCGACGCCGAGCGAGGTCAGCGCGTGCCCGATGCTCGCCCCCAGCAGACCGGCGCCGACGACCCGCACCGTGCCCGAGGTGCGGGCAGCGCGCTCATGCGTGATCGTCGAGTGGCTCACTGGATCTCCTGGCCTGCGGGCGGCGGTTCCGCTCCCCGGCGCGCGAGGGTCAACAGCGCACCGACCTCCACTGTAGTCAACTCCCGCGCCCGGCCGGCAGGGAGCGTCCCCAGGTGCAGCGGCCCGAACCGGCGGCGCACGAGCTCCGTGACCGGATGGCCGACCTCCGCCAGCATCCGGCGCACGATGCGGTTGCGGCCCGAGTGCAGGGTGAGCTCCACCAGGCTGGACCCGGTCGAGGCGTCGAGCAGCCGCGCCCTGTCCGCGGCGATCGGGCCGTCGTCGAGGTCGACGCCCTTCGTCAGCCGTGCGATGGTCTGCGACGTGACCCGGCCCTCGACCTGCGCGATGTAGACCTTGGTCACGCCGAACGAGGGATGCGCCAGCACGTGGGCGAGCTCGCCGTCGTTGGTGAGCACGAGCAGGCCGCTGGTGTCGGCGTCGAGTCGTCCGACGTTGTAGAGGCGCTCGGCCCACTCCTTCGTGTAGCGGCGCAGGTCGGGCCGGCCGCGCTCGTCCTTCATGGTGCTGACCACGCCGGTGGGCTTGTTGAGCATGACGTAGCGCTTGGTCTGGTCCAGCTGCACGGCGGTGCCGTCGACGTCCACGAGGTCGCGGTCCGGATGGATGCGGCTGCCGAGCTCGGTGACGACCGTCCCGTTCACGCGCACCCGGCCGGCGACGATCATGTCCTCGGCGACCCGGCGGGAGGCCACCCCGGCGTTCGCGAGCACCTTCTGCAGCCGCACGCCCTCGGCGTCCGAGCCCGAGACCTCGTGCTGCTCGCCGTTCATCGGCGTCCCCCTCCATCTGCGCGCTGCCGTCCCCCGCGACCATGTCCCAGTTCGGCGCGGTATGAGCGCCGCTTTCCGCGCCAAACTGGGACATCAACCGCGCCGAAGTGGGACATCACGGCGGGGAGGCCCGGAGGGGATGCCGTCGCCGGCGTCATCGCACGAGCTCCTCGTCGAAGCCGTCGGCGCCGTCGTCGAGCAGCGGCGAGATGTGCGGCAGCTCCTCGATCGCGTTGATGCCGAGGTGGGTCAGGAGCGCGTCGGTGGTGCCGTAGCGGATCGCGCCGGTCTCGGCGTCCTGCCCCACCTCGGTGACCAGGCCCCGGGCGACGAGCGTGCGCACGACCGAGTCGACGTTGACGGCGCGGATGGAGGCGACCTGCCCGCGGGTCACCGGCTGCTTGTAGGCGATGACGGCGAGGGTCTCCAGCGCCGCCTGCGACAGCCGCGACGGCGTCTGGGCGCCGACGAACTCGGCGACGAGGTCGTCGTGCTCCTCGCGCACGTACAGGCGCCACCCGCCGCCGACCTCGCGCAGCTCGAAGCCGCGGCGCGGACCGCCGGTCTCGCCGTCGTAGTCGGCGACCAGTCCCTCGACGGCCTGCCGGACGGCGGGGACCGGCGCACCGACCGCGGCGGCCAGGCTCACCAGGCTCTGCGGCTCGTCGACGATGAGCAGGATCGCCTCGAGCCGGCGGGCGAGGACGGGGGTGTCAGTGGTCATAGTCGGCTCCGAGGGTGGCGAGGTTCTCGTCGGTCCAGCGCTGGGCGCTCCAGCGCAGCGTCAGATCGCCCAGCGGCTCGAGCTGCTCGAACGAGAGCGCATCGTGACGGTACAGCTCCAGGATCGACAGGAACCGCGCCACGACGATACCGGGCGCGGACACCCCGGCGACGAGCTCGCGGAAGCTCAGGGTGCCCCGCGCGCGCAGGAGCGTCACCACGATCGCGGCCTGCTCCCGGATGCTGACCAGCGGTGCGTGCAGGTGGTCGAGACCGACCTGCGGGATCTCCTTCGGCGCGAGGGCGAGCATCGCGAGCGCGGCGAAGTCGTCCGGGCTGAGCGTCCACACCAGCTCCGGCGCGCTGTGCCGGTACTTCTCCTCGAGCCGCACGCTGCGGGTGTGACGGCGGCCCTCCCGGTCGAGGCACCGGGCGAACCAGGCCGACACCTCCTTGAAGGCGCGGTACTGCAGCAGCCGGGCGAACAGCAGGTCGCGGGCCTCGAGGACTGCGACCGACTCGGCGTCCACCAGCTCGCCCTGCGGGAGGAGCCCGACGATCTTCATGTCGAGCAGGGTCGCGGCGACCACGAGGAACTCGGAGGCCTCGTCCATCTCGGCATCCGGGCCCAGGCTGCGCAGGTAGGCGATGAACTCGTCGGTCACCCGCGAGAGCGCGACCTCGGTGATGTCGAGCTCGTGGCGGGAGATGAGGGTCAGCAGCAGGTCGAACGGGCCGTCGAAGACGCCGAGCGAGACGCGGAACCCGTCCTCCGGGACCGTGGCCGCGGGCTCAGGCGACGGCACCACGCGCGACCAGCTCCCGCGCCAGCCGCAGGTATGCCTGGGCCGCGGCGTGCTCGGGCGCGAACTCCGTGATCGGCATGCCCGACACCGACGCGTCCGGGAACTTCACGGTGCGCCCGATGACCGTCTCCAGCACGTCGTCGCCGAACGCCTCCACGACCCGCTCGAGCACCTCGCGCGAGTGCAGGGTGCGAGGGTCGTACATCGTGGCGAGCACGCCGTCGAGCGTGATCGCGGGGTTCAGCCGGTCGCGCACCTTGTCGATCGTCTCGATCAGCAGGGCGACGCCGCGCAGCGCGAAGAACTCGCACTCCAGCGGGATGAGCACGCCGTGGCTCGCGGTGAGGGCGTTGACCGTCAGCAGCCCGAGCGAGGGCTGGCAGTCGATGAGGATGACGTCGTACTCGCCGGTCACGTGGCGCAGCACGCGCGAGAGGATCGTCTCGCGCGCGACCTCGTTGACCAGGTGCACCTCCGCGGCCGACAGATCGATGTTGGCCGGGATCACGTCGAGCCCGTCGACCGCGGTGTGGACGATCGCGTCGCGGGGGTCGCGCTTGGTGTCCAGCAGCAGGTCGTAGATCGTGGGGGTGTCGTGGGCCTGGATGCCGAGGCCGGCCGACAGCGCGCCCTGCGGGTCGAAGTCGACGGCGAGCACGCGCCTGCCGTACGAGGCGAGGGCGGCGGCGAGGTTGATGGTCGTCGTGGTCTTGCCCACGCCGCCCTTCTGGTTGCACAGCGCGATGATGCGGGCGGGACCGTGCGAGGACAGCTTCGGCGGGGTCGGGAACCCCTGGTACGGACGACCGGTGGGCCCCATCGGCGTCTCCGCCGTGGACGTGCCGCCCTTGCCCTTCGCTGTGCGCTCGGCCACCGTGCTCCTTCTCGGGTCGTTGCGCCAAGTCTAGCCAGCAGGTCGCCTGCGGCCCGGGAACGACGTGGCCCGCGGATCGCGATCGCTTGAGGTCTGCGGCGAGGCGTGTGAAGCTGTCAGGACGGTGATGGGGCCCGCCGGAGCGAGAACGCTCGAACCGCCGGACACGGCTGATGGCACCTGTGACGAGAGGAGTCACGGGTGCCTGCTGCCCAGATCACGACCGCGCCGTTCACGAGCATCCTCTTCCCGGAGGGGGCGCCGGACGAGTCCGCCGACGACGACGCGCTGCACGACCTGGCACTGGACCAGGTCTTCGCCCGTCTCGGTCCGGCGGCGCCGCGGGCGAGCGAGGCCTACCGGGTGCCGCTGCGGAGCGTCGCGGCCGTCGAGTACCGGCAGGACGTGTTCCGCCTGCTCGAGCAGGATGGCCCCCGCGCCCTCGTGACGGCCTTCCTCCGCGACGTCGAGCGATGCGATGCGCTCGAGGCCGCCGCCGCCCGCGCCTCCTATCCCTACGAGGCCGCCCTCCACCGGCTCGCCGCCGTCGCGCGCTACGTCGAGGCGGTCACCGGCCTCGGCGCCGGCCTCGACGAGGTGCACGACATCCGTGCCCGTTCGCGGGGCTGGGACGGACTCGCGCGGCACGTCGCCGCGCTGCGCGCGTCCGCGGCGTTCGGCCGCCTCCGCGACCACGCCGCCCGGCTGGCCGCGCAGGTCGCCGCACTGCGGTACAACGCGCTGGTGCGCGGCGGGCGGGTCACCGTCGCCGCCACCGACGACGAGCCGGATCTCACCGCGCAGGTGCTGTCGACCTTCGCGAGGTTCCGTCAAGGGGATGCCGAGGACTACCGCACCGACTATCGCCCGGCGACCCTGGACCACGTGCAGGCGCAGATGCTGGGCCTGGCAGCCGAGGTGCACCCGGACGTGTTCGCGGACCTGACGGATTTCGCCGCGCACAGCGAGGGATACCGGGACGGCGTCCTGATCAGGTTCGGCGAGGAGGTGCGGTTCTATCTCGCCTACCTGGGCTTCCTCGCGCCCCTGCGCGGCGCCGGCCTGCGGGTGTGCTACCCGCGGGTCAGCGCCGACCGGAAGGAGCTCGCCGTCACCGACGGCTGGGATCTGTCGCTGGCGGCGCGGCTGGTCGACGCCGGCCGGCCGGTGGTCCGCAACGATCTGCGGCTGGCCGGGCCGGAACGCATCCTGGTGATCTCCGGCCCGAACCAGGGCGGCAAGACCACGACGGCACGGCTGTTCGGGCAGCTGCATCACCTCGCCGCGATCGGCTGCCCGGTGCCGGCGCGCGACGCCCGCGTGTTCCTGTGCGACCGGGTCCTCACCGTGTTCGAGCGGGAGGAGCGGCTGGACTCGCTCGAGGGCCGGCTCGGGGCGGAGGTGCAGCGTCTGCGGCAGGTGTTCGACACCGCCACCGGCCGCAGCGTGATCGTGGTCAACGAGGCGTTCGCCTCGACCGCGCTGCAGGATGCGCGGATCCTGACACGCGACGTGCTGGAACGGATCAGCACGCTGGACGCGCTGGCGGCGTGCGTCACGTTCATCGACGAGCTGTCCCGCCTGAACGATCGGACCGTGAGCATGGTCAGCCTCGTGGACCCGGACGATCCGGCGGTCCGCACGTTCCGGGTCGAGCGCCGACCCGCCGACGGCCGGGCACATGCCCGCGCCCTCGCCGCCCGGCACGGGCTCACGGCAGAGCAGATCGCCGACCTGCTGCCCGGCATCCCGCGTCACGGTCGGCAGGACGCGTGATGCGAGCGCACCTGCTCAGCCCGGCGCACGACTTCGCCGTCGACGCGCCCGAGCCGCCCTTCAGCGACGACCTCGCCGCGGACCTGCAGCTGGACTACCTATGGGACGCGATGGCCGGCGGCGACGCCTTCCTGCGTGCCGTCGCCCGCGCCGGCCTGCTGCACCCCGTCCGCGACCTCGGCGAGATCCGGTACCGGCAGGAGGCGCTCGCCGACTGCGCCGCCGGTCGCGACGCCGTGCGAGAGCTCTACGACCTCGCCGTGGAAGCCGTCGAGCTCCCGCGCCACGGGTTCCTGATGCTGCGTGCCCACGGCCGGCCCGAGCTCGTCCTCGCCCGGGCGCTCCGGCTGCTCGCCGGGCTGGCCGACCTGCTCGATCGGTTCCGGCGTCGGTGCGCCGAGCTCACTCCGCTGTTCTCCTCCCGGGCCTTCCGCGGACTGTTCGCCACGATCGCGCACGAGCTCGACGACGAGCAGATGCGGCTGATCAGGCAGCGGATCGCCGAGCTGTCGTTCCGTCGGGGTCTGCTGATGAGCGCGGGGGTCGGCGTCCGCGGCGAGGTGACCCATCAGGTGCTGCGGCTGCCGAAGGAGGAGAACCGCGGCCTGTTCGACCGCACGCCGATGCGGCGACCGCGCTACTCGTTCACGCTCGCGCCCCGGGACGAGGCGGGCTTCGCGGCGCTCGGCGAGCTCCGCGACCGCAGCATCAACGACGTCGCCGACGCCGCGGCGCAGTCGGCCGATCATGTGCTGTCCTTCTTCGGCGCGCTGCGGGCCGAGCTCGGCTTCTTCCTCGCGAGCCTCAATCTGGCGGACGCGCTGGGCGCGCTCGGCGCGCCGATGTGCACGCCCGATCCCTCCGCCGAGGAGTCGACGCGGGCGTCGGGGCTGTACGACCCCTGTCTCGCGCTGCGGATGGGGCGGGCGCCGGTCGGCAACGACGTGGCGATGGGACGGAGCGGGCTGCTCGTGGTCACGGGCGCGAACCGTGGCGGCAAGTCGACGCTGCTGCGTGCCCTCGGGACGGCGCAGCTGATGGTGCAGGCCGGGATGCTCGCACCGGCGACGCGTTTCGACGCGCGCCCGGTCGGTGCCGTGTTCTCGCACTGGGCGCGGGAGGAGGACGGCGGTCTGCAGCACGGCAAGCTGGACGAGGAGCTCGACCGGATGGGCAGGATCGTCCGCACGATCCGGTCCGGCGACCTGCTGCTGTGCAACGAGTCCTTCGCGTCCACGAACGAGGCGGAGGGGTCTCAGATCCTGTGGGAGGTCACCTGCGCGCTCCGCGACGCGGGGGTGCAGGTGCGAAGCGTCACGCACCTCTACGAGTTCGCGCACGCCGTCGCGGCCGATGCCGGCCTGGACGCGGTCTTCCTGCGCGCGCCGCGGGCGGAGGACGGCAGGCGCTCGTTCCGGCTCGAGCCGGGCGGTCCGCTGCGCACGAGCTACGGCCTCGACCTCTACGATCAGACGTTCGGCACCGATCTCGCGGCCCAGGGATGAGGGGGCGGCGTGTCCGTCACGGCGGCGGCTGGCAGGAGGGATCGCGCTCTGGCAGAATGGTCGGGACGCCGGTGCGCGTCACGGCGGTGGGGCTCGCCGTACCCAACCTCGGATCTCCGACAACAGTCCCTACCGATCGGCGCGAGCGCGCCCGGAGGTAGGAGACGCGGATGGATCAGATTCCCGAGACCCGCGGCAGGAGCCGCATCGTCGTCGGTGTCGCTCCCGGCCAGCCCGCGGCCGTCGTCACGACCGCGGCCCGGTTCGCCGAGCGGTTCGACGCGGAGGTGGTCTGCGCCTTCGTGGATGCGGCCCGGTACCCCGTCGACGAGGACCCCGACGGCACGGTGATCGCCATGGGCATCGATCCCGATCTGGCGGACGAGGAGGTCGAGACCTTCGACCCCGTGCTGCGGGCGGAGATCTCCGGCGTGCTGGATGCACGCGGTCTCGCCTGGTCGGTCCGCGCGCTCGCCGGGGGCCCCGCGCGGGAGCTGTCCCGGCTCGCCGAGGAGCTCGACGCGGCGATGATCGTCGTCGGCACCAGGGACCGGGGCTTCCGCGGATCGTTCCACGAGTTCTTCAACGGATCGGTCGCCGTCCAGCTCGCTCACGGCCAGCATCGGCCGGTGGTGGTCGTGCCCCTCGACCCGGTCGGTCCGCACGAGACGCTTCCCTGGGACGCGGAGGAGGAACGATGACCGCTCGAACGCCCCTGGAGGTCACCGCGCTGCGGGCTCGCGGCATCCTGGACTCCCGGGGCTACCCGACCGTGGAGGTGACCGCCGTCCTCGGCGACGGCGCCCGGCTCGTGGCCGCGGCCCCGGCCGGGGCCTCGACCGGCGAGCACGAGGCCGTCGAGGTGCGCGACCACGGCCCCGAATACGGTGGTCGCGGGGTTCGTCGCGCGGTCCGGAACGTCGACGGCGAGATCGCCGCGCTCGTCACCGGGCGCGTGTGGGAGTCGATCGACGAGCTCGACGCGGCGCTGGGCGCGCTCGGCGGGACGCCGGGCTATTCGCGGCTGGGGGCGAACGCCGTCGTGGCGGTCTCGATCGCCGCGGCGCGCGGTTTCGCGCATGCGGCCGGCGCGGAGCTGCACGCGTGGATCGCCGGTCGGCTGGGAACCGCCGAGCGCCTCCCGGTCCCGCACTTCAACGTCCTCAACGGCGGCGCGCACGCGGTGAACGGCCTGGACTTCCAGGAGTTCATGATCGCTCCGGTCGACGCGGGCACCGAGGAGCACGCCGTCCAGGTCGGCGCGGAGGTGTACCACGCGCTGGCCGCCGTCGTGCGCGAGCGGTACGGGACCGCGGGGCTGGGCGACGAGGGCGGCTTCGCCCCGCCGATCTCCGACCCGCGCGTCGCCCTCGACCTGCTCCTGACCGCGATCGAGGCCGCCGGTCACACGCCCGGCGTCGACCGCGTGGCCATCGCCCTCGACCCGGCGGCGAACGGATTCCACCTGGGGAGCGGGCGCTACCGCATCGACGGACGCGAGCTCGACGACGAGGGCCTGACCGGCTACTACCGGGACCTGATCGAGCACTATCCGATCCGCAGCGTCGAGGACGGCTTCGCCGAGGACGACCCGCACGGGTGGGCCACGCAGGCCGCGGCGCTGCTCGGCCGGGTGCAGCTTGTCGGCGACGATCTGTACGTCACCGACCCGGCGCGCATCCGGGACGGCGCCGCGCACGGCTACACGGACGCCGTGCTGATCAAGCCGAACCAGATCGGCACCGTCTCCCAGACCTTCGACGCCATCCGCGCCGCGCGCGAGGCGGGGATGGCGTGCATGGTCTCACACCGTTCCGGTGAGACCGCCGACACGTTCATCGCCGATCTCGTCGTCGGCTCCGGCGTGGGCCAGCTCAAGTCGGGAGCCCCGGCACGCGGTGAGCGCGTCGCGAAGTACAACCGGCTCACCGAGATCGAGATCGACCACCCCGCTCTGCCCTACGGCCTCGCATGACCGAGCCGACGCCCCGGAGCGACGAGATCCCCGTGCTTCCGATCGATCCCGACGTCGAGGTCGCGCAGAGCGCCGGCGCGCCCCGCCCCGTCCATCTGCGGCCCGCCTACATCGCGGTCGTCTTCGCGGGCGGAGCCCTCGGCACGGCCGCACGGGAGGCGCTGAGCCTCGCGTTCCCGCCGGCCGACGGCATCCCCTTCGTCATCCTCGGCATCAACGTGGCAGGAGCCTTCCTGCTCGGGTTCCTCCTGGACGCGCTCGTGCGGCGCGGCCCCGACGAGGGCACCCGGCGGATGCTGCGGCTGCTGCTGGGCACGGGCGTCATGGGCGGCTTCACCACCTACAGCGCCCTCGCCGCCGATGCCGCCCGTCTCATCGGCTCCGGCTCCGCGCTCGCCGGGATCCTCTACGGCCTGGCGACCGTGCTCGTCGGCGCGGCGGCGACGTGGGCAGGCATCGCGCTCGCCGCGGCCACCCACCGGGCGAGCCGGAGGGCGGACCGATGACCGCGCTCGGGTTCCTGGCTCTCGCCCTCGCCGGGGGCCTCGGCGCCGTGTGCCGGCTGATGCTCGACGGCGTCATCCGCGCCCGCACCAGAGGCAGCCTGCCCCTGGGAACGATCGTCATCAATCTCAGCGGCTCCCTCGTCCTGGGGCTGCTCACCGGCCTGACGATGGCCGGCACGCTGCCCGACGACTGGCGGCTGATCGCGGGCACCGGCTTCCTCGGCGGCTACACGACGTTCTCGACCGCGAGCTTCGAGACCGTCCGGCTGCTGCAGGAGGGCAAGACGCTGGTCGGCGCGGTCAACGGGATCGGCGTGCTGGTCGCCACGACGGCGCTCGCCGGTGCCGGGCTGTGGCTGGGCGCATCGATATGAGCACGGAGGAGGGACGACGATGGGCACGCACGAGGAGCGTCGCATCCTGCTGGTCCGGCACGGTCGGACGGCGCTGAACGCGGAGGGCAGGCTGCGCGGGCGCGCGGATCCGCCGCTCGACGACGTCGGGATCGCGCAGGCCGAGGCGACGGCAGCGGCGCTGAGCGGGGTCGGGCTCGGCGAGGCGGTCTCCAGCCCGCTGCAGCGGGCGGTGCGCACCGCGCAGATCATCGCGGCGGCCAGCGCGGTGCCGCACCGCGTGGACGCGGCGTTCGACGACCGTGACTACGGGCCGTGGACCGGACAGGTGAAGGCGGACGTGGTGGCGCGATGGGGCGGGATCGACGCGGCCCCGGGCGTGGAACCGGAGGCGGACGTCCTGGAGCGCGCCCTGCGCGGGCTGGACGCGCTCGCGGACGCCGCCGACGCCGCACCCGTCGCCGTGGTCACGCATGACGCGGTCATCCGGCCGGTGCTCGCCCGCATCCGGCCGTGTGTGGACGCCGTCGTCGACACCGGCTCCTGGGCCGAGATCGCGCGGGAGGCGGGCGTCTGGCGCCTCGTGTCGTTCGACGACACCGCCGGCTCGTCCTCGTGACCGCGAGGCAGGGCAGACGCCCGGTTTCGCGGCGTCACCGGGCGCGGGGGTGCGCTCCGGCGTAGATGTCGCGCAGCGAGTCGACGCTGACGTGCGTGTAGATCTGCGTGGTCGCGACCGATGCGTGGCCCAGCAGCTCCTGCACGACGCGCACATCGGCGCCGCCCTGCAGCAGATGGGTGGCGAAGGAGTGCCGCAGGGTGTGCGGCGACACGTGCGCGGTGAGCCCGGCGGCATCCGCCGCCTGCTGCATCACGGCCCACGCGCTCTGCCGCGACAGCGGCGCGCCCCGCAGCCCCAGGAACAGCCGGGGCGTCCCCCGGCCGAGAACGGCCAGTGCCGGCCGCGCCCGGGCGAGATACGCGTCGACGGCGGCGCGCGCGTAGGAGCCGACGGGCACGATGCGCTCCTTCGACCCCTTGCCGCGCACGCGCAGCACGTCGCCGTGGGCGAGGTCGTCGACGTCGAGCTGCACGACCTCGCTCACCCGGGCGCCGGTGGCGTACAGCAGCTCGAGCAGCGCCCGGTCGCGCAGCCCGGCGACGTCGGCGACGGTATCGGTGCCGGGCGCCGGTCCCGCGGCGTCCAGCAGCCGCTCGACCTGATCGATCGTGAGGGCCTTCGGCAGCCGCCGGGGCAGCTTCGGCGGTCGCAGCTTCGCGGTCGGGTCGGACACCAGGAGGCCCTCGCCCACCAGGAAGCGGTGCAGGCCCCGCACCGACGACTGCAGCCGGGCGAGGCTGGACGCCGCGGGGGCGGGGTCGGCGCCCGCCCGCTCGGCGACGAACTCGGCGACGAGCTCGGCGGTGACGCCTGCGGCATCGTCCACGCCATGCTCCGCCAGCCAGGAGACGTAGCCGGCGAGGTCGCGCCGGTAGGCCGCGACGGTGTGATCGGCCAGGCCCCGCTCGATCGTGATGTGGCGCAGGTAGGCGTCCATCGCCCGATCGACGCGCACGCTCAGCCCTCGCGCCGGAGCCGTTCGGCCGCGGCCAGCACCCCGGCGGCGAGGATGCCGTTGCGCATGCGTCCGGCGAGCACGGCGTCGACGGCGTCCGCCAGCGGGACCCACTCCAGCCGGATGTCGGCCTCCTCGTCCTCGCGGGCGAAGGCCTCCCCCGCCGGGACCAGGTCACGCGCCAGGAACAGGTGCACGATCTCGTCGTTGCCGCCCGGCGTGGTGAAGATGCGCACGAGCGGCTCCCAGCGTCCCGCACGCAGGTCGGCCTCCTCCGCGAGCTCGCGCTTGGCGGTCTCCAGCGGCGGCTCGCCGGCCACGTCGAGGAGCCCGGCGGGCACCTCCCAGTCGCGATGGCGGATCGGATGCCGGTACTGCTGGATCAGCAGCACCCGCCCGGTCTCGTCGAGCGCGACGATCGCCGCCGCGCCGGGATGCGCCACGTACTGCCGGACGATCTCGCGGTCGCCGTAGCGGACGGTGTCGCTGCGCACGTCCCAGACCCGCCCCCGGTAGACGAGGTCGCTGCCGGTCACCTCGTACGAGACCGGCTCGTCCCGCAGCTCGGTCATCTCACTCGTTCTCGTCGTCGAACAGCTCGCTCGCGCGGTGGCGCACGAGCGCCGCCCCGACCAGGCCCCGGAACAGCGGGTGCGCGGCCGTCGGCCGCGACCGCAGCTCGGGGTGGGCCTGGGTGGCGATGTAGAACGGGTGCACGTCGCGGGGCAGCTCCACGAACTCGACCAGGTTGCGGTCGGGCGACAGTCCCGAGAACACGAGGCCGGCGGTGGCGAGGCGGTCGCGATACGCGTTGTTGACCTCGTACCGGTGACGATGGCGCTCGCTGATCAGCTCGGCGCCGTACATCTCGGCGGCCAGCGACCCGGCGTCCAGCCGCGCGGGGTAGAGGCCCAGCCGCATCGTGCCGCCGAGATCGCCGTGGTCGATGATGTCGACCTGCTCGGCCATCGTGGCGATGACCGGGAACTCCGTGTCCGGGTCGAACTCGCTGGAGGAGGCGCCGGGCAGGCCCGCGACGTCGCGCGCGTACTCCACGACCATGCACTGCAGCCCCAGACACAGGCCGAGCGTCGGGATGCCCTGCTCACGGGCGAAGCGCAGCGCTCCGAGCTTGCCCTCGATGCCGCGGATGCCGAAGCCGCCCGGCACGACGATGCCGTCGAGCTCCGCCAGCGCCGCGGCGGCACCCTCGGGCGTCTCGCAGGAGTCCGACGGGATCCACCGGATGTTCACGTGCGTCTCCTGCGCGAACCCGCCGGCCTTCAGCGCTTCGGTGACCGAGAGGTACGCATCGGGCAGGTCGATGTACTTGCCGACCAGGCCGATCGTGACCTCGTGCTTCGGGTTGTGCACCGCGCTGAGCACCCGCTGCCAGCGCGACCAGTCGACGTCCGCCGCCTTCTGCAGGCGCAGCGTCCGCACGATGTAGTCGTCCAGTCCCTGCTCGTGCAGCATCGTCGGGATGTCGTAGATGCTCGGCACGTCGACGGCGTTGACGACCGCGCGCTCGTCCACGTCGCACATGAGCGCGATCTTGCGCTTGTTCGAGTCGGTGACGGGCCGGTCGCTGCGCAGCACGAGGGCGTCGGGCTGGATGCCGATGGAGCGCAGCGCGGCGACCGAGTGCTGGGTGGGCTTGGTCTTCTGCTCGCCGGAGGCGCCCATGAACGGCACGAGCGACACGTGCACGAAGAAGACGTTGTCACGGCCGAGCTCGTGGCGGATCTGCCGCGCCGACTCGATGAACGGCTGCGACTCGATGTCGCCGACGGTGCCGCCGATCTCGGTGATGATGACGTCCGGCTTGGGCGACTCGCCCGACTGCAGCCGCATGCGTCGCTTGATCTCGTCGGTGATGTGCGGGATGACCTGCACGGTGTCGCCGAGGTACTCGCCGCGGCGTTCCCGGGCGATGACCTGCGAGTAGATCTGCCCGGTGGTGACGTTCGCGGCCTGGCTCAGCTCGATGTCGAGGAAGCGCTCGTAGTGGCCGATGTCGAGGTCGGTCTCGGCGCCGTCGTCGGTGACGAACACCTCGCCGTGCTGGAACGGGTTCATCGTCCCCGGGTCGACGTTCAGGTACGGGTCGAGCTTCTGCATCACCACGCGCAGCCCGCGGGCGGTGAGGAGGTTGCCCAGGCTCGCCGCGGTCAAGCCCTTCCCCAACGAGGAGACGACACCGCCGGTCACGAAGATGTGGCGCGTGGTGTCGTCGGGAATGCTGCCGTGGGTACCTGATCCGGGAGAGTGCATCACGGGCTTCCAATCTATCAGTGCGCGAGGGCGAGCAGTTCTCGGGCGTGCTCGAGGGCGGCGGCCGAGTCCGGCAGCCCGGACAGCAGGCGGGCCATCTCGGCCTCCCGCGGCGGCCCGGTCAGGGCCTGCACGCTCGAGGCCGTCACGGTGCCGTCGCTCTGCTTGACGACGGTGAGGTGGTTGTCGGCGAAGGCGGCGACCTGGGCGAGGTGGGTGACCGCGATGACCTGGGCGCTGCGGGCGAGACGGGCCAGCCGCCGGCCCACCTCGATGGCGGCCGCTCCCCCGATGCCGGCGTCCACCTCGTCGAAGACGAAGGTGGGCACCGGATCGGTGCCCGCGATGACGACCTCGATCGCCAGCATGACGCGGCTGAGCTCTCCGCCGGAGGCGGTGCGGGCGACCGGCCGCGGGTCGGCGCCGGGATGCGGGGCCAGCAGGATCGCGATCTCGTCGCGTCCTGCGGCCGACTCCGTCGTGGGCGTGACCGCGACCTCGACCCGGGCGTCGGGCAGGGCGAGGGCGTGCAGCTCCGCCGTGACGGCGGACGCCAGCCGTGCGGCCGCGGCGGTACGGACCGCGGTCAGCGCCGCGGCCGCCTCGTCGAGGGCGCCCGCCGCGACATCCCGATCCTCGGTCAGCCGTTCGACGCGGGCGTCGTCGTCCTCGAGCTCGGCCAGCCGCAGCGAGCCGTCGCGGCCGAGGTCGAGCGCGGCGTCGAGCGCCCCGTGCGCACGCACCAGGGCGGCGATCACCGCCCGGCGCTCCTCGACCGCGGCGAGCTCGTGGGGGCCCGTCTCGTCGAGGTCGGCGAGGTATCCGGCGACGGACGCCGCGAGCTCCGCGGCCCGGTAGCCGAGCTCCTCCGCCTGCGTGCCGAGGTCGGCGAGCTCCGGGTCGCCGCTGCGCTCGAGGGCGCGGCGGGCCTCGGCGAGCAGGCCCATGACGTCCGGGGCGTCCTCCTCGCTCGACAGCGCGGCGTGCGCGGTCGCGGCGGCGAGGCGCAGCGCCTCGGCGTTCGCGAGCCGATCTGCGCGCGCCGCGAGCTCTGCGTCCTCGCCCGGCTGAGGGTCGGCGGCCTCGATCGCCGCGAGCTGCTCACGCAGATCGCTCGCCTCGCGGGCGCGGGCGTCGCGGTCGCGCACGAGCGCGTCGAGCTCGCGCGCGACCGTACGCGCCGTGTCGTAGGCGGCCTGGTAGGCGGCGAGAGCGCCCTGGACCGGCGCCCCGGCGAAGCGGTCGAGCGCGTCGCGCTGGGCCGCCGCGGAGCGCAGCCGCAGCTGGTCCGACTGTCCGTGCACGACGACGAGCTGGTCGGCGAGGTCGGCGAGCACGCCCGCGGGGGCGGAGCGGCCGCCGACCGTGGCGCGGCTGCGTCCCTCGGCCGTCAGCGTGCGCCCCAGGAACAGCTCGGCCGTGCCGTCGCCGGCCGGCTCCAGCTCGCCGCCGGCCTCGAGCACCCGGTCGGCGACCGCGCCGCGCTCCGGCACGATCCACACGCCGTCCACGACGGCCTGCGCGGCCCCTGCCCGCACCGCGCCGGAGTCGGCCCGCTGCCCGAGCAGCAGGCCGAGTCCGGCGACGACCATGGTCTTCCCGGCCCCGGTCTCGCCCGTGATGGCGGTGAAGCCCGGGCCCATCGGCAGCGTGGCCTCGGCGATGACGCCCAGGTCGCGCAAGCGCATCTGCTCGATCACGGAACGACCGGCCGCGGGGTGTCGGGGCCGCGCCAGCCCGCGACCGGCAGGTGGAACTTCTGCACGAGCCGCTCCGTGAACGCGGGTGGATGCAGACGGGCGAGCCGCACCGGGGTCGTCGACCGGCCCACCACGACGCGCGCGCCCGGCGGGAGGTCGTGCGAACGACGACCGTCGCACCACAGGATGCCGGTGCCGGCGGTACGCGCGAGCACCTCGATCGCGACCGCCGCCTCGGGACCGACGACCAGCGGCTTGGCGAACAGCGCGTGCGCCGACAGCGGCACCACCGCGATGGCCTCGACGGTCGGCCAGATCACCGGACCGCCCGCGGAGAAGTTGTAGGCGGTGGACCCGGTCGGGGTCGACACGACGACGCCGTCGCAGCCGAAGCTCGACAGCGGACGGCCGTCGATCTCGATGACGACCTCCAGCATCCGTTCGCGGCTGGCCTTCTCGACCGTGGCCTCGTTCAGTGCCCAGGTCTCGTAGATGACACAGCCGGCGGCGTCCTTCACCCGGACCGCGAGGGCGAGGCGCTCCTCGACGCGGTAGTCGCGGGCGATGACGCGGGCGACCGCCTCGTCCATGTCGTCGCGCTCGCTCTCGGCGAGGAAGCCGACGTGTCCCATGTTGATGCCGAGCACCGGCGCCGTGCCGTCGCGCACGAGCTCCGCGGCGCGCAGGATCGTGCCGTCGCCGCCCAGCACGATGGCCAGCTCGATGTCGGCCAGATCGACGTCGCTGCCGAGCGCGGGGAGCTCGGCGCTCTCGGGGAGGGACTCGGCGAGCGCGTCGCGGTCCTCCGGCGGCAGCACCGGAACGGCACCGGCGGCCTGCAGTGCGCTGATGACGCGCTGGGCCGCCTCGACGGTGTCCTCCCGCCAGGCATGGGCGACGACGAGGATGTGTCGCTGTGCGCCGCTCATCCGTCTCCTGTCAGCTCCCCCACGTTCGACATCCATTCTGTCGGAACTGTGCCACAGGTTTCGCCGAGCCACACGACGTATTCGCGGTTGCCGTGCGTGCCGGCCAGCGGTGAGCGCAGCACGCCGCGGGTGCCGAGCCCGACATCCCACGCCGCCCACAGCACCTGCTCGACCGCCTCGGCACGCAGCCGCGGCTCGGTGACCAGGCCCTCCTTCACGGCCGTGCGGCCGACCTCGAACTGGGGTTTGACCAGCAGCACGACGTCCGCGCCGGCGGCCGCGACCTCGCGGACGGCGGGCAGCACGTGGGTGAGGGAGATGAACGAGAGGTCGCCGACGATCACCTCGGGCGCGACGTCGCGGCCGGTGGCCGCGCGGAGGGACGCGGCGGTCATGTGCCGCACGTTGAAGCCCTCGACCGCGATGACGCCCGGATCCGCGGCGAGGGACGCCGCGAGCTGGCCGTGCCCGACGTCGACCGCGAGCACCGGATCGGCGCCGCGCTCACGCAGCACCTGGGTGAAGCCGCCGGTGGAGGCGCCCATGTCCAGCGCCGGGCGTCCGGCGACGGGGATCGGCCACGCGTCGAGCCCGGCGAGCAGCTTGTGCGCGGCGCGGCTGACGTAGTGGTCGTCGCCGGCGACGGCCAGCGCGGCCGTGCCGGCCACCTTCGCCGCGGGCTTGACGACGGGGCGCCCGTCGACCGTGACCCTCCCCTCGGCGATGAGGGTCGCCGCGTGCGTGCGCGACCGGGCGAGGCCCCGCTCGGCGAGGGCGGCGTCCAGCCGCGTCGTCATGCCGACGGCGGCGCGGCGTCGAGCCTCCGGGACAGGCCCTCCAGCAGGGCCGCGTACGCGCCGGCGCGCTCGGCGAGCGGCTGCTGCTCGATCACCTCGATCGCCGGGAGCAGCCCGTCCGCCGCGTTCTCGGCAGTGGCGTCGGAGGCGTCGGGGCTCATGTCCCCAGGATAGGCGCGTCGGCGTCAGGCGCGGAACGGGTCGGCGTAGAGCTGCTCCGGCACGCGGAAGCCGAAGATCTGCCGGCCGCTGCCCCAGATGGCCGCGGCACCCGCGCGCAGGAGGTCGATGGCGCGGTCGCCGACGGACAGGATCTGGATATCCGGACTTGCGTCGATGCGCACGGATGCCGACCCGACCGTGGTGACCCCGCCTTTGGTGCGTGTCGCGGGATACGGCTCGAACAGCTCCCGCAGATCGGTGAGGATGTAGGTCGGCCGGGCGCCCGCGGGCGCGGCCAGCACCTGCTTGGGCCGGTCGATGCCGGTCAGCACGAGAGCCGAGTCGATGCCGGCGGCCTGTGCGCCGGCGATGTCGGTGTCCAGCCGGTCGCCGATGAACAGCGGATGCACCGCGGCGAACCGGGCGATCGCCTCGTGGAAGATCGGCGCCTCCGGCTTGCCGGCCACGGTCGCGAGGCGTCCGACGGCCGTGTGCACCGCGGAGACCAGGGTGCCGTTGCCCGGCGCGATGCCGCGGGCCTGCGGGATGGTCCAGTCCGTGTTCGTGGCGATCCAGGGGATGCCGCCCTCGGCCTCCGGGGTCGCCAACGCGTATGCCGCCTCGGCGAGCTGCGTCCACCCCACCTCGGGGGCGAAGCCCTGCACCACGGCGGCCGGCGCGTCGTCGGCGCTGCGGGTGACCGTGAACCCGGCCTTCTCGACCTCCACGACGAGGCCCTCGCCGCCGACCACGAGCACCCGGGCGCCGGCCGGAATGCGCTGCGCGAGCAGGCGCATCGCCGCCTGCGGACTGGTGACGACGTCCTCGGCGGCGGCGCTCAGGCCGAGCTCGCGCAGATGCGCGGCGACGGCCGCGTCCGTGCGCGACGCGTTGTTGGTGATGTATCCGAGCCGGCGGCCGTCGGCCGCGGCGCGATTCAGGCTCTCGACCGCGTGAGGCAGCGGGCCCGCGCCGGCGTAGACGACGCCGTCGAGGTCCGCCAGCACGGTGTCCACGCCGGCGAGCGGGGTCGTGTCCTTCGAGAACAGCCCCATCAGTCGGTGCTCTCGTCCGAGTCGGGGAGCTCCTCCTCGAAGACGAGGATCTCCTCGTCCCCGCCGCGGGCGACGTCCCACACCTCGGCCGCGACGGCGGCGCGCTGGGCCCACTCGGCGGCCTCCTCGTCCCGCCCCAGCTCCTCGAGCACCGTCGCGCGCGCCGCGAACAGGTCGGCGCTCCACTCGTAGGCGTTGTCCGGATCCAGCTCCGGGATGTCGAGCTCGCGCAGCGCCCGGTCGGGTTGCCCGAGATCGAGCCTGGCACCCGACAGCGCGATCGCGAGCTGCACGCGGGCGGGCACCGGCAGCGTGGCGCGATCGACGGCCCGCCCCTCCTCGAGGGCCCGCTCCGGCCGGCCGACGCCGCGTTCGCTGTCGACGATGAGGGCGATCTGGTCGTCCCGCCCGGAGATCCGGCGGTACGTGCGCAACTCGCGCAGCGCGAGCGCGTAGTCGCCCAACGCGTAGGCGGTGATCGCCGCCGTCTCGCGGACGACGGCGACCCGGCCGGCGCGGCGCACCGCGGCCTGCGCGTGCGCATGCGCCGCAGTCGGGTCGTCCTCGATGAGCCGGGACGCCATCGCGAGGTGGCGCGCGACGCTCTCGGCGTTCTCCTTGCTGAGCGTCTTCAGCTCGTTGCGGGCGGCGGGATGCAGATCCCTCGCCGTCACGTCCTCCGGCAGCGGCGGCTCCGCCACCCGCGACTCGCGCTCACGGGAGTCCTGCGGCGGTCGCGAGCTGCGGCGTTCACCGCTTCCCGGCGCTCCGTCACGACGTGCGCCGGCGCCGCCGCGACGCGGAATGTCCGGACGGCCGGATCCGGACGCGGGCCGCGGACGCGATGAGCGACGCTTGGCTGCTCCGCCGTCGTCCCGGCGCGGCCGCCGGTCATCGTCACGGCGTCCGGCGTCCTCGGAACGCTCACTCATCTCGACTCCCTCTACGATCCCGTAAACGAGAAATGGCCACCCAGCACTGGGTGGCCATTTCACGAAAGAAGTCCGGCGGTGTCCTACTCTCCCACAGGGTCCCCCCTGCAGTACCATCGGCGCTGAGAGGCTTAGCTTCCGGGTTCGGAATGGGACCGGGCGTTTCCCTCTCGCTATGGCCGCCGAAACACTATTGATGTTTCAGTCTGCACAACAAAAGTCTTGTCATGCGGTTCTCGACCGTACATCGAGAACCACTCAGTGGACGCGAACCCTTCAAACGAGGGTGTTATCAAGTCATCGGCTTATTAGTACCGGTCAGCTGCACGTGTTACCACGCTTCCACATCCGGCCTATCAACCCAGTAGTCTGGCTGGGAGCCTCTCGCCCGTAGGCATGGAAGTCTCATCTTGAGGCCGGCTTCCCGCTTAGATGCTTTCAGCGGTTATCCATCCCGAACGTAGCTAATCAGCGGTGCTCCTGGCGGAACAACTGACACACCAGAGGTTCGTCCAACCCGGTCCTCTCGTACTAGGGTC
>NZ_JASGEL010000119.1:0-9861 GCF_047606385.1 Microbacterium sp.
ACGAAAACGGCCGTCCTCGCCGCGCCTCCGGCTGAGGTCTGACGCTCCGAGATCCCTGTCACTCGTGGCGGGTCACGCGGTGCGAAAACAGCCACGACTGCCGGGGATCTCTCCCCGAAGCCGCCACGAGTGCCGGGGATCCCGCGAGCGGACGCGAGACGGGGCCGGATGCCGACGGCATCCGACCCCGTGAGAGTTCCCGCGCTAGGCCTTGCGCATGTAGGCGCGCACCGTCAGCGGCGCGAACACGGCGACGATCACCGCGGCGCCCAGCAGCGAGATCCACAGGTCGCCGGAGACGGCGCCGTCGTTCGCGAGGTCGCGCACGGCCGTCACCAGGTGCGAGATCGGGTTGATGTTCGCGAACCAGGCGAGCCACGACGGCAGCGTGTCCACCGGGACGTAGGCGTTCGAGAGGAACGTCAGCGGGAACAGCACGAGCATCGAGATGCCCTGCACGCTCGACGCGGTCCGCGCGATCACGCCGAAGAACGCGAAGATCCAGCTGATCGCCCAGGAGCAGACGATGACCAGCAGCGCGGCCAGCACGACGTTGCCGAGACCGCCGGCGGGACGGTAGCCGATCACGAAGCCCATCACGAAGGTGAGGGTGGTGGCGATCGCGTAGCGCAGGGTGTCGGCCAGCAGCGCGCCGGACAGCGGCGCGATGCGCGCGATCGGCAGCGACCGGAACCGGTCGAACACGCCCTTGTCCATGTCCTCGCGCAGCTGCGTGCCGGTCACGACCGAGGTCGTGATGACGGTCTGCACCAGGATGCCGGGGATCAGCGTCGGCAGGTAGCTCTGCACGTCGCCGGCGATCGCGCCGCCGAACAGGTACGCGAACATCAGCGTGAAGATGATCGGCTGCACGGTGACGTCGACGAGCTGCTCGGGCGTGCGGCGGATCTTCACGAGCCCGCGGTAGGCCATCGTGACGGTGTTGCTCAGCGTCTGGCCGATGCTCGTGCGATTGGACAGGTGCCGTTCGGAGGCCGGCACGATGCGGGTGGCGGTCAGGGTGCTCATGCCGCACCCCCTCGCTGACCATGTCCCAGTTCGGCGCGGTAAGCGGGAGCTATACCGCGCCGAACTGGGACATGAACCGCGCGGAAGTGGGACATTGTGACGGTGTTCATGCGGGGACCTCCTCCTGGGGGGCGTCGGATGCGGCGGCCCGATCGGATGCCGTCCGGTCGGCGGCACGCTGTTGATCGGCGCTGTGGCCGGTGATGGTGAGGAACACCTCGTCGAGCGTGGGCTTCTGCACGCTCATCTCGGCGAGGTGGATGCCGGCCTCGCGCAGGGCGATGAGCAGGTCGGCGACCCGGTCGGCATCCGCCATGGGGGCGGTGATCCGGCTCGCCTCGGGCGAGAGCGCGGCGCGCACGCCGAGCACCCGCTCGAGGGTGCGGACGGCGTCGTCGGTGTCGGCGGCGTCGCGGACGCGCAGCTGCAGCGACGAGGTGCCCACCGAGGCCTTCAGCTCGTCGCTGGTGCCCTCCGCGACGACCCGCCCGCGGTCGATGACCGCGATGCGGCCGGCCAGCTGGTCGGCCTCGTCGAGGTACTGCGTCGTCAGCAGCACGGTGGACCCGCTCGCGACGAGCTCGCGGATCGTGTCCCACATCTGGCCGCGGGTGCGGGGGTCGAGGCCCGTGGTCGGCTCGTCGAGGAAGATGAGCGGCGGCTGGGAGATGAGGGATGCGGCGAGGTCGAGGCGGCGCCGCATCCCGCCGGAGAACTTCTTCAGCGGCCGGGTGGCCGCCTCCGTCAGGCCGAAGCGCTCGAGCAGGTCGGCGGCCTTGGCCTTCGCCTCGGCGCGGGAGAGCCCGAGCAGCCGCGCGAAGATGATGAGGTTCTCGTTGGCCGACAGCGCCTCGTCGACCGAGGCGAACTGGCCGGTGACGCCGATGAGCTGACGGATGATCTGCGGGGAGCGGACGACGTCGTGGCCGAAGATCGAGGCCGTGCCGGCGTCGGGCCGCAGCAGCGTCGCGAGCATGTTGATGGTGGTGGTCTTGCCGGCCCCGTTGGGGCCCAGGACGCCGTAGACGGTTCCTGCCGGCACGAGCAGGTCGACGCCGTCCACGGCGCGGTTCGTGCCGAAGGCCTTCACGAGTCCTTCGGCCAGCACAGCGGGCGTGGTGGATGAGGTCATGGCTCCACTGTGCGCGCCGCCCGCTGTCACGTCGCTGTCACGGCATCCGCTCCGCTGTCGCCGCGCTGCTGCGCCGGCGCGTCTCGCTCGCGCGACGTCGCGGGAGCGCGGACGCGATGCGCGGGAGCCTCGACGGCGGGTCCGCGCGGGCGTACGATCACGACCGGATGACACGAGGGAGTGTCCATGGACGAGGCGGCAGCCGACGCTTTCGCCGAGCGCATGCTCGACACGGTCCTGAGCGCGATGGAGATGATGTCCGTCTACGTCGGCGACCGTCTGGGGCTGTACCGCGTGCTCGGCGCCGAGACACCCTGGAGCGTCGAGGCGTTCGCGACAGCGGCGGGGCTGCACCCGCGTTATGCCCGGGAATGGCTGGAGCAGCAGGCGGTGGCCGGCGTGCTCCGAGTCGCGGCGGACGGCGGATTCGTGCTGCCCGCCGCGCACGCCGACGTGCTGGCGGACCCCTCGAGCCTGCGTTTCAGCCCGCCGTTCGCGCGGCTCGCGCATGCGGCGGCGGCACGGATGCCCGAGCTGCTGAGCGCCTACCGTGACGGCGGCGGGGTGACGTGGGCGCAGTTCGGCGAGGACGCCCGCGACGCTCAGGGGGACGCGAACCGGCCGTGGTTCGAGCGTGAGCTGGCCGGCGCGCTGGCGGGCGTCCCGGAGGTGGCGGCGGCGCTGGAACGCGACGGCGCTCGGATCGCCGACATCGGCTGCGGGCACGGATGGTCGACGATCGCGCTCGCTCGCGCGAATCCCGGCGCGGAGGTCGTGGGTGTGGACATCGACGCCGCGTCGCTGCAGGCGGCGCGCGACCACGGCGCCGATGTCCCGAACCTCGCCTTCGCGCTGACGGCGGGAGCCGATCTGCCCGCGCACGGGCCGTTCGATGCGGCGTTCGTCTTCGAGGCGCTGCACGACATGCCGGATCCGGTCGGCGTCCTCGCCGGGATCCGCCGTGCGATGCGCCCGGACGGGGTGGTCGTGGTCATGGACGAGGCCGTCGCCGAGGCGTTCGCCCCCGACGGGGACGAGATCGAGCGCACCATGTACGCCTACAGTCTCTTCATCTGCCTGCCCGACAGCATGAGCACCCCCGGATCCGTCGCGACGGGCACGGTGATGCGGCCGGCCACACTCGAGCGCTATGCCCGCGAGGCGGGCTTCGGGGGCGTCGACGTGCTGCCCATCGACGGGTTCGCGGCGTTCCGCTTCTATCGGCTGCGCTGATCGGCGAGGACTCGCGGTCGCGAACCAGCGCCTCAGGCGCCGCGGAGGCGCTCGGCGAGGTAGCCGCGCAGGCCCTCGAGGGGCACGCGCTCCTGCGCCATGGTGTCGCGGTCGCGCACCGTGACGGCGTCGTCGACGAGCGAGTCGAAGTCCACCGTGACGCACAGCGGGGTGCCGATCTCGTCCTGGCGGCGGTAGCGGCGCCCGATCGCGCCGGCGTCGTCGAAGTCCACGTTCCAGCCCGACGCCCGCAGGTCGTCGGCGACGCGGCGCGCCAGCGGCGAGAGGTTCTCGTTGCGGCTGAGCGGCAGCACCGCGGCCTTGACCGGCGCGAGCCGCGGGTCGAGGCCGAGCACGGTGCGGGTGTCGGTGCCGCCTTTCGCGCCCCGCACCTCCTCCTCGCGGTACGCGTCGACGAGGAACGCCATCATCGAGCGCGTCAGGCCGAAGGAGGGCTCGATGACGTAGGGGACGTACGTCGAGCCCGACGCCTGGTCGAAGTAGACGAGCTTCGCCCCCGACGCCTCGGTGTGGCTGGACAGGTCGTAGTCGGTGCGGTTGGCGATGCCCATGAGCTCGCCCCACTCCTTGCCGCCGAACCCGAAGCGGTACTCCACGTCGATCGTCCCGGCCGAGTAGTGCGCGCGGTCCTCCTCGGGCACGTCGAACCGGCGCATGTTCGCCGGGTCGATGCCGAGGCCGACGAACCAGTCCCAGCAGGCCTCGACCCAGTGCTCGAACCACTGCGGCGCCTCGGCCGGCGGGGTGAAGAACTCGATCTCCATCTGCTCGAACTCGCGGGTGCGGAAGATGAAGTTGCCGGGCGTGATCTCGTTGCGGAACGCCTTGCCGACCTGGCCGATGCCGAACGGCGGCTTCTTGCGGGACGCCGTGAGCACGTTCGAGAAGTTCACGAAGATGCCCTGCGCGGTCTCCGGCCGCAGGTAGTACAGACCCGACTCGTCGTCGACGACGCCGAGGTAGGTCTTCACCAGGCCGGAGAACTCCTTCGGCTCGGTGTACTGGCCCTTCGTGCCGCAGTTCGGGCATGGCACGCCGGCCAGACCGCCCTCGGGTGCGCGCCCCTTGCGGGCCTCGAAGTCCTCGACGAGGGTGTCGGCGCGGAACCGCTTGTGGCACTGCAGGCACTCCACGAGCGGGTCGGTGAAGGTCGCGACGTGGCCGGAGGCCTCCCAGACGCGCTTGGGCAGGATGATCGAGGAGTCCAGGCCCACCATGTCGCCCCGCCCGCGCACGAAGGTCTGCCACCACTGCCGGCGGATGTTCTCCTTGAGCTCCGTGCCGAGGGGGCCGTAGTCCCACGCCGAGCGCGAGCCGCCGTAGATCTCCCCGGCCTGGAACACGAACCCGCGGTGGCGGGCGAGGGCGATGACTTTGTCGAGGCGGGACTGCTCGGCCACGGTGGCTCCAATGGTCGGTGGGGTTCGGGATGCGCCGGCGGCCGCGCGCACATCCCTCGATTCTACGTGCCGCACAGGGACGCCACGTAGGCGTCGATGATCCCGTCCGGGTCGGTCAGCTGCTCGTTGGTGACGCCGCTGGCGGGGCCGACGGTGAAGCCGAGCACGAGCATCGTCTCGTCCTCCTCGTCGTCGCCGGTGGCCGACGGCGACGGGGTCGGCGTGGCGGTCGCGGTCGCCGTGGCCTCGTCGGCCGCCGTCGCCGCGGCCGTGGCCTCGGTGGCCGAGCCCTCGCCGGTGGAGGTCCGGTCGCCGTCGCAGTACACGATGTTCGGCAGCGTGATCACGATCTCGGCCTCCTCGCCGGAGGCGATCGACACCGCACCGTACGCGGTGGGGCGCCCGTACCCGACGAATCGCGGGTCGGTGATGCGCAGCTTCGTCACGGACAGATCGTTGCCGGTGTCGTTGACGACCTGCATCCGCACCTGGTTGGCCCGCTCCTCGGGACCGGCCGGAAGGAGGGTCGCGGTGATGCCGTCGGGCAGCGCGGTCGCGGACGGCGCGGGGTGGGCGAGGTCGGCGCAGCCGGCGAGGGCCAGCGCTCCCGCGGTCAGCAGCAGCAGGGCGGGCAGGGCCCGCCGCCTCCGGGTGGTGGTCATCGGCGGAGGGTCTCCCGGGCGACGGTGAAGTCATCGAGGGCGAGGACGTCGATCTCGACGCCGATCCCGGGCCCGGTCGGCACGCGCACGTACCCGTCCTCGAGCACGGCCGGCTCGGTCACGATGTCGCGGGCGTAGAAGCGGTCGGATGCCGAGACGTCGCCCGGCAGCGTGAACCCGGGCAGCGCGGCCAGCGCGGCGTTGGCGGCGCGGCCGATGCCGGTCTCCAGCATCCCGCCGCACCAGACCGGCACCCCGGCCGCGCGGCACACGTCGTGCACGGCGACGGCCTCCAGATAGCCGCCGACGCGGCCGGCCTTGATGTTGACGACCGCGGCGGAGCCGAGCGCGATCGCGTCGGCGGCCGCCTTGGCCGAGACGACGGACTCGTCGAGGCAGATCGGGGTGCGCAGGCGCCGCGCCAGCTCGGCGTGCTCCGTGAGGTCGTCCTCGGCCAGCGGCTGCTCGATCAGCAGCAGGTCGAAGCGGTCCAGCTCCGCGAGCACGTCGGCGTCGGCGAGCGTGTAGGCCGCGTTCGCGTCGACCTGCAGCCCGATCGCGCCGAACGCGTCGCGCACGGCGGCGGTGTCGGCAACGTCGCGTCCGGGCTTGATCTTGATCTTGATGCGGCGGTAGCCGGCGTCCAGGTAGCCGCCGACGACGTCGACGAGGACGGCGGGGTCCGACTGGATGCCCACGCTCACGCCGCTCGGGACGCGGTCGGTCACCGCCCCGAGGTATTGGCCGAGCGGGCGCCCCTGGCTGCGGAGGGCGGCATCGAGCACGGCGAGCTCGAGACCCGCCTTGGCCATGCGGTGGCCGAGGAAGGGGGAGAGGATGCCGGCGACCTCCTCGGGCCGCACCGTGCGCACGTCCAGGAGCGCCGGGATCAGCCAGCGCAGCGCGACGTCCCACGCGCCCTGCGTGTACTCGCTCGAGTACAGCGGGGCCGACGCGGTGACGATCTCGCCCCAGCCGTCGGCGCCGTCGGTCAGCGCCCGCACGACGATCACCTCGCGCATCGTCTCGGTGCCGAACGAGGTGGTGAACGGGCTCACCAAGGGGATGCGGAGCACGCGCATCTCGATGCCGTCGAGCGCGATGGCTGCGGCGTCCCCGGATGTCGGCATGGGCTTCAGGATATCGGTGGGGTGCTTCGGGGATGCTGAGCGCCGAGCGAAGGGTGATGAAAGGTCCGGACGCCGTCGGCGACGCTCGCGGAGCCCACCGGCGTGTTGACGCGCTGCGGCCGCGGCTGGGGGCCTCGACCTCGGCGATCGCTGCAGCGACGCCCTGGCCACCGTCGCCGACGAGCCGCTGCTGTTCGTCGTCGACGACTTCGGCCGCACCGACGTGCGGGCGGCGCCGGTCCGAGCGATGGTCAGCCGGCGGCTTCGGCGTCGTCGACCGCGGGTGCCGCGGCGTCCACGCGGATGCCGAACACCGCCTCGACCGCGTCGAGGTACGCGTCCGCACGGCCCTGCTCGGCCAGCTCGTGCGCGCGTGTCGTGGGGGTGTGCAGCAGGCGGCCGACGAGGTGGCGCAGGGCCTGCTCGGTGCGGCCGTCGTCGTCCCGGGCGCGGACGCGGGCGATCTCGTCCTCCAGCACCTCGAACACGTGCGCGCGCAGCGCCACCACGGCCGGCGCGACCGCACGGCGCGAGCCCGCGACGGTGAAGCGGTGCGCGGCATCCTGCACGAGCGCGCGGGCGGCGTCGGTCGCCTGCAGCTCCTCGAGCGGCGCGTGCAGGCGGATCGTCTCGAGGTCGAGCAGCTCGGTGCCCGGCACGCCCGCGACGTCCGGGTCGACGTTGCGGGGAAGGCCCAGGTCGATCACCAGCCGCCGGGGCGCGACCGGCGGCACCGGGAGCGGCGAGGCCCGCAGGATCGCGGCATCCAGCACCGGGCCGTCGGTGCTCGTGCAGGTGATGATCAGCTGGGCATGGCGGGCGGCGGCCGGGTAGGCGCCGGCGTCCACCCAGTCGATGCCGTGCTTGCGGGCGAAGCGCTCGCCGCGGCCGGAGGGGGAGTGCACCGTGATGTCGGTCGCGCCGCGCTCGCGCAGCGCGGCGATGGTCGCGGCCGCGTACGAGCCGGTGCCGACCAGCAGCACGCGGGCGAGGCGCCAGTCCGGCACGCGCGCGGCGGCGAGGTCGAGGCCCAGGCGCACGAGCGAGCGCCCGGCGCGGCCGAGCGCGGTCGTGTTCTTCACGTCGCGCTGCGCCTCGGAGGCCCGCTGGAACAGCCGCTCCAGCTCCGCGGAGGTCGTCCCGGCCTCGCGCGCCTCCTCCAGGGAGCGGCGCACCTGGCCGGCGATCTCGCCCTCGCCGACGATGACGGACTCGAGGCCCGCGGCGACGGCGAACAGGTGCGCGGCGACGGCGGGACCGGCGATGACGTCGTACGAGCCGTCGAGCTCCGCGGCGGTCAGGCCGGTCGCGGACTGGATGGCCAGCAGCGCGGCCTCGACGCCGACGGCGCGGGCGGCGGTGACGGGCTCGTCCATGTCCACGTACGCCTCGAAGCGGTTGCAGGTGGAGACCACCACGGCGCCCTGCACGCAGTCGTCGTGCGCGGCGATCACGGGGGCGATGGGGCCGGTGCGCGTGCTGAGCCTCTCGAGGAGGTCGAAGGATGCGGTCTTGTGACTCGCGCTCACGCACAGCAGCACGGTCACCGATTCTACTCGCCGCCGGGTCCGCGGCGTGCTCCGTCGCGGCCGCGCTCGTTCGTTCCGGAACCTCAGCGATTCGCGCAACCTCCGTTGCGGTGGGGGATTCCGGCTGAGGTTGTGCGGATCGCTGAGGTTGTGCGAAGCAGCGACGCGGCGCGAGCCGCCCACCGGCGCGGCACCCTATGCGGCCGGAGCGGGTGGGAGGATGGAGCGCGTGTCCCTTCTGCTGCGCGCCCTGGCCGGCGACCGCCCCGACCGCCCGCCCGTGTGGTTCATGCGACAGGCGGGCCGGTCGCTGCCCGAGTACCGCGACCTGCGTGTCGGGACCCGGATGCTGGACGCCTGCCTGACCCCCGAGCTCGCCGCCGAGATCACCTTGCAGCCGGTGCGCCGTCACCGGGTGGACGCCGGCATCTTCTTCAGCGACATCGTCGTGCCGCTGCGACTGGCCGGGGTCGAGGTCGAGATCGTGCCGGGCCGCGGGCCGGTGTTCGCGCAGCCGGTGCGCACCGCATCCGACGTGGCCCGGCTCACCGCGATCGACCCGGCCGAGGTCGCCGCCGCGGCCGAGCCCGTGCGCGAGGCCGTGCGGCTCGTGGTCGCCGAGCTCGGCGACACCCCGCTGATCGGCTTCGCGGGCGCGCCGTTCACGCTGGCCGCGTACCTGGTCGAGGGCGGCCCGTCGAAGGAGCACCTGCGGGCCCGCGCCCTGATGCACGCCGACCCCGGGTCCTGGCACGCGCTGGCGGGCTGGCTCGCCCGCGTCTCGGCGGCGTTCCTCGCCGCGCAGACCGAGGCCGGGGCCGTCGCCGTGCAGCTGTTCGACTCCTGGGCGGGGTCGCTGTCGGTCGCCGACTACCGCGCCCACGTCGCCCCCCACTCGCGCGCGGTCCTCGCCGCGGTCTCCGTCCCCCGCATCCACTTCGGTGTGGGCACGGGGCACCTGCTCGCCGACATGCGGCTCGACGGGCGGCCGGGCGCCCCGGTGGCCGACGCGGTCGGCGTCGACTGGCGCACCCCTCTGGACGAGGCGGCCGCGGTGCTCGGCCCGGACGTCACGGTGCAGGGCAACATCGACCCGGCGCTGCTGCAGGCGCCCTGGCCGGTGCTCGAACGACACGTCCGCGACGTGATCGCCCGCGGCCGGGCGGCCCGCGCGCACATCCTCAACCTCGGTCACGGCGTGCCGCCGGAGACCGACCCCGCCGTCCTCACGCGCATCGTCGAGCTCGCGCACGGGACGTCCGCATGAGCGCCCGGCTCTCGGCGTCCCGCCGTCAGGTCCCGGCATCCCCTTCCACCATGTCCCAGTTCGGCGCGGTATGGCCGTCTGATACCGCGCCGAACTGGGACATCGACAGCGGAGGAGGGACGGCGGCGTGAGCGAGCGGCTGGAGGGCCTCGCCGCGCAGGCGCGGGCAGTGCGCGCCGTCGTCGTCGGCGGCGGCGTCGCGGGGCTCGTCGCCGCGCTCGAGCTCGCCAAGGTGGGGATGCGGGTCACGGTCATCGAGGCGGAGGACCGGCTCGGCGGCGTGCTGCGCAGCGCGGAGGTCGCCGGCGTCGTGCTCGACGTCGGCGCGGAGAGCTTCGCCACCCGCGGCGGCCACGTGCGTGCGCTCATCGACGAGCTGGGGCTGGCGGACGCCGTCGTCGCCCCCGCCGCGGACGGCGCCTGGGTCGCCGGGGTCCCGGGCGTGGGCGCGGCGCCGC
>NZ_JASGEL010000120.1:0-16447 GCF_047606385.1 Microbacterium sp.
CCGCCGTGCCCCACGGCCTGCGCGCGGGCCGCGGGGCACGCACCCCGGCCCGCCGGGTCGCCGCCGCCACAGCCTGAATCACACACAGCCCCACCAAGAGAGGAACCCCCATGTTCACCCAACGACGTACCCGCATCGCGCTGGCCACGGCGGCGGCGCTCGGCACCGCGCTGGCCGTCTCCGGCTGCGCCTCGTCCGACCCGCTCGCCGCCGAGACCGCGGACGCGGGCACCATCGTGGTCGGCTCGCAGTCGTACTACTCGAACGAGATCATCGCCGAGATCTACGCGCAGGCGCTCGAGAACGCCGGCTTCACGGTCGACCGCCAGTTCGACATCGGGCAGCGCGACGCCTACATGCCCGAGCTCGAGAGCGGGGCCATCACGCTCTTCCCGGAGTACACCGGCAACCTCGCGCAGTGGCTGGACTCGTCCATCACCGACGGCACCGCCGACGAGGTGTACGACGCGCTGGTCTCCGCGCTGCCGGACAACCTGACCGCGCTGGACTACTCCAGCGCCACCGATCAGGACTCGTACACGGTCACCCGGGCGTTCGCCGACGAATGGGACCTCACCTCGATCGCCGACCTCGCGAACGTCACCGACCCGCTGACGCTGGGCGGTCCCGCCGAGCTCGCGGACCGGCCCTACGGCCCGACCGGCCTGAAGTCGACGTACGGCATCGACATCGGCTTCTCCGCCACGGGGGACACCACGGTGGAGGACCTGCTGGCCGGCACCATCAACGTCGCCAACATCTACACCGCCGACCCGGCGATCCAGACGGACGACCTGGTGACCCTCACCGACCCGAAGGGTCTGCTGCTGCCCTCGAACGTCGTGCCGATCGTGAACAGCGACGTCGCCCCCGACATCGAGGACGTCATCAACGCCATCAGCGCGAAGCTCACCCCCGAGGGACTGATCGCCTTGAACGTGCAGAGCACCGTCGACCAGGAGAACACGGCCGACATCGCCGCGCAGTGGCTCAGCGACAACGGCCTGAGCTGATCGGACGCCGACCGGCGAGGCCCTCGGTGCTCCGGCGCCGGGGGCCCCGCCGGAGCGGTCGGTCTCGGCCCGGTGCCGGTGGCGGTCAGCCCACGAGCTCGGTCAGCTCGAACCAGCGCTCTTCGAGCGCGGCGACCTCGGCGTCGAGCTCGCCGATCTCCTGCATCTTCCGTCCCAGGCCGACGTAGTCGGACTGGTCGTGCTCCGCAAGCGCCGCGCGCGCAGCGTCCGCCTGCGCCGTGAGCTTCTCGATGCGCCGTTCCGCGGCCGCCAGCTCCTTCTGCGCGGCGCGCAGATCCGCGCCGGAGAGCGCCGACGCCGGCGTGCCCGAGTCGTCGCGTCGGGTCCCGTCGCCGTGGGACTCGCGGGGCGCCGTCCGCTCACGTTCACGCAGCCGGAGGTACTCGTCCACGCCGCCGGGCAGGTGACGCAGGTGCGTGTCGAGGATCGCGTACTGCTGATCGGTCACCCGCTCCAGGAAGTAGCGGTCGTGCGAGACGACGATCAGGGTGCCGGGCCAGGAGTCCAGCAGATCCTCCAGCGCCGCGAGCATGTCCGTGTCGAGGTCGTTGGTCGGCTCGTCCAGGATCAGGCAGTTCGGCTGGTCGAGCAGGATCAGCAGCAGCTGCAGGCGTCGCTGCTGCCCGCCGGACAGGTCCTTCACTGGCGTCGACAGCTGTGCCGAGGAGAACCCGAGACGCTCCAGCAGCTGCCCCGGGGTCAGCTCGGTCGCCTTCGAGCCGGCACCGAACGTATAGGTCGTGCGCAGCCGGCCGACGACCGTGCGCACGGGCTCGTCCAGGTGGTCTTCCAGCTCGTCCAGCCGCTGCGTGAGGGTCGCGACCTTCACGGTCTTGCCCCGCTTGACGCGGCCGCCCGTGGGCTGCACGGTGCCCGCGATCAGGCCGAGAAGCGTCGACTTGCCGGCGCCGTTGACGCCCAGGATGCCGGTGCGCTCACCGGGCGCGAGCCGCCACTCCACATCGCGGAGCACCGGACGGTCGCCGAAGGCGACCGACACGTCCAGCAGGTCGACGACGTCCTTCCCCAGGCGGGAGACCGCCAGCGACTGCAGCTCGGTCTTGTCGCGGATCTCGGGCACGTCGGCGATGAGCGCGTTGGCGGCGTCGATGCGGAACCTGGGCTTCGAGGTGCGCGCCGGCGCGCCGCGCCGCAGCCACGCCAGCTCCTTGCGGGCGAGGTTCTGGCGGCGCTGCTCGATCGCCGCGGCCTGCCGGTCGCGCTCGACCCGCTGCAGGATGTAGGCCGCGTACCCGCCCTCGAACGGCTCGACGACGCGGTCGTGCACCTCCCAGGTCGCGGTGCACACCTCGTCGAGGAACCAGCGGTCGTGGGTCACGACCAGCAGCGCGCCCGCGTTCGGCGCCCAGCGCCGTTTCAGGTGACCCGCGAGCCAGGTGATCGCCTCCACGTCCAGATGGTTCGTCGGCTCGTCGAGCGCCAGGATGTCGTGGTCTCCGGTCAGGAGCCGGGCGAGCGCGACGCGGCGCCGCTGGCCGCCCGAGAGCGTCGCGAGCGCCGCCTCCCAGCCCAGATCCCCGAGGAGTCCCGCGATCACATCGCGCACGCGCGCGTCGCCGGCCCATTCGTGCTCGGCGACATCGCCGACCACCGCGTGCCCGACCGTGTCCTGGTCGTCGAGCGTGTCGGCCTGGTCGAGCACCCCGATGCGGATGCCGCCGCGGGCCGTCACCTTCCCGGCATCCGGCTCGCGGCGACCCGCGAGCATCGCCAGCAGGCTCGACTTGCCGTCGCCGTTACGGCCGACGATGCCGATGCGGTCGCCCTCGTCGACCCCGATCGAGACGTCGTCGAAGACGACCTTGGTCGGGTACTCCAGGTGCAGGGCCGTGGCCCCCAGCAGATGTGCCATGACCTGTACAGCCTATGCGGGGGCGTGGGTGCTCGGCCGACGTCTCCGCGATGTGCCCGCAGCGCATGTGATCCAGTCCGTTGGACTTGGTCCATGTCGACCGTGAACATCCGTGAAGCCAAGACCCACTTCTCTCGCGGCTCGTCGATGCCGCCGCGACCGTAGCCTGGTCGCTGCGTACGCGCCGCCGACACGGCTCGTGTAGCAGCCGTCAGTGCAGCGCGTACTCGAGCAGGATGATGAGCGCACCGAGCAGCCCGGTGCCGAGCGCACCGAGGACGCGGATCGAGACGTGCATGCCTCGGCGCGCATACGCCGTGTAGCCGAGCACGGCCAGCACGATGATCGCCGCCAGCATCGAGTACCAGTAGGCGTCCTCCCCGGACATGTGCGTCAGCGAGCCGACGACCAGGATCACGATCGTCGGGATCGCGCTCCACAGCATGCCCGAGGAGTGCCGTATCGCATGCCGGAGCGACCCGCCGAAGCCGCGCTCTCCGTGGTCGGTCAGCGTGTGCGCGAACACATGCGCGGCGTAGAAGATCAGCAGCGCCGGGATCGCCTCCTCGAGGATCTCGGCGGCGTCGATCAGCTGCCCGGCGTCGTTGACCTCGTCGGAGGCGATCGTGATGAAGGCGGTGAAGACGATGAGGCCGTAGATCGCCGTCGCGGAACGGAACCGGACATCGAACCACTGCCGCACCCGGCCGCTGCGGGCGGGCGTCGTAGGCTCCGGGGCGCTCACTCGTCGAACCCCAGCGCGAGCTTGCGCAGCAGCGCCGCGACGCGGTCGCGGTCGCCCCGCGACAGGGTCTCCAGCAGCACCGCCTCGGCATCCACCAGGCGGGTGATGGCGGCATCCACCCGGACGCGACCGGGCTCGGTCAGGGTCACCAGCACGCTCCGGCCGTCGTCGGGGTCGTCCTCGCGGCGCACCAGCCCCCGCTCGACCAGCCGGTCGATGCGGTTGGTCATGGTGCCGCTGGACACGAGCGTCTGCTGCAGCAGCTGCTTCGGGCTCAGCTGGAACGGTGCGCCCGCCCGTCTCAGCGCCGACAGCACGTCCCACTCCCACGGCTCCAGGTCGCTGCGGCGGAACGCGTCGCGCCGCTCGCGGTCGAGGTGACGCGAGAGCCGGTCGACCCGTGAGAGCACCTCCATCGGAGAGAAGTCGAGGTCGGGACGCTGCGTGCGCCACGCGTCGACGATGCGATCGACCTCGTCAGCCTGCTGCGCCATGCCCCCATTATCGCGAGAGGGCGCGCACGTCGCGTCCCGGGCCGCGGTTCGTGGCAGGAGGGCGCGCTCTCGACGATCGCGCGAGGCCGCCGGATGCCGCAGATGGCAGACTGGTGCGGGCGCCCGCGGGCGCATTCCGCCGTGGTGTAACGGCAGCACGACAGCCTTTGGAGCTGTGAGGCCCAGGTTCGAATCCTGGCGGCGGAGCATGACCGACACACGTGATGCCGCGCTCGCCGTCGTGATCCTCGCCGCCGGGCAGGGGAGACGCATGCACTCGGCCCTTCCCAAGGTGCTGCACGAGATCGGCGGCCTGCCGCTGGTCGGCCATGTGCTGGGCGCCGCCGGAGCGCTGCAGCCGGCGCGCACCGTCGTCGTGGTGCGGCATGAGCGGGAGCGCGTCGCGGCGGTCGTCACCGGCCTGGCGCCGGAGGCGATCGTCGTCGACCAGGACGAGGTGCCCGGCACCGGACGCGCCGTCCAGCAGGCGCTCGATGCGCTCGACGGCTTCGACGGCGACGTGCTCGTGCTCAGCGCCGACGTGCCGCTGCTCGAGCCGGCGACCCTCACCGCGCTCGTGCGCACCCACCGCGACCGCACGGCGTCCGTGACCCTGCTCAGCGCCACGGTCGCCGACCCCGCCGGCTACGGCCGGGTGCTGCGCGACGCGTCCGGCGACGTCGAGCGCATCGTCGAGCACCGGGACGCCACCGACCACGAGCAGGCGGTCGCCGAGATCAACGCCGGCGTGTACGTGTTCCGTCTCGCGCCGCTGGCCGCGCACCTGGCCGCGGTCACCCGTGACAACGCACAGGGCGAGATGTACCTGACCGACGTGATCGCCCTCGCCCGGCGGGCCGGCGAGCGGGTGGCCGCGGCCCCCGCCCCGGATGCCGAGGCCGCCCTCGGCGTCAACGACCGTGTGCAGCTCGCACAGGCGGCCCGGGCCCTCAACGACCGGATCGTGCGCCGCTGGCAGCTCGCCGGCGTGACCGTGCAGGACCCGGCATCCACCTGGATCGACCACACCGCCGTGCTCGCCGAGGACGTCACGCTGCTGCCGAACACCCTCGTGCTGCGCGCCACCGAGATCGCCCGCGGCGCGACCATCGGCCCGGACACCTCGCTCAGCGACTGCGAGGTGGGCGAGGACGCCGTCGTCCGCCGCTCCGACGCGACGCTGGCCGTCATCGGCGCGCGCGCGAACGTGGGGCCGTTCGCCTATCTCCGCCCGGGCACGAGGCTGGGCGAGCACGGCAAGATCGGCACCTTCGTCGAGACCAAGAACGCGACGATCGGCGACGGCAGCAAGGTGCCGCACCTCTCCTACATCGGCGACACCGAGATCGGCGTGAACGTGAACCTCGGCGCCGGGGCGATCACGGCGAACTACGACGACATCGACAAGCACCGCACGGTGATCGGCGACGAGGTGCACTCCGGCAGCCATAACGTCTTCGTCGCGCCCGTTAGGATCGGAGACGGCGCCAAGACCGGTGCCGGCGCGGTGATCCGCAAGGACGTCCCGCCCGGCGCGCTGGCTCTGAGCGTCGCCCCCCAGCGCAACATCGAGGGGTGGGTCGAGAACAACAGACCGGGCACCGGCGCCGCCACGGCGGCAGCGCGGGCGCGGGCGGCACAGGAAGCGGTCGATGGCACGCAAAGACAAGACGGTTGATCTCGATCGCGAGCGCGGCATCGCGCCCGGGCTGGTCGCCAAGACGAAGAAGCGGCTCGTCGTCGCGGCGGGCCGATCGCACCTGGCCCTGGCCGGCGACGTCGCCGATGCGCTCGGCACCGAGCTCGTGCCCACGGAGTACCGCACCTTCGCCTCCGGCGAGATCCTGACCCGTTTCGAGGTCTCCATCCGCGGCTGCGACGTGTTCCTCGTGCAATCCTTCGGGCCGCCGGTCAACGAGTGGCTGATGGAGCTGCTGATCATGCTGGACGCGGCCAAGCGCGCCTCGGCGAAGCGCATCACAGTCGTGGCGCCCTACTACCCGTACTCCCGTCAGGACAAGAAGGGCCGCGGACGTGAGCCGATCAGCGCCCGTCTGGTCGCCGACCTGCTGAAGACCGCCGGCGCCGACCGGGTCATGAGCGTCGACCTGCACGCCGCGCAGATCCAGGGCTTCTTCGACGGACCCGTCGACCACCTGTTCGCCAAGCCCGTGCTGCTGGACCACTTCCAGCGCACGCTCTCGGCCGAGGACCGCGAGAAGCTCACCGTCGTCTCGCCCGACACCGGCCGCGTCCGCGTCGCCGACCAGTGGTCCGACAGCCTCGGCGCGCCGCTGGCGATCATCCACAAGCGACGTGACCCCAACGTGGCCAACCAGGTCACGGTCAACGAGATCGTCGGTCACGTCTCCGGCCGGGTCTGCCTGCTGGTCGACGACATGATCGACACCGGCGGCACGATCGTGAAGGCCGCGCAGGCGCTGAAGGCCAACGGCGCCGAGCGGGTCATCGTCGCGGCCACGCACGCCGTGTTCAGCGATCCGGCCGTCGAGCGCCTGCAGGACGCCGCGGTCGACGAGGTCGTGGTCACCGACACCATCCCGTTGCCGACGGAGAAGCTCTTCCCCGGTCTGCGGGTGCTCCCGATCGCGCCGTTGCTGGCGCGGGCCATCCGGGAGGTGTTCGAGGACGGGTCGGTCACGAGCATGTTCGACGGGGCCGCCTGATCCCGCTTCATAGCCGGCTCACAGCCCTCTCCGCGACGATGTTCCATGTCGCTGCATATTGTTGCCGCGACAGCGCGTTCGTCAGCCGAGGCCACGCGCGAGGCACCGCAGGAGAGGACCACCATGATCCGCATGACCGCCGTACCCCGCCCCGTCCGGGTCACCGCCGCGCTCGCGGGCGTGGTCGGCGTCGTCGCCCTCGCCGGCTGCTCGAGCGCCGCTGACGCGGAAGAGGACACCGTCGCCGCCACGTCGACGCCGACGGCGACCGCGTCGGCCTCCGCGAGCGCGTCCTCGAGTGCGAGCGCCGCCTCGAGCACCTACGTCGACGGCACGTACACCGCCGAGGCGTCCTACCAGTCCCCGGGGGGTCTCGAGGAGGTCACCGTCACGGTGACGCTCGTCGACGACATCATCACCGACGTCGAGGTGACCGCCGACGCGGCGTCGACGCAGTCGAAGCAGTATCAGAGCGAGTTCATCGACGGCATCGCGGCGGTCGTGGTCGGCAAGGACATCGATGAGATCTCGGTCTCGAAGGTCTCGGGCTCGTCGCTGACCAGCGAGGGCTTCAACGACGCGATCGCGGAGATCAAGACCGAGGCGGCGGCGTAGGCGCATGAGCGCCGATTCGGCACTCCACCTCATGAGCATGTCCCACTTCGGCGCGGGTGATGTCCCAGTTCGGCGCGGTTCGACCTGTCCATACCGCGCCGAAGTGGGACATGGTCCGGGGAGGGTAGGCGCATGAGCGCCGTGTGGGCGTTCGAGGCGATCGGAACCCGGTGGCAGATCGACACCGAACGGGAGCTGCCCGGTCATGTCCGCAGCGACGTGTCGGCACTCGTGGACCGCTTCGACCGGGAATGGTCCCGGTTCCGTCCCGACTCGCTGGTGTCGATGCTCGGCCGTGACGGCGGCAGCATCCCTGCGCCGGCGGACGCGGGAGCGATGCTCGAGGCCTACGTCGAGCTGGACGCCGCGACCGCCGGCGCCGTGAACCCGCTGGTGGGGGAATCCCTCACCCGACGCGGCTACGACGCCGCGTACACCTTCGTGGACCGTGGCGCCGTCCCGGCCCCGGAGCGCTGGCGCCGGATCCTCAGCTGGGACGATGAACGGGTGAGCGTCTCCGAGCCGGCCACGATCGACGTCGGCGCGCTCGGCAAGGGCCGGCTCGTCGACCTCGTGCTCGCCGTCGTGCGCGCACAGGTGCCCGGCGACGTCGTCGTCGACGGATCCGGTGACCTGGCCGCCGTCGGCGCGCCGGTGCGCGTCGGCCTCGAGCATCCCTACGACGCGCGACGCGCGATCGGCGTCGTGACCCTGACGGACGCCGCACTGTGCGGGTCGGCGGTCAACCGCCGCGCCTGGGGCGAAGGCCTGCACCATGTGCTCGACGCGCGCACCGGGCAGCCGGTGCGACAGATCGCCGCGACGTGGGCGCTGGCCCCGGTCGCCATGACCGCGGATGCCGTGGCGACGGCGCTGTTCTTCGACGGCGGGGATCGGCTCGCGCGCGCCTGGGGTGTGGAATGGGTGCGCATGACCACGGACGGACGGGCGGAGTGGTCGCCCGGATGGGACGGAGAGTTGTTCCTGTGATCGCTTCGCTGACCGCGGCGTGGAGCCGCCCGTTCGCCGTCCTCGGGCGGATCTCCATGTACCGGCTGATGGTGTACGCGCTGTCGGTGCTGACGCTGGTCGCGCTCCTGGTCTCGGCCTTGGGCATGGTGCTGCCGACACCGGGCGAGCTGCTGGCGACGCTGGCGGTGCTGCTGATCGTGTCGGTGGCGGTCGACGTCGCCGCGCACCTGCTGCTGCGCCTGCCGGTGCGCATCGAGTCCTCGCTCATCACGGCGCCGATCCTGCTGTTCGTGCTGTGGCCGACGCTGGAGCCGGCCGGGCTGGCGGGGATCGCCCTCGCGGCGGCGACCGCATCCGCGTCGAAGTATGTGATCGCCTGGCGCGGCCGCCATCTCCTCAACCCCGCCGCGGCCGGCGCCACCGTGATCGCCCTGTGCGCCGCGCTGGGCGCGTCGCTGGGCACGACGGCATGGTGGGTGGGCGCGGACGTGCTGTTCGCCCCGGTGCTGCTGGTCGGGCTCGTCGTGCTGTGGCGCGTCGAGAAGGTCCGCGTGGTCGCGGTGTTCTGGATCGCAGCGCTCGCCGTCAGCGTGCTGCACGCGTCGATCCAGTACGCCGAGGCGGGCATCGCGATCGACTACGGCACCGTGGTGTGGCAGCTGGTCGTGTCCTCGCCCATCCTCTTCCTCGGCGCGTTCATGCTGTCCGAGCCGCTCACGCTGCCCTCGCGTCGCTGGCAGCAGTACGTCGTCGCGCTCGTGGTGGCGGCGCTGGTCGGCTGGCCGCCGGTGATCGGCGACTTCGTGTTCGGCGCCGAGACCGCGCTGCTGGTCGGCAACGTCGTGGCGTTCGCGCTGGGCGCGCGCAGCGGCATCCGGCTGCGGCTCCGGGAGCGTCGCGTCGTCGCGCCCGGGGTGACCGAGCTCGCGTTCGAGACGCGCCGTCCGCTGCGGTTCGTCGCGGGACAGTACCTGGAGCTGACGGTGCCGCATCGCCGGCCCGACGCGCGCGGGACGCGGCGGGAGCTCTCGATCGTCTCCGCGCCCGAGGACGCCCCGCTCGTGCGGGTCGCCTACCGCGACGCGACGGCCACGCCGTCGACGTACAAACGCGCCCTGGCCTCGCTCGAGCCGGGCGGCGTGCTCACCGCGACCGGAGTCTGGGGCGATTTCACACTGCGCGCGGGCGAGCCGTTGCTGCTGGTCGCGGCCGGGATCGGCGTGACCCCCTTCGTGTCGCAGCTGCGGCATCTGGCGGCCACCGGCGAGCGCCGCGACATCGTCGTGGTCTACGTCGCGTCCGGCGCCGCGCAGCTGGTGTTCCGTGACGACATCGCGGCGGCCGGCGTCCCGGTCGTCGTCGTCACGCCGGAGGACCCGGGTCCGCTGCCGGACGGATGGCGCTGGGCCGGCGGCCACCGGCTGGATGCGGCATCCCTCGGCACGCTCGTGCCCGACCTCGCCGCCCGTCACGCGTACGTCTCGGGTCCGCCCGCGTTGATCGCCGACCTCGCGCCCGCGCTGTCGCAGGCCCGCTCGCTGACCACCGACGCCTTCGCCGGCTACTGACCGTCCGCGTCCGCGTCCGCGAGACCGCATCTGGACGCCGAGACCGTGGGTCGACACCACCGTCTCGGCGTCCAGATGCGGTCTCGCAATGGCGGGCGGGCGCGGCGGTCAGGGGGCGCGGTGCGCGCGGTAGTAGTCCAGGAGCGCGTGGGTGGAGGCGTCCTGCGCGGCGAGGGCGTCGCCGTCGCCGTCGAGGGCGGGCGCGATCTGCAGCGCGAGCTGCTTGCCGAGCTCGACGCCCCACTGGTCGAACGAGTTGATGCCCCACACGGTGCCCTGCGTGAACGTGATGTGCTCGTAGAGCGCGATCAGCTGTCCGAGCACCGCCGGAGTCAGCGCCGGCGCGAAGATCGAGGTCGTCGGCCGGTTCCCCGGGAAGGTGCGGGCGGCCACGAGCGCGCCGGTCGTGCCCTCGGCCTCGACCTCCGCGGCCGTCTTGCCGAAGGCGAGCGCCTTGGTCTGGGCGAGGAAGTTCGAGAGCAACAGGGCATGCACGTCGCGGTCGCTGTCGCGCAGCGGGTACTCCGGGTTCGCGAAGGCGATGAAGTCGGCCGGGATCAGGCGGGTGCCCTGGTGGATGAGCTGGTAGAACGCGTGCTGTCCGTTCGTGCCCGGCTCGCCCCAGAACACCTCTCCGGTGTCGGTCGTCACGGGCGTCCCGTCCCAGCGCACCGACTTGCCGTTGGACTCCATCGTGAGCTGCTGCAGGTAGGCGGGGAAGCGGTGCAGCAGCTGCGCGTAGGGGAGCACGGCGTGGGACTGCGCGCCCAGGAAGTTCGTGTACCAGACGCCCAGCAGTCCCAGCAGGACCGGCACGTTGCGCTCGAGCGGTGCGGACGCCGTGTGCACGTCGATCGCATGGAACCCGGCGAGCAGCTCGCGGAACGCGTCGGGGCCCAGCGTGATCGCGAGCGACAGGCCGATCGCCGAGTCGACCGAGTAGCGGCCGCCGACCCAGTCCCAGAACCCGAAGGTGTTCGCGGGGTCGATGCCGAAGGCGGCGACCCGCTCCAGCGCGGTGGAGACGGCGACGAAGTGGTGCGCCACGGCATCCGTCCTCGCCTCGTCGGAATCTCCGATCGCGCCGGATGCCGCCAGCTCCCGCCAGAGCCAGTCGCGGGCGAGCCGGGCGTTGGTGAGCGTCTCCAGCGTCGTGAACGTCTTCGAGGCGACGATGAACAGCGTCCTCTCCGGGTCGAGATCGGCGGTCGCCTGCGCGATGTCGGTCGGGTCGATGTTGGAGACGAACCTGGCCTGGATGCCGTGATCGGCATACGGCTCGAGCGCCTCGTAGACCATCACCGGTCCGAGGTCGGAGCCCCCGATGCCGATGCCCACGACCGTGGTGACCTTCTTGCCGGTGACTCCGACCCAGTCGCCCGACCGCACCCGGTCGGCGAAGACGCTCAGCCGGTCGAGCACCTCGTGCACGTCGCGGTCGACCGCCTGCCCGTCGACGACGAGCGCGGGGGAGGCGTCCGCCGGCCGTCGCAGGGCGGTGTGCAGCACCGCGCGGTCCTCGCTCGTGTTCAGGTGGGCGCCGGCGAGCATCTCGGCGAAGCGCTCGGCGACGCCGGTCTGCTCGGCCAGACGCACCAGGGCGGCGAGGATCTCGTCCGTGACGAGGTTCTTGGACAGATCGACATGCAGGTCGGCGGCCGTCAGCGTCAGGCGTTCCGTCCGGCCGGGATCCGTGTCGAACCACCCGCGCAGGTCGGGTGCGAAGTCGGTGCGGAGCGCCTGGAGCTCGGCCCAGGCGGGCGTGGTCGTGGGGTCTGTGGGGCTGGTCACGCGTCCACGGTAGCGCGCGCCGCCGGGTCGGCGGGCTTGGCGGGAAGCCGTACCGTGAACGTCGTGTCGCCGGGCCTCGAGTCGACCGAGATCTCGCCCGCGTGCGCCTCGACGATGGCGCGGACGATCGAGAGCCCCAGCCCGGTGCCGCCGGTCTTGCGGGCGCGCGACCGGTCGGCGCGGCTGAACCGTTCGAACAGCTCGTCGGCGATCGTGGGGTCGACCCCGGGGCCGTCGTCGTGCACCCGCAGCGCCGCCTCCGCACCCTCGTGCGTGACCGACAGCGTCACATGCGTGCCCGCGGGCGTGTGGGTGCGCGCATTGGCCAGCAGGTTCGTGACGACCTGGTGCAGGCGCCCCTCGTCGCCGGCGATCACCACGGGCTCCTCCTCGACGTCGAGCACCCACGAGTGGTGGGGACCGGCCGCCTGCGCGTCGCCGATCGACTCGACCGCCAGGCGGGTGAGGTCGACGCTGTTGTAGACCAGCTCCTGGCCCTCTTCGAGGCGTGCCAGCAGCAGCAGGTCCTCCACGAGCGCCGTCATGCGCAGCGACTGGGCCTGGATGCGGTCCAGCGCCGACTCGGTGTTCTCGCTGAGGGTGGGGTCGCGCAGCGACAGCTCGGAGTATCCGCGGATGGACGCCAACGGCGTGCGCAGCTCGTGGCTCGCGTCGGCGACGAAGCTGCGCATCCGCTCCTCGTTGCGCTGGCGGGCCTCGAGCGAGCTCTCGACGTGGTCGAGCAGGGTGTTCAGCGAGGCGCCGACGCGTCCGATCTCGGTCGTGTCGTCCGCCTGGGCGACCGGCACGCGCTCGACGATGCGCACCTCGCCCTCCGACAGCGGCGTGTGGGCCACGCGCTCCGCCGTGTCGGCGACGGCGCGCAGCGGGGCGAGCCCCCGGCGGATGATGATGGCCAGCAGGACGCCGAGCACCAGCAGGCCGCCGACGGTCACGAGGCCGACGGTCGTGAAGATCTGGGTGAGGGTGGAGCTGACCTCGCTGGTGGGCAGGCCGATGATGGCGCTCGTCGTGACGAGGACGCGATATTCGCCGAGGCCGTCGATCTGCACGGTCATCGTGGTTCCGGCACCGCGACCGTTCACGTCCGAGATCAACGCGTTGATCTGGTCGTCCGTCAGGGACCCGACATTGTCGTCGCTCATCACGTATGCGCCGGTGAGCGACGAGAAGGGGTTCTGGTAGACGAGCAGCGTGCCCGTCTCCTGCCGGCCGCTGTTGAGCACCTCGGTCGCGTCGCTCGACGGGTCCGGGGCCGAGATCCGCAGCTGGTACAGCTGCGTGTCGAGGTTCGCCTGCATGATCGAGCCGAGGATGGTGCCCGTCGCGAGGGCCACGGCCCCCAGGATGATGGCGACCATGCCGACGACGGCGACGATCAGGCGGGCTTGGAGAGTCCAGCGCCGACGGCGGCGCCGGGGTGGAGCGGATGCGGTCACTGCGGCGCTTTGATCATGTAGCCGACGCCGCGCACGGTGTGGATGAGCGGCTCGCGGTTCTGGTCGATCTTCTTTCGCAGGTACGAGATGTACAGCTCGACCACGGACGAGCGGCCGCCGAAGTCGTAGTTCCACACGCGGTCGAGGATCTGCGCCTTCGACACCACGCGACGCTGGTTGCGCATGAGGTAGCGCAGCAGCTCGAACTCGGTCGCGGTCAGCTCGATCGACTCGCCGCCGCGGTCGACCTCGTGGCTGTCCTCGTTGAGGCTCAGGTCGCCCACCCGCAGGATCGGCTCGGAGTCGTCGGCCTGCGCGGTGCCGGCGCGTCGCATGAGACCGCGCAGCCGCGCCACGACCTCTTCGAGGCTGAAGGGCTTGGTGACGTAGTCGTCGCCGCCGGCGGTCAGGCCCGCGACGCGGTCGCTGACGGCGTCCTTCGCGGTCAGGAAGAGCACGGGGACGTCGTTGCCGCTCTGGCGCAGCCGCTGCAGCACCGCCATGCCGTCCAGGTCGGGCATCATGATGTCGAGCACCATGGCGTCCGGGTCGAAGTCGCGGGCGGTGGACAGGGCCTGGAAGCCGGACGCCGCGGTCTTCACGTCCCAGCCCTCCATGCGCAGAGCCATCGAGAGCAGGTCGGTGAGCATCTGCTCGTCGTCGACGACGAGCACGCGGGGAGGCGTGCCGTCGGCGCGGTGAAGGGCGGGGGAGGCTGCGATCGTCGTCATGGCTCCGATTCTGCGCCCATTGCTATGAGGCTGCTATGGCATAGCTTATGCCGTTGCTGTGAATCGGGTCAGCGGCAGCCTTCATAGCGTCCTCTTAAGGATCCCTGACGAATCGCTTGACGCCGTTTCCTACCGTCATCGTGATGGCCGGACCTGCGGCCGAAGAGGAGACCCATGTACTGGACATACCTGCGCCGCGAGCTTGCCGGGCGCAAGAAACAGACCATCATCGTGGCGGCGGGCCTGTCCATCGCCATCGCGCTCGTGATCATCGTGAACTCGCTCGCCGCCGGTGTGCGGGACGCCCAGGCGACGGCGCTCGAATCCGTGTACGGCGTCGGCACCGACCTGACGGTCACCGGGGCCCAGTCCGAGCCGGGCAGCGGTGAAGGCGGGCAGCAGTTCGACTTCGGCAGCGACGGCGGCTCGACCGACGACGACGGCACCACCACGCTGAACCAGTCCACGCTCACCACGGAGATGGGGCGCTCGACGCTCGACGCGTCGACCGTCGACACCGTGCTGGCGACGGACGGCGTCTCGGAGGCGACCGGCGCGCTCAGCCTCACCAACTCGACCTTCTCGGGAGAGCTGCCGCAGGCGCCCTCCGACAGCGACTCGGGATCGACCGACTCGTCGAGCGGCGGGATGCCGTCGGGCGGCGGCGACAGCGGCAGCTTCGGCGGCGGCTCGTTCGGCATCGACTCGTTCACCGTGCTCGGCATCGAGACCGACACCACCGTGGGGCCGATGTCCTCGGTGACGCTCTCGGACGGTCGTCTGCTCGACGCCGACGACGAGGGACAGTATGTCGCGGTCCTCGACTCGACCTACGCGACCAGCAGCGACCTCGCGGTCGGCGACACGATCAACGTCGGCGGCACCGACTTCGAGATCGTCGGGATCGTGGCGTCCAGCTCGTCCTCGGCCGACACGGCCGCCAACGTCTACATCCCGCTGGATGTCGCGCAGGACCTGTCCGGCCTCGGCGACGTCGTCTCGACGATCTACGTGCAGGCGTCCTCGTCCGGCGACATCTCCACCGTGCAGTCGGCTCTCGAGGCGGCACTGCCCGACACCACCGTCAGCTCCGAGGCGGACCTGGCCTCGACGGTCTCCGGCTCGCTGTCCAGCGCCTCCTCGCTGATCACGAACCTCGGCACCTGGCTGTCGATCATCGTGCTCGTCGTCGCGGTCGCGCTGGCCGTGCTGTTCACGATCTCCGGCGTCTCCCGCCGCACCCGTGAGTTCGGCACCCTCAAGGCGATCGGCTGGTCCAACGGCCGCGTCGTCGGACAGGTCGCCGGCGAGTCGGTGGTGCAGGGATTGATCGGCGGCGTCCTGGGCCTGGTGATCGGTCTGGCCGGCGTGATCGCGATCAACATCATCCAGCCGACGATCTCGAGCACCTCGAGCACGAGCGCGGACGGACAGGGCGCAGCGGGCGGCATGCCCGGCGGGGGTGCGGACTTCGCCTCGGCGGCCTCGCAGACCGCCAGCGACATCACGCTGAGCGCGCCGCTCTCGATCTCGATCATCCTCGCCGCGATCGCCCTCGCCGTGGCCGGCGGCCTCGTCGCCGGTGCCTTCGGCGGATGGCGAGCCGCACGTCTCAGCCCGGCCGAAGCGCTCCGTTCCGTGGCGTGACCGACACAATCGACAGGAGAAAGAAATGACCATCGTGGAAGCAGAGCAGGAGGGCGTGGCCGAGAAGGCCGCGGTCCCGGCCTACCGCATCGTCGGCGTCACGAAGACCTATCAGCAGAAGGGACGCGTCGTGAAGGCGCTGACCGGGGTCGACATCGAGATCGCGCAGGGCGACTTCGTCACCATCCAGGGTCCGACCGGCGGCGGCAAGTCGACGTTCCTGCAGATCCTGGGTGCGCTCGACCGGCCCAGCGAGGGCGAGGTGTTCCTCAACGGCGCCGACATCGCGAAGGCGTCCAACACCGAGCTGGGGCGCCTCCGCGCCGACGAGATCGGGTTCGTGTTCCAGGGGTTCAACCTCATCCCGACGCTCACCGCGTTCGAGAACGTCGAGATGGGTCTCGAGCCGTTGGGGCTGTCGAAGGAGGAGCGCGTCACGCGCACCACCGAGTCGCTCGCGCACGTGGGCTTGGCCGAGCGCGGGGACCACAAGCCGGGTGAGCTCTCCGGCGGTCAGCAGCAGCGCGTCGCGATCGCCCGGGCCATCGCCAAGCAGCCGAAGGTGCTGCTGGCCGACGAGCCCACCGGCAACCTCGACGAGAGCATGCGCGACGAGATCCTGCAGGTGCTGCAGGCGCTCAACAACGAGGGGCTGACCCTCATCGTCGTCACGCACGACTCGGCCGTGGCGCGCAAGGCCAAGCGCCGGCTGCGCCTGGAGAAGGGCACGGTGCGCGACATCACCAAGTGAGATCGCCGGCATCCGCCGTCCCGTCCGACGAGACCGCATCCGCGCGCCGAGACCGTGGGGTTCCACCCCGGTCTCGGCG